>VBQC01000152.1 GCA_005887825.1 Verrucomicrobiota bacterium | reverse complement strand
TCGCAGAAATTCGGCGGCCAATTTTTACCAGTCGCGCGAAAGGGGCTTCAACAGCCGCCCATAGGCGGGTCCGTCGATATTCAATTGCGCTGCTGTAAGATCGACATCACGATGCAAAAATGCGGCGGTCCCATCATCGAGCGGATGCGCCAGCGGGATATCTGGTTGAATCCAGGTGAGCCCGAATCGATCGAGTGGGAGAGTTTTGAAAAAAGGCGAACCGGCAGCGAGCGGATGAACTGCCGAGCAGAGATCGTGGACGAAACCGGGCAGCGTCAGTTCAGCCGAGCGCGCGCCGCCGCCAATAGTGGCGTTGGCTTCCAACACCAGCACGGAACATCCCGCGCAAGAGCGCAGGAAAAGCAGGTCGATCGTGCGGTTGATCCACAAGCGACAGCAATGGCGGAAGACTCGGCGATGAAACGCATCGGCATCATGTTGCTTCAGTTGCTCGTAACTGCAGCCGGCATCTGGTATGTATTTCACGATCCACAAAAGCGAGCACAGATCGCGGATGCATTGCGAGAGGCCGACAGAAATTGGGTGATCCCTCGACGCGGTGAATTCTTGGCAGCTCAGGCGGATGGCATCATGTGAAAAGCGCTTGTGCGCGCAGCGGTTCTCCGGCAGTTTTCTCCCGTCATGGCAGCAGATCGCAAACTCGGTTGTCTTAGTATCTTTTTGTTCGTCGCGCTTTGCGCCAGTCTGTTCGTCAACTTCGTGCTGATGATCGCCGCGTTTCAGCGCTTTGCCGGTATGCGCGAACCGGAAGCAATCCCGCGCTTCCGAGAGATACTGCTTGAGCGAGGCGGTCGCGGAAGTGCTGACAAAATCGCCGTCATCACCATGCGCGGTTTAATCAGTTCTTCGCTCCCGGGCACCGTTTCCGATTCGATGGTCGATGACATGCGCGCAGGGCTGCAACAGGCTCGCGACGACACTCACGTCAAAGCCATCGTCCTGGAAGTCGACTCCCCCGGCGGAGAGGTGACCGCCTCCGATGCGATCTACAGCGCCCTGATCAAGACGCGCGCGAGGAAACCGGTTGTAGTTTACATGGATTCGCTCGCCGCCTCAGGCGGTTATTACGTCTCCTGCGGCGGCAAGTATCTGATGGCAAGCGAAACGACGATCACCGGGAGCATCGGCGTCATCATCCAAACCCTGAACTACGAGCAATTGTTTAACAAAGTCGGACTTGCTTCCGTTATTTTCAAAAGCGGCAAATTTAAGGACATGCTCAACGGCGCGCGACCGATCACGCCGGAGGAACGCGAGCTTGTCCAGAGTTTCATTATGAAAACTTATGACAAATTTCTCGGCATTGTCGCAAAAGAGAGAAATCTGCCGGCCGATCTGCTGCGCAACACCATCGCCGACGGCCGAATCCTTTCCGGGAAGGACGCGTTCGACAACAAACTGATTGATGGCCTCGGTGAATTGGATGACGCGTTTGCTAAAGCGAAACAATTGGGGAATGCGCCGGAAGCGAAAGTTGTGAAATACGGCCCGCCCTTCAGTCTGAGCCGGTTCTTGCGCATATTCGGAGAGGCAGATTCAAAAATCGAACTGCAACTTCCCAAACAGCTCATTCCGCAACTGGAATCGGGACGTGCGTATTTTCTGCCAAGCTACTACGCGCCGTAGATACTTGTGCGCATGCAATCCGACAGCCTCTTCGCGGCACTCGGAGCCGCCCCGAACTACGCTGTAATCGTCTTTTCCCTCCTTTACCTTCTCGTTAGCATTTATGTTTACATCTCGTTGATTCGGCAGATCAGCGCGCGAACATCGGCGCCTGTCGGCGAACCCACGAAGAGATTCGGGCTGCCTGAAGCAATGCTCGCTGCGGCATTAATCGGTTTTCTGTTGCTCAACATCGGCTCCTCGGTTTCGCATCCCGCGACCCAGCTCGGTACGCGCAATCTTTTGGCAAACCTCGTTTTCACGGTTGCCGTAGTGCTGTTCATCGTGACTTTTCTGCGGCTCCGGGGGTTCGATATTGGCTCATTAGCGGGCTTGTTCAAAATTGGTTTTGTTCGGGCCTTGGGCACGGGGATAATTCTGTTGTTGGCGGCCTATCCTTTGATCTCGCTTGCCACCACACTTACGCAGAGCCTTTTCGGAAGCGATTCGAGCAGGCAGAACATCGTCGAGCTTTTCAGTGGATCGCGCACGATCCAGCAGCGAATTATGATCATCGTTTTCGCAGTGGCGATCGCGCCCGTGGTTGAGGAATTTCTTTTTCGGTTTTTTCTCTACGGGGTAATCAGGCGCTATTTCGGCCGTTTTTTCGGGATCACCGCGAACGCGCTGCTTTTCGCGGCTGCGCACACCCATTTGCCTTCTTTTGTGCCACTGTTCGTTCTGGGAAGTTGCTTCACCATTGCTTATGAATGGAGCGGTTCGATTCTTGTCGCGATGACGATGCATTCGCTATTCAATTCGGTGACCCTCACTGCGCTTGCGTTCCCAGAGATCTTTTCGCAATGAAACTGCGCCAGGTCGGCGAGGACCGGCTGCTTGACCAGCTTTTGCCTCATCTGCCGCTGGGAAAGACGGTCGTCGCAGGCGCGGGCGATGATTGCGCTGTTGTGGAAATGCCGGCCGGCCGCGACTTTCTGGTGCTCAAAACCGATTGCATTGTCGAAGGCGTTCACTTCTTGCCCGGAGCCAGGCCGCTCAATATTGGCTGGAAAGCGATGATGCGGCCGCTCAGCGATTTTGCCGCGGCGTCCGCGGTGCCTCAGTTTGCGCTCATCACTCTGATTGCCTCGAAACAAACGGAGGGCGAGTGGGTGAAAAGACTTTATCGTGGCCTCAGCCGGGCGGCAAAGCGGTTCGAAGTAAGCATCGTCGGCGGCGAAACGAGCAGCACACGAGGTCCGATTACCATTTCCGTGAGCGTTGTTGGATTCGTTGAGAGAAATCGCTGGGTATCACGTCGAGGCGGCAGAGCTGGTGATGATCTTTTTGTCACTGGCCGGCTCGGTGGCGCGCTGAAGCGAAAGCATTTGCACTTTGTCCCGCGTATTGCGGAGTCGCGCTGGCTCACGAAAAATTTCTCCATCCGCGCCATGATGGATTTGAGCGACAGCCTTGGAGTCGATCTTCCGAGGCTTGCGCGCGCCAGCCAGGTCGGATTCGCAATCGAGGTGAAGAATTTGCCGCTTACCAGCGGCGTGAAGATCGACAATGCGATTTCGGAAGGTGAAGATTACGAGTTGCTCTTTGCCATTTCACCGCGGCAGAGCAAACGATTGCAACGTGAGTGGCGAAAAAAATTTCCGAAATTGCCGCTCACTCGCATCGGCCAGCTAGATCGAAAAATCGAAAATCAAAACTTGCCTCGTGGCTACGTTCATTTCCAACAGCCCGGCTGAAACGGAGGCGATCGGAGGGCGATTCGCAAAGGACGTCGGCTTGGGGGCGATTTTGGCCCTCAAAGGCGAACTGGGAAGTGGCAAAACTCTATTTACCAAGGGTCTTGTAGCTGGACTGGGCAGTGGCGCCGCGGTGAACAGCCCGACCTTTGCGATTCTGCACGAATATCCAGGCGGGCGGTTGCCCGTTTATCATTTCGATTTTTTTCGCCTGGAAGACCGACCGTCGGTCGCGCGACTCGGACTCGACGATTACCTCTTTGGCGACGGCGTTTCGGTGATTGAATGGGCCGACCGGTTTCCAGAATTCATTCCCGAGCAAGCGCGCTGGATTTCGTTTGAGATAAAATCAGAGAATGCGCGGGCAATTACCTTAAAATGAAAATTTTAGCGCTCGAACTTTCCACTGCGCGCGGCAGCCTCGCCTGGCTGGACGGTGAGACCGAACTCGCGCGTGACTGGCCAAACGATCGGAAAAATTCCTCCGCGTTTTTCGAGAATCTTGACAACGTCGTCAAAAAATTTGGTGCTGCGCAAATCATTGTGGTTGGGCTTGGACCGGGTTCGTATGCCGGAACGCGTATCGCGATCTCAGCCGCGATTGGATTGCAAGTTGCATCTGGCGCGCGCCTGATCGGTCTTCCATCGATCTGCGCAATCGAAGCCGCCGACTATTGTGTGATCGGCGATGCGCGCCGAAAATCGTTTTTCTTCGCGCACATCTGCTCGAACGAAATGGTGGAAGGCCCGACGCTGTTTACTGAAGTGGAACTGAAGAGCAAACTCGCCAACCTTGAAGGTGACATGCCAATCTTTTGTTCCGAATCGCTGCCGCAATTTGACCGCGCAGTGATCCGCTATCCTTCGGCAGTTGTGCTGGCGCGGCTTGCGCGAGATCCCGGCCGCAGCTTTTCTTCGCCGCCGCTCGAACCGATGTACTTAAAAGAACCACACGTCACCATGCCAAAAGAAGCAGGTAGCGGGAACACAGGCTTTCAGTCCGCCACCGGACGGACTCGCTCCGGCGAGCCTGTGCGCCCAACAGGTTTGTAGCAGCTTGTAGCCTGTCCAATGTTGCGAACAGGCAGAATGACTATGTTCCTGAATATTTTATGAACGAGAGTTATCGTTGCTGGGCAGAAATCGATCGGAGAGCGTTGCGCCACAATGCGAAAGTTGTGCGTGATCGAATTGGAGCGGCCGAACTTCTCGCGGTCGTGAAAGCAAACGCATATGGCCACGGCCTGGTCGGTGTGGCAGAAACCTTGGGGAAAGACGCGCAATTATTCGGCGTCGCAAACTTGGAAGAAGCCATCCAACTTCGGGCCGCGCTGCCCCATCCAATCATGATTCTGGGTCCCGCTTTGCCGCAGGAAATAGCGACAATCGCCGAGGGCGGATTTATTCCGACCATCTCTTCTTTCGAGGAAGCAGGGGAATTCAATCGGGTAGCACGCGAAGGACCGATCTCGATCAATTTCAAGATCGACACCGGAATGGGCCGCATGGGCGTCCCAGAGAGCGAAGCCTTGGACGTTTTCCAAAAGTTCCCGGCGCTCCTGAACATCAAGATTCATAGCATCTCGACACATCTGCCGGTTTCGAATGAGGACGCAAACTACACCCGTGAGCAGCTTCAGCGATTCGGCAAAATCGTTAAGCAACTTCGCGCTGCGGTTCCGGGAGATTTCAAAGCGCACGTGTTGCAAAGCGCCGGCACACTAGCGTTTAGTGATCCGCTCTTCGACATCGTGCGTGCCGGCATCATGCTTTACGGTATTTCGCCGCTGCCAGAGTTTCAAAAGCTTTTCAAACCGGTGATGATATGGAAAACCCGAATTGCTCTCGTGCGCGATATGCCGAAGGGAAGTTCCATCAGTTATGGCCGAACCTTCATAACTCCTCGAAAGATGCGGATCGCCACGTTATCAGCTGGTTACGCCGATGGATACCCATGGGACCTTTCCAATCGCGATGCCGCCGTTTTGGTTCGCGGCCAGCGCTGCGCTCTGCTTGGGCGGGTGACGATGGACTTGATAATGATCGACGTGAGTAAGATCGACAATCTCCAAGTGGGCGACGAAGCAGTTCTGATGGGGCGCGACGGCAACGAGGAAATTTCCTGCGCGGAGCTGGCCGGACGCGCCGGCACGATTACCTGGGAAATTATCACCCAAGTTGGCAGCCGCGTCCGTCGCGTTTTTGTATAAGGCGACAACCGGTTTAACCTTTGTAACTTTGTAACGATTTACCTCCCCACATGTTCCAAATCATCTTCAACGAATTGAGCGCCGCAGAGATATCGGCGCTCCCGAAGAAATTGCAGCTTAAGTTGCTGGCCGAGTTCCAAATTTTACCCGAGGATCTGGATCACCTCGATTCCGAGCGATTTGGTCTGATCCAGCGCAAGGGAAAAAAGTTATACCGTTATCGCGCGAAAGATTATCGGATTTATTTCGCGAAGACCGATGAGGGCGTGACCGTCCATCGCGTTTTGCACAAGAACACGTTTCGCGACTTTCTTTTCCGCAGCAAACTGCCGGTTTCGGAAGACGCGCAGTTGGGCGAAACGCGCGAATTTTGGGAGCTAATCGAGCAGGGCGAGCGAACGAGGAAGGCGTAGAGTCGTAGCGGTGGTCTATGACCGTCGCTCGAAATGCTCCGGAAATGATGCGACGCTCACAGAGCGCCGCTACAGCTATTTCATCAAGAGCACGGAGCGGCTGCGCTTGATTTCGCGGGTGATCCTGCGATGCAGATGCGCGGGCATGCCGGTGACGCGGCGAGGGAGAATTTTGCCGCTCTCGGTGACGAATTTTTTCAGGAGATCGGGATTCTTGTAATCGATCGCCTCGATGGCGATGTCGATCCGGCGGCGCGGCATGGTGCGGTTCGCGCGACGAAATGCGGAACGGCGTTTGGCGGTCTTGGGTCCCATTGAGAATTATTTCGTTTCGCGGTGCAACGTATGCCGCTTTAAAGACGGATTGTATTTCTTTTTCTCGAGCCGGTTGGGCGTGCGCGGGCTTTTCTTGTTCCGCGTGGTCATATAGCGCGAAGGCGATTTACCGAGCGCTTTCGCCTCGGTGCATTCAAGCGTGATAATTTCCTGCGCCATTGTTGTTACTCCTTCACTTCGGCGGGCGCAGCTTCCTCTTCTTCGGCCTCACCGCCTTCCTCCTCGGTGAGTCCAAAGAGCGATGTGACCGATTGCCGGACGCGGGAAGCTCTACTTTGCTTTTCGAGCTGCGATTGGCATTGCACGGTGAAACGCGCGAACGGAATTGCTTCAAGGCGCGCACGCGGAATTGGTTTGCCCGACATCTCGCAGACGCCGTAGGTGCCGAGCTCGATGCGTTTAAGCGCCTGATCGATTTCGTAGAGCGCGTCCTGTTCCTGGGAAAGCAAACTCAACGCAAAATCCCGGTCGTAAGCGTCCGATCCTGCATCCGCTTGATGCATTCCAAACGCCGAGGCTTCGCTGCCTTCAGCCCGGGAACGAAGAGTATCCTGAGCAACGCCGGTCATGGAATCAACCATGGCATCGCGGAGCTGGAGGAGATTTTGTTTCTGCTTGCGGATAAATGGATCGAGTCTGCGTTCGCGATGATTGTTGTTGCCCATTAGCGCAAGCGGACTGCGTGAAAGGTCGGTTTTCTGCTTCGATCTCGGAGATTTTGGAGGCCGTTTCTGCGCCTTCACCGAGGTGCGTACGACCTTCTTCGAGACCGGCTTTTTGGCGGAGACTTTGCGCGCCGTTCGCGGCTTACGCGCAGCGGATTTTTTCGCAGAACTTTTCTTTTTCTTTGATTTAGCCATAACGTGAAAGGCGTCTTCTGTTGGGGCGCCGGGGAAAACGGAGGCTTAATTAAGGACATTTCCTCCACCGCGCAAGCGGAGATTTCGCCTGAAAAATCGAGCGGCACTCTGTCGCTCTCCTCTGTCTACGAGCTGGCGCTCGAATAATGCCGCAGCGCAAACCTCCAGAAAATGCGGGAGAGCCAAAAAATAATGCTCGATGCAATGACAAGGTGCAGCATCAGCTGCACTGGTTGTCCAAGGGATTTGATGAGCAGCCTGGCGGGGATGTTCGCAATAATTACGACCGGAATGACCCAGCCGAAGATCATGCGAAAAATCCGTGGGAAAATCACATCCGGATAGCGAGCAATGTTCAGGAAGTTAAAGTAGCCGTAAACCAAGCCTTGCGCCCGCACGATCCAAAAACTTACCGCTGCCAGGCCGAGCATGATGGAGTAGTGCACGGCGACGCCAAATCCGAGCGCGGCCAGGTACAGCAAGATCGACATTGGGGTTGGCACGACCCCAAGCTGCGACAGCGAAACGCAGACTACCACACCACCCAGCGCCGCGTTGACGATGCTGTCGAGGGCGAATTGTTTAGTGGAAACAGCAAACTGGCTGTCGAGAGGTAACACGAGCAGCGAGTCCAGTTTTCCGGTGCGCACCAATTCAGGAATGTTTGCGACGTTCACAAAAAAGAACGCTTGGAAGAGTTGCGCGATGATTTGATGCGTGCCAACGAGCAGCACCACTTCCCATTTCGTCCAATCTCCAATGTGATCGACCTGTCCGAAGATGATGCTAAAGAAAACAATCTGCCCGCAGAACCAGAGGATCTCCACAATCATCCAGAGAAGGAAGTTTGCCTTAAAGCTCATCTCGCGAATGAGCGAATTGCGCAGGATGATGGAGTAGATTTCGATGTAACGGCGCATTACCTCTTCCTGTCACTTACTTATATGCGCAGTCAACCTCCACTCGCATGAAACGCTTTTTTTCCTGGCTCGTCCTGGTCGTTGGGCTGCTCATTATCGCGTTTGTTATCCGGCAATGCCGCAGCGGAAACGCTGCAAATTATCAGACCGCAACGATAACGCGCGGTCCCATCACCCAGGCCGTTACCGCGACCGGCACACTGAATCCGGTGGTCAACGTGCAGGTGGGCAGTCAGGTTTCAGGAAACATCGCGAAGTTGTTCGCGGATTTTAACTCCGAGGTGAAAGCGGGCCAGGTGGTCGCGCAAATCGATCCGGTGCTTTTTCAGGCAACCGTCACTCAGACAGAGGGCGATCTGGCGAATGCACAGGCTGCGCTTGAGCTCGCGAGAGTAAACGGCAAACGCACCCAGGAATTATTTGCAAAGAAGACTTCGTCGCAGGCTGACGTCGATCAGGCGGTGGCGAACCTTCATCAAGCCGAAGCCAACGTGAAGATCAAACAGGGCGCGCTCGATAAGGCGAAGGCCGATCTCGAGCATTGCGCAATCACCTCGCCAATCGACGGGGTGGTGATTTCGCGCAGTGTCGATGTTGGCCAGACGGTCGCAGCCAGTTTACAGGCGCCCGTCATCTTCGCGATCGCGAACGATCTCACCAAAATGCAGATCGACTCAAATGTCGCGGAAGCGGATGTGGGCGTCGTTAAAATCGATCAGAACGTCGATTTCACGGTGGACGCTTTTCCGATGCAGACGTTTCATGGAAAGGTCGTCCAGGTGCGGAACGCGCCGATCACCGTGCAAAACGTTGTGACTTACGACACCGTCATCGGAGTACGTAATCCCGATTTGAAACTGAAGCCGGGAATGACGGCAAACGTTTCAATCACCATCGCGCACAAGGATGATGTGCTGCAAATCAAGAACGCGGCGCTGCGCTATCGGCCGCCGGATGCGACGCCGGTTGAGATAAGACGAACAAGCACGAGCCGCGCAGGACGGCCTGGCGAAGGACGCAGTAGTACTGCGCAGGAGGGGCGAGCTGAGCGCACGGTTTATGTTTGGCCAGGTGGCGCCAGCCGTCCGCGGCCGGTGCAAATTAAGACTGGCATCAGCGATGGGATTATGACCGAAGTGCTCGATGGCCTGAAAGAGGGCGATCGTGTTGTGACGGCCGAGCTGACCTCGACAGCGGCAGCGCCATCGGCTCCCGCAAATCCCTTCGGTGGCGGGCCGCGAAGGTTTCCATAGCTCTCATGGAAGAGGAATCCGTCCTTTCGCTCGCAGGCTGCTGTAGCCGATTCGCTGGGCGAAGCGTGGCGCTGAAATATTTGCAACGCGTGCGAGGCGCGTCTCACAGAGACGCGACTACAACATTTGTGATCATATAATCGAAATGAACAACAACGGCGCAGTCGTCAAGCTACTCGATGTCCACAAGACGTATAACACTGGCGAAATGGAAGTGAACGCCGTGCGCGGCGTTTCTCTTGAGATTCATCGTGCCGAATTCGTGGCGCTGATGGGCGCGAGCGGTTCCGGGAAATCCACGCTCATGAATATTCTCGGTTGCCTCGACCGTCCCACTGCGGGCCATTATCTTCTGGACGACGCGGACGTTTCCGGACTTGATCGCGATCGACTTGCCGATATTCGCAACCGCAAGATCGGTTTCGTCTTCCAGAATTTTAATCTCCTGCCCCGCACGTCGGCGAGAGAGAATGTCGAATTGCCGCTGCTTTACAGCGCGCAGCGCTTAACAAATGCGCAGCTCCGCGAAAAAGCCGATCGCGTCCTTGCATCGGTAGGTCTTGGCGGTCGCGAAGATCATCATCCAAGCCAGCTTTCAGGCGGTCAGCAACAGCGTGTGGCGATCGCTCGCGCGTTGATTAACGACCCCGAAGTGGTGCTCGCGGATGAGCCGACCGGCAATCTCGATAGTCGAACGAGTGTGGAGATCATGGCAATTTTCCAGCAGCTGAATGAGCGCGGAATCACAGTTATCATGGTGACGCACGAGCAGGACATTGCGGCTTATGCGCGACGCAACGTGATCATGCGCGATGGGGTGATTCTTGAGGATCGGCCGGTTGCTCGCAGAGCCAATGCGGCCGGCGAGTTGGTAAGAATCCAAGGCGCGGAAGCACCGCCTACCTTATGAATTTAATCCCCGGCTGTCTCGGACAGGCGATGCAGATTTATGCGAGTAGGATCGACATTTAACGTTGCGTTCCGCGCGTTGCGCAGGAACAAAATGCGTTCGGTCCTGACCGCTCTCGGAATCATTATTGGCGTTGGCGCGGTCATTGCCATGGTGGGAATCGGTAACGGCGCCAAAGCGCAAGTGGAGGCTCAAATCGCGAGCCTCGGTCAAAATGTCATTCTGATTTTCTCCGGAAGCACGACCTCCAGCGGCATTCGGACCGGCTGGGGCGGCGCGGGAACGTTAAAGGTGGAAGACGCGGAAGCGATTCGGCGCGAAGTGCCGGGCGTCGTCGGAGTGAGTGAGGAAGTTGTTTCAACGACTCAAGTGGCTGCCGGAAACCAAAATTGGTTCACTCGCATTTACGGGGAGTCGGCAGATTATTTTGATATTCGGCAATGGCCGCTGGCAGACGGCGCGCCATTTACACCGCAAGACGTACGCAGCGCCAACAAAGTTTGCGTGATCGGCCGCACGACTGCGACGCAGGTTTACGGTAACGAAGATCCCGTTGGCCAGATTTTGCGCATCAAAGAGGTACCGTTCACGGTCACCGGCGTGCTAACGCCCAAAGGATTAAGCACACAGGGCATGGATCAGGACGACATCGTGATCATGCCGTACACGAGCGCGATGAAACGCGTCATTGGCGGCACAAATTTGCGCAATATTAACGTGCAAATCGGCGACGCGCGACAGATCGAAGCAGCGCAGCAACAAATTATCTCGCTACTTCGACAACGGCATAATATCCGCCCCGGCCGCGACGACGATTTCACCGTGCGTAACCAACAGGAAATCGCCGAGGCGGCCACGGCTACCTCACGGATAATGACGCTTTTGCTGGGCGCGATCGCGGGCGTCTCGCTCGTTGTCGGTGGGATTGGGATAATGAACATCATGCTCGTAAGCGTGACCGAACGGACGCGCGAGATCGGTGTGCGCATGGCGGTAGGCGCACATGGCAGCGATATCCTTACGCAATTCTTGATTGAAGCCGTGACGCTCAGTTCCGTAGGCGGTGTGATTGGAATTATTTGCGGCGTCGGTGCATCAAAAATTTTGTCGGCGTACGCGCACTGGCCGACGCTGATCTCGCTTAGCTCAATCGCCATCGCATTTTTATTTAGCGGCGCAGTTGGAATTTTTTTTGGCTTTTATCCCGCGCGAAAAGCCGCCGCGCTCGATCCAATCGAAGCTCTGCGCTACGAGTGATCAAAATTCTTGATCGAGGATTACGCGGATAGCGCGGCCTAGGACCACAAAGTGAATCGCTTCGAAAAGCTCGTCGCCGGCGCGAAGAAAAAGGTCACCGAAATTTTGCCGGCCGAGGCGGCAGCGAAATCGCAAAACGGCGAAGCGCTGATTATCGATGTACGAGAGAAAGACGAATGGGACGAAGAACACATCCCAAATGCAACGCATCTGAGTCGCGGCACAATTGAATTGGACATCGAGGAAA
>VBQC01000061.1 GCA_005887825.1 Verrucomicrobiota bacterium | reverse complement strand
TCGCGATGGATCTGTTCTATCTCAAGCACGTCTCGATCCTGCTCGATCTGAAAATTATGCTCAAGACCGGCGCCGTTATCGCTGGGCAACTCTTCGAGTCTCAGCCGGCGGCACACACACACGCGCGCAGTCGGCAGAGTGGAAAGCGTCGTTCACCGACCACGCAGATTTTACAAAACTGAAGGAATCAGCTCGAAAAGACTGGATCGTGGCGCTTGCTTACCATCCGGCCGATCTGGCAGCGCAGAAAGTCATTAGTTGCCTCTGGAAAACTGCGAGTCGTTAGGACCGGCGAGACTTTCGTAAGCTCTGGTGGCACTTGTTCAGATCCCTACAAAAAGAACTACTGAGCGCGGCCCGGGAGACGCAACTCGCCGAGATATTGGAAACATCGCCTCTGGATTGGCACTTTGCCGGGTTACTCTTTCATCCCTGCAAAATATTAGCGACCTTTCCCCTTCAATTTCCGTAGTAGTAAGCATGCGGGACACTAGATGAGCTCCTCACGCTGCGAGCGAATTCTCGGCAACGTCTCTGCGCAGGGTGCCTACTGAAGGAATCAGCTCGAAAAATATGAAAAAACAAATCGCGGTCGGCGTGCTCGGATGCGGTTATTGGGGACCGCTTCTGGTTCGCAACTTCAAAGGTCTTCCGGACTGCGAGCTCAAAATGGTCTGCGACGTCAATGCGGCGCGCTTAAAACATCTCAGCACGCTGTATCCGGATGTGGAAGGTACCACCGACTCGCAGCAATTTCTTCATGATAGCAGGTTGGACGCCGTCGTCATTGCCACGCCGGTCAAGCATCATTATTCATTGGCCAAGGCGAGCTTGCTCGCAGGCAAGCATACATTCATCGAAAAGCCAATGGCGTCCTCTTCCGCCGAGTGTGAGGAACTAATCGAAATCGCTCAGCGCAACGGTCTCGTTTTGATGATCGATCACACTTTTCTCTATTCGTCGCCAGTGCAAAAGATTGCCGAAATTGTTGAAGCCGGGGATCTGGGCGACATCCGCTACATTAATTGTCGGCGTCTCAACCTGGGACTATTCCAAAAGGATATCAATGTCGCCTGGGATCTGGCGCCGCACGACATTTCGATCATTCTCCATATTCTCGGCGAATTTCCGACTGCGGTTAACTGCCAGGGAAACGCTCATATCACGCCGCAGGTGGAGGACGTGACTAATATGTCACTCTCCTTCCCGCACAAGCGCTTCGCCACCATCCAGAGCAGTTGGCTCGAGCCGAGGAAAATTCGCGAAATGACCATCGTCGGCACGCGGCGCATGATCGTATATGACGATTTGCCCACGCTTGAAAAAATCCGCATCTACGATGTGCGCGTAGAACGGCCGCCGCACTACGATACATTCGCTGAATTTCAATACTCATACCATTACGGGGACAGCTACATCCCGTACATCCAGCAGGAGGAACCGCTAAAGGTGGCCTGCCAGCATTTTATTGATTGCATCGAAACGCTTTCTCAACCAATAACGGGTGGCCGTCAGGGGCTGGAGATGATCAGGATCCTCGAAGGGGCTTCCGCTTCCATCAAGATGCACGGCGCACCGGTGACATTTTCTAGTCCGCATGGTGCAGCGCCGGCTCTCGGAGCCGCCAAAGCGGAATCGCTTGTGCAGGCTGAAGCATTCACCAGATGAGTGGCGAACCAGCTGCGCACCAGCTCGTCACGCTGGACATAACGCCTGAGGCCAAATCGAATATGTTCGCTCGCTGCGTCAGCGAAACCGTTGGGGCGAGAGCGCTCATCTACTGAGAATTTTGAAGACGTTTCAACAAGCTGAATCAGGAACGAAAGAAACGGCGTCCGTCTCGGGTGATTATTCTTTCGTCGAGCCGAAGACAACCAGCAAATCGCTGCAAATGCGGATTCTCGATCCTGTCCACGATCCGCGTTGGGATGCCGTTGTTGGTTTGCATCGCGATGCCGGTTGTTTCCACACCAGTGCCTGGGCAAAGGTGCTTCACGAAACTTATAACCATCGACCTTTCTATCTTCAGTTTTCACGCGGGCGCAGATTGGCGGCGTTGATTCCGCTGATGGAAGTGCGCAGTCCGTTCACGGGCCGCCGCGGCGTCTGCCTTCCATTTAGCGATGCATGCGAACCGCTTATTTTTGATCCAGAAGCGATGGGCTTGGTAAGAGATCGGCTCGTTCGCTTCGCACAAGAACGCCGCTGGAAACACCTTGAAATACGCGGGGGGAAATTCTTTCAACTCGCCGCGAGGTCAGCCACGAAATTTTACGGGCATACACTCGATTTGCGCAGGGGCGCCGAAGAGTTGAGCACTCGTTTCAGCGGTCCAGTCCGCCGGGCCATTCGCAAAGCAGAACGCAGCGATGTGAGCGCGGTGGTCGTCCGCAATCGCCCGGCCATTGGCGATTTTTACCGGCTTCATGTTCAAACGCGCCGGCGTCACGGTCTCCCGCCGCAACCGGCCTCGTTTTTCCTGAACATCTACGATCACATCATTAAACCCGGTCTCGGTTTCATTGTCCTCGCACACCGCGGATCGCGCCCCATTGCCGCCGCGATCTTCTTCCGCTTCGGAAAGAACGCTCTTTATAAATACGGCGCTTCCGACAAAAGATTCCAGGAGTTCCGCGCAAATAACCTTGTCATGTGGCAAGGCATTCAGTTTTTGGCGCGCAACGGTGCGGAGAAATTGCACTTCGGGCGCACCGAGTGCGAAAATGATGGTTTGCGACGATTTAAACTTTCCTGGGACACGGAGGAAGAAACAATTGATTACTTCCGAGTTGATCCATCGGGCCGGCAGTGCTTAATTGCAGCCCCCCATGACTCCGGGTTCCACAAGAAGATCTTTGGCAGGTTGCCATTGGTCTTCAACCGGCTGGCGGGCTCAATGATCTACCCGCATCTCGACTAGAGGTTAGACTATGGCTGAAATCCGACGGGAAACGCAACAACACTCCGGGCTGAACGTGAACGCCATCCTCTTTGCTCTGTTCAAGCGCAAATGGACAATCTTACTTTGCGCGGCGGTGGGCATCATCGCCGCGGCGGCGTTTTATTTTTTCTGTCCGCCTGTGTACGAGTCCCAGGCCAAGTTGCTGGTGCGCTATGTTCTGGAAAGGAGCGCGGTCGACCCGATCGAGGGTGCGAAGCCCTCGGGCACATCCAGCAATGACGTGGACAAAGTGATCGGCGCTGAAATCGCGATTCTGACCAGTTGGGATCTGGCCGTGCAAGTCGCCCAGGCGATCGGTCCCAAACGATTGCTGCCGAGTTCCGGAGCGGCGGCAACAGAAACTGCAGCAGCCGGCGTCGTTAGTTCGGGGTTGAGTGCAGTTTCTACGAAGGGCAGCAACATCATTTTCGTATCCTACAAAAATCAAGACCCGCAGATCGCCCCGCTCGTTTTGCAGGAGCTGTTGAGTCGTTATTTCATCAAGCATCTTGAAGTGCACCGCTCCGCTGGCGCCTTCGATTTTGTAACCCAGCAAACCGATCAGGTTCGAGCGCGCTTAAACCAAACAGAGGACACCCTAAAGTCGCTGAGAGACAAGACGGGGATTGTGTCGCTTAAGGATGGCTCAGATGCCCTTACTGCCGAGGCGGCGAAAACTAAGGAAAAGCTTAACGACGCTGAGGCGGACCTGGCGCAATACAAAGCCGTTCTTAAACAGACGGGGGAGATCAAGTCAAAGAAATGGAAAGCAAAAAGCTCGGCATCTGAAAAAACGCCGCAATCTGAAAAAGCTCAGGTTGCCGGCATCGAGGCAAAAGTCGAGATACTTAAAGCCCGGCTTCGCGATATTCAGCAGAGAATTAAGCAGCTTTCGGAGTTGGGGCCGCAAATGGAAGAATTGGAGCGGAAGCGGGAGCTGGACGAAGCGAATTACAAGTATTTCGCGGCATCGCTCGAAAAGGCGCGGATCGACGAGGCTTTGGACCCCTCCAAAATGCCCAACATTAGCGCCGTCCAGCGGCCCTCCCCTCCCATGCTGGAGACCAAAACGCGTAATAAGATTGCCCTGGGACTGGCCGGCGGTGGGATAGCCTTGGGTATAGCGCTCGTGTTGTTAAGAGGATTGGTCTTGAACCGCACCGTTGGGCGGCCACTCGAGTTGGAGACGCAGTGGCACATTCCGCTCATGCTCTCGATACCGTATTCCAATGCTCGGAACGGCCATTTGCCCCTGCCTCCAAATGGTTCGCCGGCGAATGCGAGAGCACTCGCAACGCGGCCGCACCACTCCAAGCTGGCGCCCTGGGAGGCCGGCCATTTCATCCGGCCGTATTGTGACGCAATTCGGGATCGCCTCGGCCTCTATTTTGAGCTCAATCATTTGACGCATAAGCCGAAGCTCGTTGGTATTGCCAGCTTTTCAGAAGCAGCGGGAGCTTCTACCCTCGCCGCCGGGCTCGCTGCTTCACTTTCTGAAACCAATGACGGCAAGGTCCTTCTAGTCGATGTAAACCTGGGTCCCGAGGACGTTCATCAGTTCTTCAAGGGCAAGCCTGCGTATTCGCTTAGCGCGGCTCTTAAGCCAAAGGGTGCGATCGCCTCGGCTGCGGACAATCTCTATCTAGCTACCGTAGGATCCCCCAATGCTGGGCCGGCGCAGCTCGGCTTGAAAAAATTCTTCGACATGATGCCAAATCTAAAAGCGAGCGACTTCGACTACATCATTTTTGACATGCCTCCTTTAAGCCAGACAAGTCCCACGTGGGGCATGGCCGCTTTCATGGACAAGCTTTTGCTCGTGGTCGAGGCGGAAAAGGACAACCGCGAGCTTATAAAGCGGGGCTACGGGAAGTTGGTCGCGGAGCGAGACAATGTTGGTGTGGTAGTCAATAAGACGCGTTCCTACATTCCGAAGTGGCTCGATGGTGGGTCTTGATCGGCTGCATTCCTAGAGGCGGCACTGCGATTCCAATTCTTGCAAGCGGTCGCGCCCGATGGTTGGTTTGGGTGCTTGCAGTGGACGATTAGCGCGACCACCGAGCTGGTGATACCTCGTGTTACGCAATAGAATTTATTACGGTCTAAAGCCGCTCATCCCGCGGTCCATCCGAATGGAGGTGCGGCGCCGTATCGCGGAGCGTACCCGCCAGCGCGTCACGGACATCTGGCCAATCATGCCAGGCTCGCAACGTCCACCGGAAAACTGGCCGGGCTGGCCCAACGGCAAGAAATTCGCTTTTGTGCTGACGCACGATGTCGAAAGTGCAGTTGGTTTGCGGAAGTGCCGGGAGCTGATGCAGCTCGAACTGGAGTTGGGGTTTCGCTCCTCATTCAACTTTGTTCCCGAAGGGGACTACCGGGATCCTCGTGGACTAAGAGAGGAACTGGGGCAAAATGGCTTTGAGGTAGGGATCCACGATCTTCGACACGACGGGCGGCTTTATCAATCCGAAAGGGAGTTCGGGCGGAAAGCCGTTAGCATTAACCGTTACCTCGCTGACTGGGGAGCGGTAGGATTTAGATCGGCGTTCATGTTACACAAGCTGGACTGGTTGCACCAGTTAAAGATTGCATACGATGCATCGACATTCGATACGGATCCATTCGAGCCTCAGCCCGAGGGCCGTCACACGATCTTTCCCTTCTGGGTTGCTCAGGCAGGTACGAATGGCGAATCACCAGTCACGAATCCCTCCGCCAGTGCCCGGACCGGCTACGTCGAACTTCCGTACACTCTGCCGCAGGATTCAACCCTGTTCCTCTTATTGCGCGAAACCACTCCGAAGATCTGGATGCGAAAGCTTGATTGGATTGCAGAGCATGGAGGGATGGTGCTCCTCGATGCGCACCCAGATTACATGTCGTTCGGCGGGTCGCGGCAGACGGCAACGGAGTATCCCGCGGCGTTATACCGCGAATTCCTCACTTACATCAGAACCAAGTATGCGGGCGAGTACTGGCACGCCCTCCCGAAGGAAGTGGCCGGGCACGTCATCCAAATCCGTTCCTCCAGAACGAGCTTCCGCGAAGATGACGAGCTTGCCTCCGCGAAAATTAGCCGGCTGTGCGGCAGACGCGCCGCTGTTCTGCTCTTCTCGCACTATCCTGCGGATCCTCGGCCCAGAAGAGCGGCCGAGGCATTAGCAGCCCAGGGTGCTAACATAGACCTCATCTGCCTGCGGGATGGAGATGGTGAGCCGGCCCATGAGACTTATGGAAGTATCAACGTCACACGTGTCCGGCTGAAGCGTTATCGTGGCAGCAAGCTGGACTATGTTGGCCGGTATGCTGCATTTATCATGACCTCATTTTTCTATCTCGCCTCGAGATCACTCACGCGCAGGTACGACCTCGTCCATGTGCATAACATGCCGGACATCCTCGTTTTCGCTGCGATCGTGCCGAAACTCCTCGGTGCAAAGGTCATTTTGGACTTGCACGATCCCATGCCTGAGCTCATGCAGACGATCTTCACGCTGCCCGAGCACAGCTTCAGCGTGGTCGTTTTGAAGCGACTGGAGAAGTGGAGTATCCGCTTTGCCGATCTCGTGCTGACCGTGAATCTCGCGTGCAAAAAGATCTACTCTTCGCGCAGTTGTCAGCCGCATAAAATTAAAGTCGTAATCAATTCGCCTGATGACGAGGTGTTCCGCTTCCAGTGCGGTGACGTTCGCGGTGTGAATGGAAACGGCAATGAGGCCAAGCCTTTTGTGATTCTTTATCACGGCTCGTTGGTCCACCGCAACGGTTTCGACCTGGCTGTAGACGCCTTGGAGAAGGTGAGGAAAACAATTCCGTCTGCCCGGCTGAGTGTTTGCGGTAAGCGAACAAACTTCTTCGAGAAAGTGATGGAATCGGCTCAGCAACGGGGACTCGACAGAAATGTCGATTATCTCGGCGTTCGCAATCTCAAAGAGATCGTCGAGGCAATTGAGCATTGCGATCTGGGAATTATCCCCAACCACCGCAACATCTTCACTGAAATCAATACGCCTACTCGCATCTTCGAATACCTGGCACTCGCGAAACCGGTAATTGCCCCGAGAGCAAGGGGTATTCAGGACTACTTCGGCGACAATGACCTGATCTTTTTCGAGCTTGGGGATGCGGACGATCTCGCGCGAAAAATCGAGTTCGCTTTTTCTCATCCGGCTGAAGTGGCGGAAACCGTTAAGCGCGGCCAGGAAGTCTACCTGTCACACACATGGAGCCGCGAGCGGCTCAGTTTGTTGAATTCCATCAGTGAACTTGTCTAGATTGCCCGGATTCCAACAGTTCTCTGCTCGAAATGATTGGTGTCGTTGCCAGTGAGGGAGAACATGCCGCCGTTGTCGAGTTCTTTGAGCTGTTTAAAACACCTTGGGAATTCCATAGGCCCGGCGCGCATTACGATGTCCTGCTCTGCTCAAATAGTCTGGTTCCAGAGAACAGCGCTAAGCTGCTTTTGCTTTATAGTGCGCAGCGGCAAGCATTCGAGGAGTGCCGAAACGTAAAGACACGGTCTGGTCCCAGAGACCATTTCGTTTCTTTTCGCGGCGAACGAATGCCGATTTATGGAAACTGCCTTCTCTTCGACAGCCCATGCAACACAGTTCTCGTTCACGAAGGAACAAACTCGGCTGCTGCTGTCTCGGTAGCTTCTGACGCTCAAGTAGTGATTCGCTTCGGGTTCGATCTGTTCGAAGAAGTCCGCCACCTCTTGACGCAAGGACAACCAGCAGAATTCGCGAACATACCCACGCTGGATCTCCACGTCTCGCTGCTTCGCGAGCTGATCGTTAGCCAGAGAGTGAGCCTGGTCGAGATCCTTCCTGTCCCCGCAGGAAATCGCTTTATAGTGTGCCTCACTCATGACGTGGACCACCCGCGCGTGCGTTATCATATCTGCGACCACACGATGTTTGGTTTTCTTTACCGGGCGCTGGTTGGCTCAGTCATCAACTTCTGTCGAGGAAGAAGGTCCCTTCGGCAGGTAGCTGTCAATTGGAAGGCAGCGCTTTCGCTGCCCTTGGTGTTCGCTGGACTTGCCAAGGACTTCTGGAACCAGCTCGATCGGTACCTGGAGCTGGAAAAGGATCTTGCCTCAACTTTCTTTGTCATTCCGACAAAGGGCGACGCGGGCGTTGATTCTAACGGCCGAACAAGAGCAAAGCGTGCCTCGCGCTACGCTTCGGCCGATATTGTGGATGCCTTAAAGAAGCTGCTTTCCGCAAATAGCGAAATCGCTGTCCACGGCATCGATGCGTGGCGCGACAGCGCAAAAGGCCGTGATGAGCGTGCGCGCATTCAGGAAATCACGGGAACGGTCGAGGTCGGCGTTCGGATGCACTGGCTTTACTTCAGTTCGCAAGCGTCATTAACGCTCGAGAAAGCCGGCTTCTCCTACGACTCAACTGCTGGCTACAACGAAACGATCGGGTACCGCGCGGGAACCGCTCAAGTCTTCAAGCAACCCAATGTCGATCATTTGCTCGAACTCCCATTGCACATCATGGACACGGCGCTCTTTTATCCGTCGTACATGAATTTGTCCGACGAGCAGGCTGGCGCTGCAATGCTGCCGTTGATCGAGAATGCAACAAGGTTCGGCGGTGCCCTCACCATCAACTGGCACGACCGGAGCCTCGGGCCCGAAAGGTTATGGGGCGACGCCTATGTGACCCTGCTCCGCGACTTGCGCGCCAGAACACCATGGTTTGCTACAGCGGCGCAAGCCGTCTCGTGGTTTCGCAAGCGGCGCGCGACATCGTTCGCCCGTGTCACGCAGGACAGCGCAAGCATCCGGGTGCAGCCAACCACTGATCCAACCGCCGCTGATCTTCCGCCATTAACTGTGAGGGTATATAACAGCAGCGCTTCAAAGCACAACCTCCGTCACTCGGGTAGCGCACCATTCGAGGAGTTCACAATCGACGATTCGGACCAGATTCTGATCGCTGCCTAGTCCTTCTCGTTCGCCCTTCGACTCCTTTCTGCCATGCCACCAAATTTAGTCCTTGCACAGTTCGGATGTGGTTACTGGGGCCCGAATCTTCTGCGCAACTTCTCGGCCTTGCCGGGATGCACGGTCAAGTACGTTGTAGATTCGAGCGCGGAACGTCGCGGCTTTGTGGAGTCAAATTTTCCTCGCAGCCGCGCGATCGCGACGCATCAGACTGTTCTGGACGATCCCGCCATTGATGGCGTGGTGATTGCGACACCCGCCGCAAGTCACTTTTCTCTCGCTAATCAAGTCCTCGGCGCCGGCAAACACGTTTTCGTAGAGAAGCCGCTCGCGACGAAGGTTGTCGAGGTCGATGAACTCTCGAGACGCGCTGCCGTGCGAAATCTCATTGTGATGACGGGCCACACCTTCGTCTACAACTCAGCCGTCCGTTATGTGAAGAGATTGATTGATTCCGGCGAGCTCGGCGAACTCCGCTACATCTACAGCCAACGGCTGAACCTAGGGCGCATCCGCTCTGACATCGATGCCCTCTGGAACTTCGCACCCCACGATATCAGCATCATTCAATATTGGCTTGGCAACCCGGAGCCGATTTCCATCGGCCGTCAGGGCATGGCCTACATGCAGGAAGGGATCGATGACGTTGTCTTTCTTAGTCTTGAATATCCCGGAAAGGTCATCGCAAACATTCACGTTAGCTGGTTGGATCCGCAGAAGGTGCGGAAGATGATTATTGTCGGCTCGCGCAAGATGGTCGTTTACGATGACATCGCGGAGAACAAAATCGTCATCTACGACAAGGGGATCGATCGCCGCGCCATCCTCGGTGAGAACATGGACTTCGATAACCCGCGGGTTGCACAGTTCAACTATCGGAGCGGCGATATTCTTATACCGGAGGTCAAGTTTGCGGAACCGCTCAGCGTCGAGGCGGAACACTTCGCCGACTGCATCCATAACTCACATGAACCGCTCACTGGACTCAGTCACGCGCGAACTGTCGTTTCGATCCTCGAGCGCGCGCGACCCCCTAACGGCGAGGTCATCCGTCAGAATTCCGAGGTATGAATCCAGTCAAGCAAATTACGGTCGGCTTCGTCGACGTGAAGTTCGGTGCTAATGTGACCGTCATAGAGCCGACAAACTTATATGGTTGTGAAATCGGCGATGAAACTTTCATCGGACCTTTCGTTGAGATACAAAAGGGAGCAACCATCGGAAAGCGGTGCCGGATTCAATCCCACTCGTTCATCTGCGACTTGGTCACAATCGGGGACGACTGCTTCATTTCTCATGGAGCGATGTTTATTAATGATCTGTTCGTCACCGGTGGTCCTGCCGGAAAACCGCAGCTCTGGCGACCAACCAAACTTGGCAATCGTGTGAGCATCGGAACAAATGCCACTATCCTGCCGGTAACGATCTGTGATCAAGTGGTCATCGGAGCCGGCGCAGTTGTTACCAAAGATATTACTGTTTCCGGCATTTACGCGGGCAATCCAGCCCGCCTCCTCCGTCGCCTCTAACCTGCTCCTGACGTCTGACCTCTGATTTCTGCTCTGTCGCAATGAGAATTCCCTTTGTTGACCTGCACGCACAATACCTGACGATCAAACAAGAGATTGACAGGGCCATTGCCGAAGTGATCGCCGAGTCAGCTTACATTCGCGGGCCGCATGTGGACGCTTTCGAGGAGGCATGGGCGAGAGCGCTTGGCGTGAAACGTTGCGTCTCGTGCGCGAACGGGACGGACGCGATTTACATTGCCCTGCGAGGACTTGGTCTAAAACCCGGCGATGAAGTCATCACCTCGGCACATTCCTGGATCTCAACGTCCGAGACGATCACGCAGGCCGGCGGCCGGGTCGTGTTCTGCGACACGGATGAGGAAACCTTCACGATTGATCCCGCCGATATCGAAAGAAAGATCACACCTGCCACGGTCGGAATCATTCCAGTGCATCTCTATGGACAGCCGGCGGACATGGGTGCGATCATGGCGATTGCAAAAAAGCACCATCTTTGGGTGCTCGAGGATTGCGCTCAAGCACATCTCGCCAGGTACAACGGCCAACTCGTGGGAACCTTCGGCAACGTTGCGACCTTTTCCTTTTATCCGGGCAAAAACTTGGGTGCGTATGGGGACGCTGGATGCGCTGTGACCAATGACGATCGACTGGCCGACTGGATGGGGACATTCGCGCGACACGGTGGAAAGGGCGATCACGTCATGGAAGGCATCAATAGCCGCATGGATGGTCTGCAGGCGGCAATTCTGAACACGAAACTGCCCCATTTACCCGCCTGGACGGAGGCGCGCCGTCGTGTCGCTGAGCTTTACAACAGGCTTCTGGAAGACGTAGATGACGTTACCACGCCAAAGGTCAGCTCCGACCGCGACCATGTCTATCACCTCTACGTCATTCGCACAGAGAACCGGGATGCTTTGAGAAAGCATCTCACCCAGGCGGGTATTTACACGGCCTTGAATTATCCAAAAGCGCTCCCATTTTATCCTGCCTACGCTTATCTCGATCACGGTCCAAAAGATTTTCCGGCTGCTTACGCCAACCAGTCTCGCATTCTTTCCCTGCCCATATATCCAGAAATTACTGAGGAAGCGATTGAAGAGGTCACGTGTCAGATCAAGAACGCTTTCAAGGTCGGTCCTGGACGTGGGCCAAGCCACCACGTAGTGCAGCCGGTTCTAACGCCAACTGCGACAAGCTAGAGCGCCAGAAAGATCATAATTTCGGCTGTGAACCAAACTGTCATCGTCGTTGGCCTCGGTGAGGTCGGCAAACCTTTGCTGGAAATTATGAAGAGCAGGCATCAGACGTTTGGGGTAGATATCAATCAGTCCGCATCCATTTCCCAGTGCGATGTTATGCATATTTGTTTCCCATTCCAGAGCGGCAAGTTTGTTGGACAGGTCGTAGAATACATTCATCAGTACCGGCCTGCTCTCACGGTAATCAATAGCACGGTTGCTCCTGGAACCACCCGCAGCATTGCGGCTGAATCCGGAACTGTAGTCGTAAACAGCCCCGTTCGCGGCAAGCATGCCCGGATGCAGGAGGAGATGTTGCATTATGTAAAGTTTGTAGGAGCACTCGACGCGCGGTCAGGCCAGCGCGCCGTCGAACACTTTGAGGAAGTCGGAATGAAAACCATCTTGCTCACATCTCCAGAGGCAAGCGAAATTGCCAAGCTCACGGAAACGACCTATTTCGGCTTGATGATTGCATGGGCACAGGAGGTCGAACGCTATTGCATAAAGTTTGGCGCCAATTACGAAGAAGTCGTGTCTTTCTATGACGAGATGCGTCATGCCCAATATCGCCATCTTGCGCCAACAATTTCCTTCGGGCCTTTTGGAGGCTATCGTGCAGTCGAACAGCTTGAAGCAGAGAAATCTTGGTCCAGATGGATGGCTGAAATCAAATGTTGATCATCAATGCTGATGACTGGGGCCGCTCCCTCGCGGAAACCGATGCCGCGCTCAGATGTTACAAAGCGGGTAGGATCACGTCGGTCAGCGCGATGGCCTTCATGGCGGATTCTGAGCGGGCCGCAGAGCTGGGGAAGGAATTATCCCTCCGAACTGGGTGAGCATCACGGAAGAACGATCCGCTACCTCATGGGGAACAAATACGCTCAGCTGGTGTATAATCCGTTCCTGCGAAAAGCATTTTCTTATTCGTACCAGGCCCAGGTCGACGAGTTCGTGCGTCTATTTGGCAAACAGCCGTCACACATCGACGGACATCACCACATGCATCTTTGTGCTAACATTCTTCTCAGCAACATGATTCCAGCCCATACGAAGCTGCGCCGCAACTTTTCTTTCTGGCCTGGCGAGAAAAGCATGTCGAACCGAACCTACCGCTGGCTGGTCGATCGCTGGCTCGCTCGTCGATATCGTCTCGCGGATTATTTTTTCGACCTGACTCAGTGCATTGAGGGAAAGAAACTGGATCGAGTCGCGGCCTTGGCGAAGTCAAGCAATGTGGAACTCATGACACACCCGACCGTTAGCGCGGAAAAGGCATTTCTTATGAGCGATGAATTCCAGGTGATATTGCAACATCTCGAGATTGGCGGTTATGCGCTGGTTTGATCTCGCTCCTTCGCTTTATTGCTGAGCTTCAAATATGGTAGTCCCGAGGCAATTCAAGAATTCGTAGTCCGTGAATCTAGTCGCAACCAACATTGCTAGCTTCACGTTGCGGCGGCGCACACGGTCTTCACGACGCCGGCGAACTGATTCGAAAACATCGGCCAGACGTTCTTTTGATTGAGTCATTCCTAGAAGATCGTGACGGGATCCGCTAGATCAAAGATCTGGCGACGGAATTCCCGCGCATTCGTATTCTGATTGTGTCACGCCAATCTGAACGGATTTATGCCGCGCGCGCCCTGCACGCTGGCGCAGCCGGTTACTGGATGAAAAACGGTTCGGCAGAAGAATTATTGCGCGCTGTTGAAGCCGTGCAGGCGGGAAAATTTATGTTAGCCCACTCATCGCGTCCTTAGCCCTCGAGAACCGGTCAAAGCTATGTGTCAGGACGCGGCAATTTTACTTCCGATTACACCAAATACTTGCGCTGAAACTCATCGAGATGAACTAGCAGGGTTGGAGGGGCGTTCATCGGTCAATACGAAATTTGCATGAAAGAAATCGTCGCCGAATTGTTTAAGCGACCAACGAAAGAGCAAAGCAAAGACACCGGCATGGCCATGGTGCTTTTGCTTTTGCTCTTCAGCGCCGCTTTCAAACGGGAAACGCTTGTTACCATAGCGATCGTCGCTCTCGTGGTAGACATGACATTTCCGCAGCTTTATCGGCCGGTGGCCGTTTTGTGGCTGGGTCTCTCCCACCTGTTGGGCACAGTAGTCTCCAAAATCCTTTTAACGCTGGTTTTCTTTGGAGTAGTGACCCCGATTGGCCTGGCACGGAAACTCCTTGGGATTGATTCTCTGAAACTGAAGGACTTTAAGTCTGGCGACAATTCGGTAATGATCGTTAGAAATCACATTTTCACTGGGAAAGACATAGAGAAACCGTATTAAAAAGAAAAAAACCAATTATGGAATTCATCAAAGACCTTTGGGGTTTTCTGCGCGAAAGGAAGAAGTTCTGGTTATTGCCGCTTATTCTGATCTTACTCACCTTTGGCGTGCTTATCGTCCTAACGGCCGGATCGGCTATTGCCCCGTTCATCTACACCCTCTTTTAGCTCGATGAGGAAGCGCCAGGCTCGGGGAAAAATGTAAGTGCGGCTTCGGAAAGGAACAACGGTGAGAAACACGATTCTCGGCATATCAGCCTTTTATCACGATAGCGCAGCTGCGCTTCTGATTAACGGTGAAATTGCCGCGGCAGCGCACGAAGAGAGATTTACCCGGAAAAAGCACGATTCC
>VBQC01000261.1 GCA_005887825.1 Verrucomicrobiota bacterium | reverse complement strand
TGATCAGCAATCCAATGGGCGCGTAGTCTGGGTCAAAGTAGCCGCCGTTTACACCGGCCAAACAGTTTTCTTGTGCCATAACGTGCGCCAGATCGTTGGGCGGCGGCGTAGGCTGATCGATCACCCGCAGCGTGCATGACTTCGTCGAAAACAATGCGAGATCAACGGTCGCGCTTTCACTCGTTTCGGCATCTTCCAGAACAACATGTCGACGTTGCACTCCAACGCGTGACCCTTCAGTCGTGGCGGCAGCGATTGTCCAGTCCGCATGCGCCGTGGCCGCGACAGCGAGGAAAAGAAGCGCGGCCTTAAGCTTTGCCACCGTATTTGTTCAGCAAAGCTTGAAAACCCGGATCGTTTCGCAACGAGTCCCAAATTGGACTTACTTTCAGACTCTGCACGGTGACAGCGCTCGGTCGACTTAACAATCCGTCCAGGATTTCAATCGCGCGACCGTTGTCGCCAAGAATGGCGTGAACTTCGGCCACCCCAGCTGCAATTTCCGGGCCGCCAAAGGCGTCTTTGCTCTCCGGAAGCAATTCGCTGGCGCGCCGAGCTTCAGCTAGCGCGGCATCTTTTTCTCCGAGATAGGCGAGAACTTTCGCGAGCTGAATATGGATGTCTGCCGCATCGGGACTTTCTTTCAGTTGCGCTTCGAGGAGGTCTTTTGCTTTCAGGAAGGCGGCTCGCGCGGCGGGTTCGTCCTGGAGCGCTTTTCGCGCGAAGCCGATGAGATAATATTTGCCACTCAAGTGCTGCGAGAATGCGGTGCCGAAGAGATCGTCCGGCAGGCTTTCGGCTTCGCGCAAAGCTTCCTGGTATTTCCGTTCCAAAAGAAAAACGTCCGCGCGCGAGCCGACGATCCGAAGTTTGTTCTCGTCGTTAAGCGGTATCGATTTCACCGTCTGAAATGCTTTCTCCGAAACGCTCAGATCGCCTTTTTCGGCGATGGCCAGCTTGGACTTGACCTCCCAAAGTCCCACGCCGTTTGGGTCCACTTTAAGCCCGCGGTCGATCGTTTTGTTGGCCGCATCGAAATTCCGCAGCATCTGGTAATTGAAAGCGAGATTTTGTAGCGGCCAGCTATCTTTCGGATTCAAACTGGCGGCCTTTTCAAGGTTCGCAGTCGATTCTGCCCATTTGCCCTGGCGCCGCTGGATCGCGCCGAGAGCGAGATAAGCTCCCGATTCGTTAGGCAATCCGCGCTGTGCGATTTCGAATTCTTTCAGCGCCGCATCGTAATTGTTGTCGCCGTAATAATAAGAAAACCCCATGGCCAAGTGCGCCTCTGGCAGGTCAGGCTGTAATTGCAGGGCCTGCTCGGCGAGAGCACGGGCTTTTTGGCGCGGTCCCCGCGTTGGATCGAAGGTGTGAAAGATCCAACTTTCCAACTGCGAGTAGCACGCAAGAGCGAGCGCAAATTTAGGGTCGAGCTCGATGGCTCGCGCATAAAGCTGCTCGCTTTGTTTGAGTTTCCCGAGGTCCTCAACGGCGCACTGCAGATCATGTGCCTGGACAAAGGCGAGATAGGCCTCGCCATTCTCCGTAGGTTTGCGTTCCATGAGCGCCTTTTCCGTGTCGGAAAGTTTCGCCTGGAGCGCGTTTGCGATTTCGTGCGCGAGATCGCTTTGGATAGCAAAAACATCGGTCAGATCGCGGTCGTAATCGTTCGCCCAAATGTGCTGGTCGCTGTTTGCGTCGATCAATTGCACATTGATCCGCACCTTGTTTCCTGAACGGCGAACGCTTCCTTCGAGAATATTTGAAACGCCAAGTGCCTTTCCAATTTCGCGAACGTTCTTTGCCGCGCCCTTGTACTGCATCACCGAAGTGCGGGAGATCACCTTAAGATCGCCGATCTTCGACAAATTCGTGAGCACGTCGTCCTGAATGCCATCGGCGAAATAGGCGTTCTCTTTTTCGTCGCTCAGATTTTCAAACGGTAATACCGCGATCGACTTGTCGATCTTGCGCGCGGAAGAAATACGGGGGAGGAGGAAAAATCCAGCGATCGCGGAGACGATCACTCCGGTTGCGACAAGCATAATTATGTTGCGACGGCGGTTCGTTCTAGGCACAGCCACGTTCGGTGTGGCTCGGATGCCTTGGGGCGTGACATCGAAGGCCCACGCGAGAATGAGTGCGATTGGGAACCCGATGAGTAACAGGACAATCACCAGTCGCAGCGCCCAGTTTGGCAATTCCCATGCCGGAAACGCGGCCGAGGCCAGTTGAATGATGCCGCCGGCAGCGATGATGTAGGCTGCCGCCACCCGGTAAACCTTTCGCCGTTTCACTTCCTCGAAGAAGCCGCTCATAGCAAAAGATTTGGATTGACCGGGATTATGGTTCAACGGCGACAATATAGACACGAAAATGAACGGCGGCGTTCACTTTACGCAGTTGATCATTCGCTTTGCGAATTCTTCTCGCGCCATTCGCCCCCGCCTGGCTGTAATCGACCGTGAAAAGGGAAGCCGACGCTAAATTTCCGCACCGCGCTTGTCGATCAATGCTTGAAAACGGGGATCATTACGAAGCGGGTCCCACATAGGGTCCAATTTCAACATCGGTACTGTGATTCCATTTGG
>VBQC01000260.1 GCA_005887825.1 Verrucomicrobiota bacterium | reverse complement strand
TTCGACGTGGAGCGATTCGCAACCGTGCATTGCCCGGATGGCGTCCTTAAGTTTCGTAATCTTTTTATGCGGCATTAACCAAATCTGACACCGTCCACGTACTATTTTCAATCCCTGCTTCCATCGCGGGTGTGCAACGAAGCGAGCCGCGTGTTTTCACAAAATTGTAATAGGCAAGATGGAGCGCAATCGCGGCTTTGAAATTCTCCAGCTTCTTTGAAAACGCGAGCGTGAGCCGCGCCAACCGTTTGCAGTGTGTCCGCACCGTGAGGTTGGCGCGTTCGATATAAGACGTGCAAACCCAGTCAGGATTCGGGTCGCCAACGATTGCCGTTTTGAATTGGATTGATTCACTCCTGAATGCTTCAATGATTTTGGGCGAAATGGGACCCGTGGATCTTCTTCATTCGTCCGCCGCCAAAATATTTGCTTCCTGTCATGCTTTGTTTTCCGGACTGGCTTTTATCGGAATAGCGTCCGTGATCATAGCCCCGTTCGCCCATCGCATTTTGCACCGCTTTAATCTCGATAAAGAATAGAACCCATCTCATAAATAGGGAATGAGTGCGCTAAGCTCTGGCGGGCGGCTGGCAAGGCGCGACGAAGAAGCATAGCCAATGCGCTCTGCGACTGAGGAGCAACGCCGGCCAGCTGCCCCGCCAGAGCTTAGCCCGCAGGGTTGCGCATCTTTGGCGCTGCAGCGGCGTTGCTCGTCGGTCAAAGATCCGTGAAGGATATTCTCCCTCCTCGCGCCTTGCTGCAGCGCCAAATCTCCAGCAACGCACCCGTTCCCTATTTATGAGATGGGTTCTTAAGAGAGTCTGCGTTTTCCATCTACCCGTCAAAGCCGCCAAAGCAACGTGAAACAAAAAGAATACGACGCCCTGCGTCTCCGAACCCACCCATACAAGTTCGTCGAATGGCAGCCGACGAATTGAGTCGCTCGCTAAATTGAATTCGTCGATGGTTCGCGACCGGGTTGAACTCGATCGCGGCGAAGGCATTCCAATCGAGAATATCGAGAAAGAGTTGCTTCGTTGGCTGGATGAAAAACCGGAAACATTGACCACTTCGCTCGGAAGCGGTACCTTGTGATCATGCCCGCAGTCGTCGAATTCACAGCTGAGCCGGACGAGAAGCCGGTTGCCGGGGCGCCACGCGAAGAAAAGGGCAAAACTTACGAGTGCGACGCGGCGGCAGAACGACGCGGGTGGGAAATCGTTTTAAGGGCGCGCCAATGACACGGGAATTATTTCTGAGCACGTGGTGAAGCGCAGCTTTTTACGCTGACTCGATCAACGACAGCCAGCGTAGCAACCGGAGCATACCAACCTCCGGAACGGGTCAGATAAAATAGGATTGTACCGATATGTTGATTGTAATGAAAGCCAACGCCACAGCGCACGAGATCGACGCGGTGGTTGAAGTGATTCAGGCAATCGGATTCCGCGCGCATCCGCTGCCCGGTCCGACGCGGACTGCCATTGGGATTACTGGCAACGAGGGGGTAATCGACAGCCGGCGTTTTGAGGACCTCCCCGGTGTCGCGGAAGTCATTCGCGTCACCAAGCCGTACAAATTGATCACGCTCGATTTGCGTCCGGAGAAAACAATTGTGCGGGTTGGCAACGCTGCCATCGGCGATGGCGAACTCGCAATTATCGCGGGGCCGTGTGCGATTGAGAATCGCGAGCAGGCGTTCGCTGTGGCGGAAGCAGTACGCCAGAGCGGTGCGCGTTTCTTCCGCGGCGGCGTGTGGAAGCCACGGACATCGCCTTACACATTTCAGGGTTTGGGCGAAAAAGGTTGGGAAATCATGGCCGAAATCCGCGAAGCATTCGGCCTAAAGATCGTCACCGAAGCGGTCGACGAGTCTAATATCGATCTTATCGAGCAATACGGCGATGTCATTCAGATTGGCGCTCGCAACATGCAGAACTTTTCGCTTTTGAAGAGGGCGGGCCGGTCGAAGTTGCCGGTGCTGTTGAAGCGAGGGATGGCGGCTACCCTCGAGGAATGGCTGCTCGCGGCCGAGTACATCATGGCGGAGGGCAATTACAACGTTATCCTGTGCGAGCGAGGTGTCCGCACTTTCGCGCAGCATACACGTAACACGCTCGATCTCGCGTCCGTGCCAGCGATTCGCCGTATTTCCCACTTGCCGGTAATCGTAGATCCATCCCACGGCACGGGTAGCGCCTACATGGTGACCCCGCTCGCTCGCGCCGGAGTAGCAGTGGGCGCGGACGGCCTCATGGTCGAAGTTCACAACCACCCGGAGCTCGCTCTCTCTGACGGCGTGCAGGCGCTAACGCCTCCGGAGTATGCGCAACTGATCGAGGAAGTTCGCGCGATTCACAAGCTTATGTCATCGCCTTCCTGACAACACTTCAAAGCAAAACCGATCGCTAAGCAGATTATAAATCTATGCTCCTGCTGATCGATAACTACGACTCCTTCACCTACAATCTCGCCCAATATTTCGGCGAGCTTGGGTGTGAACTGCTCATTAAACGAAACGATGAGATCGCGCTGGATGAAATCGCGGAGTTAGCACCCGATCACATCTGCATTTCGCCCGGGCCATGCACGCCGCGTGAAGCGGGCATCAGCAAAGAAGTGATTCTGCGCTTCGGGCCCGAGATTCCCATCCTGGGTGTTTGTCTCGGCCATCAGTGCATCGCCGAAGCGTATGGCGGAAAGGTAATCCGCGCTTCCCGGCTCATGCACGGGAAAGCATCCATGGTCAGGCACAATGGAAGCGCGCTTTTCTCCGATTTGCCGACGCCATTCGAAGCCGGCCGATACCATTCTCTGGCCGTCGAGCGAAGTTCCTTCCCAGCATCTCTCGAGATCACGGCCGAGGGCGATGACGGCGAGATTATGGCGCTGCGCCATCGCGAGTTCGCAGTGCAGGGAGTGCAGTTCCACCCCGAATCCGTCCTCACGCGAGACGGCAAAAAAATTCTCGCGAGCTTCCTTTCGCGTCCGGCACATTGAATGAAACCGCAGCTCACTCCAACGCTGGACGAATTTTCTCAGCTTGCGAAACGCGGGAATGTCATCCCTCTTTTCGCAGAGTTCGTCGCTGACGGCGAAACGCCCGTTTCAGCCTTCAAGAAACTTGATCGCGGCGGTTACAGTTTTCTCTTTGAATCGACCGAAAAGAATGATGTGTCGGGACGGTTCTCATTCGCCGGTATAGAGCCGCGGACGGTCATTCAAAGCCACGCGCGCGAAATCCGAGTTGTTGAACGTGGGGATGAGCTGCGATTTGAAGCGGCAACCGATCCACTCGATGAAGTCCGCAAATTGATGGCACGTTATCAATTCGTCTCGCGCCCGGAATTGCCGCGATTTGCCGGCGGCGTTGTCGGCTTTCTCGGGTACGAGGCGATCAGCTTCTTCGAACCGAAGGTTCCATTGGCGCATCATGATTATCTGCATCTACCCGAGACGCTTTTCATGCTCACCAACAGTGTTCTGATTTTTGATCATCGGCTGCGCAGTTTGAAGATCGTCGTGAACGCATACCTCGATGATGGTCCACCGGGAGAGGTTTACGCCCGAGCGGCCGAATCGATCGATGAGATCAGGCGCCAACTCACCAAATCTGTCGATCTTCCACTCATTCCCACCTTGGACTGTGAAACGCGTCCCGCTCGCAGCAATTTCCGCCCCGCGGAATTTGAGTTGGCAGTTGAACAAGCCAGAGAATACATCCGAGCCGGCGACATCTTTCAAGTTGTCCTGTCGCAGCGATTTGAGTCCGATTTCGGCGGAGACCCTCTCGATTTTTATCGCTGTCTGCGTTTCATTAATCCTTCGCCGTACATGTTTTGCCTTAAAGCCGGCGACGATTTTGCGCTCGTTGGCAGCTCGCCGGAGATGCATGTCCGGCTGACAGGCGAAACGATTGAGATTCGCCCGATCGCAGGGACGCGCGCCCGCGGCGCGACTGCAGCGCAAGACGAACGCAATGCCGCCGAACTGTTCGCCGATCCCAAGGAACGCGCCGAACACATTATGCTTGTCGATCTTGCGCGTAATGATGTTGGACGCGTCGCGGATTTCGGCACGGTGCGTGTGACCGAGATGATGGAGATCGAGCGTTACAGTCACGTCATGCACATCGTTTCAAATGTAGCTGGGCGTCTGCGCGCCGGCTGCACTGCGTTCGATCTGGTTAAAGCGACATTTCCCGCCGGCACTGTCTCCGGCGCGCCGAAAATCCGCGCCATGCAAATTATTAGTGACTTGGAAAAGACCAGACGCGGCTGCTACGCGGGTGCGATCGGTTATTTTGGCTTCGACGGTAATTTCGATTCATGCATCGCGTTGCGCTGCGCCGTGTTGAAAAACAAGAAAGCGTACTTTCAAGCTGGCGCGGGTATTGTCGCCGACTCGGACCCACACTTGGAATACGAGGAGACAGTCAACAAAGCGCGCGCAATGGCGAAGGCTCTCTCAATGGCGACACAAATTCGATGATCGGCGATGCTGCGATTCCACAAATGAATCTCAAGAAAGATAAGAATGGCGTAGCACGACCCCGTTGGTTGCTGCCAACGCCACCGCGAACAGATGAATTCCAACGCGAGGCGATTGACGTTGGCGATTTCGAACTGCGCCAAATGACATTGTGTCTCATGCGCGGCGAGAATCTCAGCCGCGCTGAAGCCGGGAAGTTTCTTGCGGCGTTGCTTAATCCTGCCGCCACCGATGCGCAGGTAGCGGCGGCGCTTGCTGTTTTGGCCGTTAAAGGTGAAACGGTCGAAGAGTTGGCCGGCATGGCCGAGGC
>VBQC01000259.1 GCA_005887825.1 Verrucomicrobiota bacterium | reverse complement strand
AAGACAAACTTTTTCAAGGCGCTCTGGTCGCTTCCCTGAGCATCCCCTGGGGTGAGACCAAGGCCGATAGCGATCGCGGCGGCTATCACCTCGTTTGGACCCGAGACCTGGTGCAGAGCGCGACCGCACTTCTCGCGACCGGCCAAACCGGCACGCCGCTGCGCGCTTTGATCTGGCTCGCTGCCATTCAGCGGAGAGACGGCAGCTTTCCGCAAAACAGTTGGCTCAACGGAACTGCGTATTGGTCTGGCTTGCAGCTTGACCAAATTGCCGCTCCGATCCTGTTGGCGTGGCGTTTGTACAAGCAGGGCGTGGCGATCGGTCTGTTCGATCCGCGTGTGATGATTCAGCGTGCCGCCGCATATCTTATCCTGCAAGGACCAGTCACCGGCCAGGACCGGTGGGAGGAGAACGCCGGCTACTCGCCTTCGACGCTCGCCACGGTAATCGCCGGCCTCGTCTGCGTCGCCGAGGCCTGCAACGAGCAACGCAACACGAAACTAGCAGATTTCATTTTAGTGTATGCTGACTGGTTGGCTGCCCACATCGAAGAATGGACGGTCACAAGACAAGGCGATCTGGTCGAGGGTTTTCCCCGTCACTACATCCGCATCAATCCGACCGACCCTGACGCGCCGGACTCCCACGCCGATCCGAATACAACGATGATCCAACTCGCGAACGGCGGCGGCCTTCATCCTGCGCGGAACGTGGTCGGCGGCGATTTTCTTCACCTTGTGCGGCTCGGCATTCGCAGTGCGAACGATCCGATCGTGTGCGATTCAATTGAAGTGATCGACCGCGTGCTCAAACACGACCTGCCGCGAGGCCCGGGGTGGCGTCGCTACAATCATGATGGCTATGGACAGAAAGACGACGGCAGGGCTTTCGATGGGACGGGCGCGGGCCGGTGCTGGCCGATTTTGACAGGAGAACGCGGCCACTACGAACTGGCTGCCGGACGCGACCCGCTGCCGTTTATCAAGTCGCTGGAAAACTTTGCCAACCAGGGTGGGATGATCAGCGAACAGCTTTGGGACGCTGAGGACTTGCAGAACGGCAATATGAAACGCGGTTCCGCAACGGGCGCGGCAATGCCACTTTGTTGGTCGCATGCCGAATATATTTCACTCGTGCGCAGCCGTCATGACGGCGTCTGCTTTGATCGAGTCGAACCGGCATTTCAACGCTATGTTGTGAATCCAGTGCAGAGCCGCCACGAGATTTGGAGTCTTCGCCATCCGTTGCGGCGCATATCTCGCGGAAAAATCCTGCGGATTATCCTCGCTGCGGAGGGTAGCATCGTTTGGTCAACCGACGACTGGGCGAGCACCAACCGGTCGGACACTACCCATGAGAGTGGACTGAACCTCTTTTTTGCGGATTTTCCTACGGCCGAGTGGCCGGCAGGCTCGGCTTTTACGTTTACCAGCTTTTGGAAGCGCGATCAACGGTGGGAAGGTCGAAACTGGCAGGTAAGCGTTCAATGAAATCAACAGTTCTACCAGCGATTTATCTGGCGCGGCACGGCGAAACTGCCTGGAGCCTCACGGGGCAGCATACGGGACTTACCGATCTGCCGCTGACGGAGCGTGGCGAACAAAATGCCCGCCGTCTCGGCGAACGGTTGATAGGACTCGCCTTTGCGAAGGTCCTTACGAGTCCCTTGCAGCGGGCTGCTCGCACGTGCGAACTGGCCGGCTTCGGAGCCGTAGCCGAACTGGACCGCGATCTGGTCGAATGGAACTACGGAGATTACGAAGGTCTCCGAACGATCGAGATCCATAAGGACCGTCCCGACTGGCAATTGTTTCGCGATGGCTGTCCCGGTGGAGAATTGCCGGATCATGTTGGCGCGCGGGCCGATCATGTTGTGAGTCGGGTGCGCGCAATCAAGGGCGATGTGCTGATTTTTTCGAGCGGGCATTTTCTGCGAGTGCTCGCCGCGCGCTGGCTTGGGCTCGAACCCGCCGCTGGGAGATTTTTCATGTTGAACACAGCAAGCGTAAGTGTGCTCGGCTACGAACACAGCCTATCCCAGCCGGTGATCCGGTTGTGGAACGATACCCGTCATGTGGCTGACTGAATCGATCCGGCGATCAAAATATGAATGATAATGGCAAATGCGGACTGGTGAACTTATCATGAACGTGCTGGTTATTGATATCGGTGGAACTCACGTCAAGGTCCTGGCTACGGGCCAGGACGCTCATCGAGAGTTTGATTCTGGACCGGCGCTGACACCGAAACGGATGGTCTCCGGAGTTCGGAAACTCGTGGCGGACTGGAAGTACGACGTCGTATCCATAGGTTATCCGGGACCGGTCCTCCGAAACCGGCCCGTTTCGGAACCTTGGAATCTTGGAAAAGGATGGGGCGGGTTCAACTTCGAAGCAGCATTCAAATGCCCGGTCAAGCTGTTGAACGATGCCGCCATGCAGGCCTTGGGAAGTTACAGGCGGGGTAAGATGCTGTTCCTAGGACTAGGGACTGGCCTTGGGTCCGCGATGATTGTGGATGGCATCGTCGAGCCGATGGAGTTGGGACACTTGCCTTACAAGAAGAGCACCTTTGAGGACTACGTTGGGATTCGCGGACTGGAGAAGCATGGCAAGAAAAAATGGCGGCATTATGTCACCGATGCCGTGAAGCGCCTGATTTCTGCCCTCGAACCCGACGACGTGGTGCTCGGCGGAGGTAATGTCCGGAAGCTTA
>VBQC01000060.1 GCA_005887825.1 Verrucomicrobiota bacterium | reverse complement strand
GAGCGTTCGGCGTTGGATGTTCGACGTCGGATTTTCGATGTTAAATTGAATCACGCTTCAAATTGCTTAACGACAACGGCGGGATTTCCCGCGACCACCGTATTCGGCGGGACGCTTCTGGTGACGACAGCCCCTGCGGCCACGACCGAGTTCTCGCCGATGACCACGGCTTTTAAAATGGTCGCGTTCATGCCGATCCAGACATTATCCCCGATTTTTACGGGCGCGGTTTTTAACTTCGGACGCGGCGGACGATTTTCGAAATAGGGGGCAAGCGCTTGCGCGTCAATCACACGTTGCGCGGGCTCCAGAGGATGAAAGTCGGAATCGGCGATGCCGACGTTCCACGAAATCAGGCAGTGCGACCCGATGTCGATCTTCTCCTCCGCCATGATCAGTGCGCCATTGAGCAGAGTGAAATCGCCGATTGTACAACGGCCGTTCTCGCCGACAGAGAACGAACAGCCCGCATAACACGAAACATGTTTGCCGATGATCACCGCACCCGGCTTTTTGCTGCGTAGCTGTCGAAAAATCTGAGCGCTCTCGCAATAAAATCCTTCGCCGAACTCCACATTGTCCGGAATGGGATGCGGCCACCAATCGCCCTCGACATGTCGATCTGCCCTGACGTTGCTCATAATTACGGGGCAAGTTTACAACCGATCTTCTCATTTGATCGCAAGTTAGAAACTTGGGCCACCATCATGAAGGAAATTTTCCCGAGCTGTAAAGTTTCGCGTAAACACCGCCGCGCGCGATCAGTTCCGGGCCGGGACCTTTCTCAACGATGCGTCCATGTTCGAGCACGACGATTTGATCCACACCATGGATCGTTGCCAGGCGATGGGTCGCGATCAACGTGGTCCGGCCCCGCATCAATTCTTTGATGGTGTCCATGATCGCCGATTCCGTTGTCGGATCGAGCGCTGAAGTGGGTTCGTCGAGCAGCAAAATCGGTGCATTTTTCAAAAAAGCGCGGGCGATGCCGATGCGCTGCCGTTGACCGACACTCAAATGCCCGCCCCGTTCGCCAACAGGACTTGCGTAGCCGTTCGGCAATTCCCGAATGAAATCGTCGGCCTGCGCGCGACGCGCTGCATCGATGATTTCTTCTTCTGTCGCGTCTGGCCTACCATAAGCGATGTTCTCTCGCACTGTTGTTGAAAAAAGCAGCGTGTCTTGTAAGACGATCGCGATCTGCGCCCGCAGAGTCCTTTTCGTGATCTCGCGAAGATCGCGTCCGTCGAGGGTGATCGAGCCTGTCGTGGGATCGTAAAATCGTGGCACTAAACTAAACAGCGTGCTTTTGCCAGCTCCGGTGCCGCCTACGAGGCCGACGATCTGATTCGGATCGATGCGAAGATTGATATCGCGCAACACAATTCGGTCTTCCCCATAACCAAAACTTACCGAGTTGAATGCAATCGCGCCTTGCGCGGATGAAATTGCAATCGCATTTTGTGAATCAACCACATCATCCTGGCGATCCAGGACTTCGAAGCACCGTTTTGCGCCGGCGGTGGCGCCCTCCATTGCCCAGGTTGTGTAAGTCAGCGACTCGAGCGGCTGATAAAGCATCAGCAGATACGCGCTAAAGACGAGAAGCGAACCGAGAGTGAGTCTGCCAGCGAGAACATGCAACGTTCCCACGTAATACATTGCCGCCGTGCCAACCACCATGAGTGTGCTGATGACCAGCGCGCTGTTCACATTCGTCAAAGTGAGCCGCAGATTCGCTTGCAGGCTTTGCCGGGCTTGTTGCTGGAATTGGCGCACTTCAAATTCTTCGCGCCCAAACGCGTGTACCATTCGGATCGAGCTCAGGCCCTCTTGCGCTTGCGCCAGCATAGCGCTCTCCTGTTCCTGAATGGATGTCGATTCACGACGAATCCGATGCGCGAAAATATAAATCGTGCCGACAATCAAAGGGACAATGGCTAGCGAAACCAATGTTAACTGCCAATCCAGCCGCAGCATGATGACAAACGTTCCTATCAATGTGAGTGTCGAGCCGAAGATGTTTGTGAAGCCTTTGTTGTAAATTGTCTGGATCGATTGGGAATCGTACGCCACGCGGAAACTGGAATCGCTCGAACGCCGCGCGTCGTGATATTTAAGCGAAAGCGATTGCAGATACGAGTAAAGGTCGGTGCGCAACTTGAGCAGCGCCTGTAGGCCGATTTTAACGAAAAGATAGTTTGTGATCCAATTGATGATTCCCCAGAGGACTTGGATCGCGACCAGCGCTAGGCAGAGCAGAGGGATCCAAATACGCCAATCGCTGCGTATTGCCGGGCCCGCGCGTAAAAAATCGTCGACGATCACTTTAAACGGCCACGGTTTGAGCAAGTTCAAGCCAATGCCTATCAGCGAAAGAAACAATCCGAAGATCGTCTGCCCCAGGAACGGGCGGTAATAACGGAGAACGCGGCGGTAGATCCACATGGTGAATTTCGGATTGCGAATTTTAGATTTTGGATTGAACTACGGCGAACTGATCGCAGCTCGACATCGAGAGATTCCTCGACTTGGCTAGGATTGACAATATGCATCATCTTCTTGAAGTTTGGTTTCACTGGGTGCTGACCGGCGGCTACGTCGCGGTTTTTTGGCTGATGGCGCTCGAGAGCACCGTTTTTCCCATCCCGAGCGAAGTGGTGATTCCGCCCGCCGCGATCGTGGCGGCGACGCAGCAAGGCACGGGAATGTCGCTCGTGGGCGTGGTCATCGCGGGAACGCTGGGATCGTGGTTCGGCTCGGCCATTATGTATTGGGTCGCGCGCTGGCTGGGTCGCCCCGCGATACTGCGATGGGGCAAGTACTTTTTCGTGCCGCCGGACAAGCTGGCTCGCGCGGAAGTTTTTCTGCGCCGCTATGAGGCCGGCGGCATTTTCTTTGCGCGCTTGCTTCCGGTGATTCGCCATCTCATTTCCATTCCGGCGGGAATCGTCCGGATGGGTTTTTTGAAATTCAGTCTCCTCACGCTTATCGGCGCGGGCGCTTGGTGTAGCGTGCTGGCCTGGCTCGGCGGACGTGTCGGCGCGAAGCTGACTTCCGCGCAGTTGCAGGATGCGGACGCGATTATCAAGGCGACGAAATCCCAATCTTTCCCGATCATCGGCGCGGTGCTGCTGGTTTGCGTCCTTTATTTCGTCGCTATGAAATTAACCGCGCCGAAGTCAGCGCCGGTTGAGACGCTGAGATAGCGCGTTTCTCGATCGGCCCGTCGAAGACCTTATGTTCGAAAATTGAACAAAAGTGTCGCTCAACGGTCAGTTTCAAAGTGTATAAGAATGGGATAACTGCACAACGGGTCATGGATGAGGTATTCACATTAGCTGATGGCATTAGAGTTGCTGCGAATGGAAACGGGCACGATATGAAAAGAAATCGCCAAATCTTGAAGCCGCGCACCAGGCTTTCGCTGGGTGATCTCATCCTGGCGGTAAGTTCCTCTGCGAGCAGCAGCAAAGAGACGATCGCAACAGTCGCGGACCTTTTCGCCAGCGGCCGGGTGCGTTTGCAAGACAACGGACGTTTTCTGCGCGCACGCGTTTGTTGAACGGCCAAGTTCGGCGACCAAGTTCGACAATCGCGAAAGCGAATGGACTCTTGATAATCTCTTTAGCGGCTTTCCACCAAGCTGCCGCCAGAAAACCGAAGCAGTTCCTGCCAAAGGGGCTCTCAGTTTTCATCCCGCTAGAGCAGGGATGTTAACGAAATTAACAAAACGCTTTTCGCTCAAGCCGCTCGCTTTTATCTTGCTAAAGTGATCGATCGTTATTCTCAGCCTGAGATGCGCAAGATTTGGTCGGACGAGCGCAAGTTTCAGATTTGGCTGGAGATCGAGGTACTTGCCTGCGAGGCGATGGCCGAACTTGGCCAAATTCCGAAGGAGGACGCAGCCGAAATTCGGAAGCGGGCGCGCTTCTCAATTGCTGAAATCGCGAGGATCGAAAAACGAACAAATCACGACGTCATTGCCTTTCTCGAAAACGTTGCTGAGTCCGTGGGACCGGCAGCGCGCTGGATCCATCAAGGGTTAACTTCGTCAGATATCCTGGACACGACGCTGGCGGTACAACTTACAGAGTCGGCCACGATTCTCCTCGATGATCTCAAAAAACTGCGTACGGCAGTCGCTGGCCAGGCGCGGCGGTTCAAAATGACTCCAATGATCGGACGGAGCCATGGCGTGCACGCAGAGCCGATCACGTTTGGACTAAAGCTCGCGTTGATGTTCGACGAATTCGGGCGCGCGGAAGAACGTCTCAGCGAAACACGCGAGCGGATTCGCGTGGGCAAAATAAGCGGCGCGGTCGGCACGCATGCTCATGTCGATCCTGCCATTGAGCGCGCGGTCTGCGAGAAGCTGGGATTAAGACCGGCGACTCTTTCCACGCAAATCGTGCAGCGTGACCGGCACGGCGAATTTTGTGCCACGCTCGCGCTTATTGCTTCGAGCATCGATCGTTGGGCGACTGAGTTTCGTCATCTTCAGCGGACTGAAGTGCTCGAACTGGAAGAATTTTTTGGTGAAGGGCAAAAAGGCAGCTCGGCGATGCCGCATAAGCGCAACCCGATAACCAGCGAACGGTTGAGCGGCTTGGCGCGCGTGATTCGCGGGAATGCGATTGTGGCGCTGGAAAATGTAGCCCTTTGGCACGAGCGCGACATCAGTCACTCAAGCGCCGAGAGAATTATTCTGCCGGACTCATGCATGTTGCTCGATTACATGCTGGTGAAATTGCGCGAGCTGGTGGAAAGCTTGCAGGTTTATCCGGAACGGATGGAGCAGAATCTCGCTCTTACAAAAGGTTTGTATTTCAGCCAGTCGATCTTGCTCGCGCTCACACGCGCAGGCGTGGAACGCAAGGCTGCTTACGAAGCGGTACAACGAGCCGCCATGAAAACCTGGAAAGGCGAGGGGACCTTCGTCGAGAACGCGAAACGCGAGCCAGCGATCACGAGCCAACTTTCCGATTCGGAGATCGATCGGCTTTGCTCGCTGGATGTTCATTTCAAACATATCAATGCGACCTTCCAAGCGCTCGGTTTGGATTAAAAGGAGCGCGGGCGGTTGCCCGTAGCTCGCAGCATTCTGTCGCGAAACTCAGCCCGCCAATTCGTGCTCGCGCTCCTGCTCGTAAATCGTGATCGAGAAGTAAATTGTCGATTATGAGTACGATCACAAGCAAGAGCAAGAGATGCTCGACCCTCGTTGAGAAGTGCGTGCGGTCTTGCGATTTTGATTCGTTATTCGTAGCGCAGCGCTTCGATAGGATCGAGAGCGGCCGCCCGATAGGCGGGATATAAACCAAATCCGATCCCGATGATCGAGCAGACGACCAGCCCAGCAATTGCCCAGCCGAACGGGAAAATGATGTCCACCTTCAGCCACATGGCGAGCAAATCGCCTCCGAGCACTCCAAGAATAATTCCCAGAATTCCTCCAGCTTCCGAGATGAAAACAGCTTCGGTGAGGAATTGCCGCAGAATATCGCGACTCCGGGCGCCGATCGATTTGCGCACCCCGATTTCTTTGGTCCTCTCTGTGACGCTAACGAGCATGATGTTCATGATGCCGATGCCTGCCGCCAGCAAAGCGATGAAGCTGACGACAAATGCGCCGATGCGCACTACGCCGGCGACTGAAACGAATACGCTCTTGAGCGAATCGTTGGAATAAATCTCGAAATCATTTTCCTGGTTGGGGCGTAGCCCGCGCGCAATCCGCATGGCGCCGATGCCTCTATCGAGCGTCGCGTTGTAGGTTTCCTGCGAGAATGATTGCGTAGCGACGTTGATTGTTCGATTTGCTTCGCCGTAATTTTCGAAAAATCGAGTGATCGGCAGGATGCAAATATCGTCCTGGCTTTGCCCGAAGGAGGTGCCTTTCTCCGCGAGCACGCCGACAATTGTAAAGGTGTGCCCGCTCAGCCGGATCACCTTCCCAATCGGCGATTCGTGCGGAAACAAACGTTTCTCGATCATCTTGCCGACAACCAAAACACTGCGCGCGAATTCAACGTCTTCGTCATTGAGATTGCGGCCATAGCTCAGAGTGTAGGCATTAGCGGCAAGAAAACTTCGATTGGTCCCGACGACCGTCAGGCTGGGACTTGTTTTCACTCCATTACAAACCGCCTGCCCATTGAAGTCGAAAGTCTTGAGGCAAATCTCGCGCGCTCTGCCTTCCATCAGCGCGTAATATCGCAACGCCTGGCGATAAGTGATGTTGTGGCGGTTTTGATACTTCTTCTGTACGTTTCCACTCGCGTTGATGTTAGGCGGATATTTTGCGAACTGGAAAATATTTGATCCGAGAAAGCTTATACCGCTCTCGATGGAGGATTGCAGAGCCCCGATAGCGGTCATCACCGAAATAACCGAGAAGACGCCGATGGTAATTCCGGTCATGGTTAAGGCAGCGCGCAATTTGTTCGCCCCTAACGAACTCAACGCCATCCTTATGATCTCACGGAACAACATGACGATTTTTATTTGTAGCGGCGGTCGATGACCGTCGCATTTACCCGACCCAGAGGCTTGCGACGGTTGCAGACCGCCGCTACAGGCAAATAGATTCTACTCATACCTGAGCGCCGTGACTGGATCGAGGCGCGACGCCGACCAGGCCGGGGCAAAGCCTGAAAAGAGGCCCGTCAATATTGAAACGATCATGCTTACCATGACCAGATTGAACGAAAAATGGATTGGAAAAGATGGGAAAGTTTTGCCGATGCCGAAACACATTAAATAAGCAAACGTGAGCCCGATGAATCCGCCGAGCAGACAAAGCGCGGTGGATTCGATAAGAAATTGAAGAAGTATTGTCCGTCTGCGCGCCCCCAGCGCTTTGCGCGTCCCAATTTCCTTCGTGCGCTCCTTCACGCTCACAAAGGTGATGTTCATAATGCCGATTGCCCCGACGAAAAGAGAAAGACCAGTTACGAAAAGGCCCGCAATCGCAATCGAGTTTTTGATCGGATCGAGAGTGCTCTTCAGCGCCTGTTGTTCGTTGATGCTGAAGTCGTCTTTTTTCTCCGGCGGCAACCCCCGTACGCGACGCATCAATCCGGTAAGCTCGTCCCTTGCTTCAGCCAGTTTGGTTTTGTCTTTCACTTTTACCAGGATGTCCGATTCGCTCTTGGCGCTGAAGTACTTCTGGAATACTGGCAACGGCATCACGACAATTGCATCCAAACTGAAAAGTCCGAGAAATGACCCTTGCCGCGAGATCACACCGATAACTTTGAACGGCTGTCCGCTAATCAGCACCGACTTGTCGATCGGACTTTCGGAGGGAAAAAGTGCGTCAGCCACATCGTAGCCGATCACGCATACATTGGCGCCGCCGCGAGATTCCAGTTCGTTGAAAAAACGCCCCTCTTTGAAATCGAACGTGGAAGTGATGATGTAGTCCGACACCGTTCCTCTGATCAGAATGTTGCTCACCTCGCTGTCCCCGTATTTAACGCTGCGAATCAGGCTCGACGTCGGCACTGCCTCGAGGAGATTCGAGTTGGGCGCTGCCGCAATCATGCGATTGATTGGCTCGGCATATTCCGTCTTGATCTTTTTGCGGTCGCGATAATTCCACCAATCATCTACTTGCTTCCATGGCCATTGCTCGACGTACAGAACGTCATCACCGAAAACCGCCATGCTCTTGTCGAATCCGATCTGAATTCCGGTAATCGCGGTTCCCATTAGCGTCACTGCAACAATGCCGATAATGACGCCGAGTGCGGTAAGGATTGAACGCGTTTTGTTCGAACGCATTTGCGTCACGGCAATCTTCCAGCTTTCGCTTACTTCGTAGACGAAACGTTTCACGTCGTGGCAGCGGCCGCCTTAAGTTAGCGCCAGCGACTCTAGTTCGCGCACGACGGCTCCGTCGTCGCTTTCGATCAAGCCATCACGCAGGTGCACCGTCCGCCGTGCATGGCGCGCGATATAGGGTTCGTGTGTCACGAGAATGATTGTATGCCCGCGTTGGTACAGATTTTCGAAGAGCGCCATAATTTCCTGGCCCGTTTTGGAATCGAGGTTGCCGGTTGGTTCGTCGGCCAGGATGATTGAAGGATCGTTGACCAGGGCACGCGCAATCGCAACACGCTGCCGTTGACCGCCGGAGAGTTCGTTTGGCTTGTGATCCAATCGATCCCCGAGCCCCACGTCCCGCAAGACCTGCGCCGCGCGCTCTTCGCGAGTCTCCGGGTCGACGCCTGCGTAGATGAGCGGCAACTCGACATTTCGCAAACTGCTTGCGCGCGGAAGGAGATTGAATGTCTGAAACACAAACCCGATTTCGCGATTACGAATGGCGGCCAACTCGTCATCGTTCATGGCCGAAACGTTCCGGCCGTTAAATTCGTAGTGTCCAGACGTAGGCGTATCGAGGCAGCCAAGCATGTTCATAAGCGTGGATTTGCCGCTCCCGCTGGGACCCATGATGGCGATGTATTCGTTACTATGAATTTGCAATGACACGCCTCGCAGCGCATGGACAACTTCTTCGCCCATCACGTAATCCTTGGTGATGTTCGCGATGTCGATGATAATTGGACCGAGAGGTCGAATTACATCAGCGTTCATTTCTTCAGCAGTGGATTGTGAATGACGAGGCGCCTTGTGACCATTTACGATTCACTCGTCACTATTCGCGCTCACTTTGGCCCTTCCTTGTCGATCGTAACTTTGGCTTCGTCTTTTAGTTTCCGGCTGATCGCGCTGTAGCTGCCCGAAATTACTTCTTCGCCCGGTTTGATGCCGCTCTTGATTTCCGTGTAAGTGTCATCGGAAATTCCTGTCGTGACTTTGACCATGTGCGCCTTGCTGCCATTTTTGAGAAAGACAACTTTGGCGAGTTTTTCGCGCTCCTCTTTCTGGGCCGATTTCTCCAAACGCTCGTTGACGAATTCCGCGTTATTGTCGCCCTTGTCCTGTGCTGCCGACTTCTGTTTGCGTTTCTCGATCTCTTCCGGACTCAAGTTGCTGTCGCCAGTACGGATCGTCACACTCTGCATCGGCACCGCGACCGCATCTTCGACCATGTTTGTTTCGATCTCAGCAGTGCAGCTGAGACCCGGACGCAACGCGACATCGGGATCGTCGATCCGAATTTTTACTTCGAAATTCGTCACTTCCTCCTGCGTACCGGCGCCGGTGGTTTTTCCCGTGTTCGCAATTTGCTGCACGATGCCCTTAAACTTGCGATCGCCATAGGCGTCGATCTTCACTTTGGCTTTGTGGCCGAGTTTCACATTGACCACATCATTCTCATTAACATCGACAACTGCCTGCATGTGAGCGAGGTCGGCGACCCGCATCACCTCCGTCCCCGCGAACTGATTTGTGGCAACAAGACGCTCGCCGAGTTTGCTATTTAAAAGAGTGATCGTCCCGACCATGGGCGAATAAATGGTGGTCTTGGAAAGCTGATCGCGCGCCTGGCTCGAGCTCGCTTGTGCGCGTTCGATTTCGTGCAGCGAGCTTTCGTAAGTATTCTTGGCCACGTCAGTGGCCGCTTCAGCCGCATTGTAGTCCTGGGTGGAAATCAGCTTTTTGTCGAACAGATCTTTAGCTCGTTTGAAGTCCTGCTCCGTCTTCATCATCGTCGCTTTTTGTTGCAGATTGGTTGCCTTCGCCGCGCTGATCGCCGCTTCCTGCTGCTCCAGCAGGGCCCTGTAAGAGTCGGGTTTAATTTTTACCAGGAGATCGCCCTTTTTAACGCGCATCCCGTCCTCAACCGGCAATTCAATGATTTCACCAGCCACTTCCGGCGAGATTTTAACCTCAGTTTCGGGCTGTATTTTTCCAGTGGCGGAGACGGTCTGCAGAATCGTCTTGCGCACGGCTTTCTCCGTGGTGACCGGGATCGGCTTCTCGCGCTTGCTTGCGATGACCGCAAAAATGATCAGAAGCAATACCAGGCCGATGGAGCCGAAAATGATGTAACGCCTCCAGCGCAAACGGCGTTTCTTGGCTCCTTGCGAGGCAGTTGAAGGCGTGGTTAAGGCTTGATGCATTAAGACGCTCGTCGGGGACGGGGGCACGGAAATTATCTCACTTCTTTTGCAAAGCAAACGCGTTCAAGACATCGACGGTGAGATGCAGCAAGCATCATTCTGGATTCAACAAACGTCAGGCGCTGGTATTTTGCACCGTTCCTGAATCCGCTCGATGGCCCATGCAGCATGCTCGGCAATCAAAGGATCAGGGTCGGCCGCAGCGTGTTCCAGTGCAGGCAGATCGGACAGATCGCCCACGTTCCCCAAGGCGACGCAGACATTGCGCAAAAAACCGCAACGCTTGATTCGTTTGATCGGTGAATTCTTGAACAGCGCGCGAAATTCCGAATCGCTCAATTTCAAATAATCCCGCAGCGACATATCCGCCGTAGATCGGCGCGCCGAGAACGCAGTTTCACGAGATACCTTAGCGAAGCGATTCCAAGGGCAGGCATCGAGACAATCATCACAACCAAAAATTCGATTTCCAATGAGGGCGCGAAACTCCAGCGGGATGGACCCTTTCAGCTCGATTGTTAAATAAGAAATGCAGCGGCGCGCATCGAGCCGATGCGGAGCTGTGATTGCCCCCGTAGGACAGGCTTTGATGCAACGCTCGCATGTTCCACAGCGATCTGGGGCTGGCTTATCCGGCGGCAGTTCGAGAGTCGTCAAGACCTCTGCGAGGAAAAACCAGGTTCCGAGCCGTTCATCGATCAGCATCGTGCTTTTGCCGTGCCAGCCGATTCCGGCCTGCGCGGCATGATCACGCTCCAAAATTGGACCCGTATCGACATAACATTTTTGCTGCCCGCCAAAGTCGCGAAGAAATCTGTCGATCTTGTCCAGTTTCGCCGCGATTACATCATGATAATCGTCCCCCCATGCATAGCGTGCGATGCGTCCATGCGCGGCCCCAATCCTTGAATTTGCAGGCGGTACGCCTGTCCCTAAATCTTGAAAATAATTGAGGGCCATAACGATGACCGATCGCGCGCCCGGCAAAACCTTCTGTGGATCACAGCGCTTTTCTTCGCCGCGCTCCATGTAACTCATTTCTCCCGACGCACCGTCCCGCAACCAATATAGAAACTCGCCTGCGTGGGGCGGGGGAGCACAAGCTGCAACACGGCACGAATCAAATCCAAGCTCGCGCGCAAATGCCCTGAGCTCTTTCTTCAATTTCTCGCTCGATATTCGAGGCGATATACTCTCGATTTCGGATATCACGTTTATTCTCCGATGGGGAAATTCCTGATGTTTTTCAAGATCACTTCAGCGATTTCTTCGGGATTCTTTTGGGAAATGTCCACTCGTAGATCGCCCACCTTCCTGTAAAGCGGTTCACGCGCCGCCAGTAACTCCGATAGCGTCGCTCCCGGATTCGCTGTCCGCAATAGCGGACGATCACTCAAGCGATGAATGCGCGCGCGGAGCGTCGCTTCGTCGGCATCAAGCCAGACGACCGTCCCCATTTGCTTTAAAAGATCGACATTCTCTCCACGCAGGACGATGCCGCCGCCGGTCACGACAACTGCTGGCTCTTCTCCGGATAATGAACGCAATGTTTCCGTTTCGAGGTCGCGGAAATATTCTTCGCCATGGGTTGAAAAGATCTCCTCGATCGGCGTTTTTAACCTGGACGAAATAATTTCGTCTGTGTCGAAGCGACGAAATCCAGTTTTCTGTTCCAAAACTTTTCCGACGACAGACTTGCCCGTTCCCATGAAGCCGATGAGGACGATCGATTTGCCTGCTCCATTCACGAAGGCAATATCAACAAGGAAGGGCGATTTCCAAGTCGCTGGGCGGCGGTTGGGAAACCGCCGCTCCTTGAAGCGTAAAAACGGCTTTACAAGCGAACCGGTTGTGAGGAATTGACTTTATGCCTGCGCAAAAATCTTCTCCACTCGTCGCTGTCATCATGGGCAGCGCGTCGGATTGGGATACCATGCGTCACTCCGTCGAGCTGCTCGAAGAGCTTGGTCTGCCGAATGAACATCAAATTCTTTCCGCGCATCGCAGCCCAGATGCGACGGCTGAGTTCGCCCGAAAGGCAGCTGGTCGCGGCGTGCGGGTAATCATCGCGGGTGCAGGCGGCGCGGCGCACCTGGCGGGAGTCATCGCCGCTTATACGTGGTTGCCGATACTCGGCGTGCCGATTCAATCGAAAGCGTTACAAGGGCTCGATTCGCTTCTTTCCATCGTCCAAATGCCAGGAGGCGTTCCCGTCGGCGCGCTCGCGATCGGCGCATCCGGTGCGAAGAACGCCGCGCTGCTTGCGGCCGGCATTCTCGCAGTTTCCGACGAAAAGATTCGAAAAAAGCTCGAAGCCTTTCGAAAGAAGCAGACAGAAGCGGTGCTCGCCCAGCGAGTGCCCAAGTGAAAACGGAAACAGTGGCGGCGGTCTATGACCGCCGCTCGAGTCGACCATCACGGGCCGAAGCCGCTATCACATGCGCAGTTGAACTGTTGGAAAAGGGCGAACTTGTCGCGCTTCCGACGGAAACAGTTTATGGTCTCGCGGCTGATGCGTTCAATCCGATCGCGGTCGCGAAAATTTTTGAAGCGAAAGACCGGCCCCGCTTCGATCCGCTCATTGTTCATCTGCCAGATCGCGAGTGGCTCGACCGCGCGGCTAAAGTCCGTGGCGAAGGCCGACGATTGATTGAGAAACTTACCGATCGTTTTTGGCCAGGGCCCCTCACCATCGTTTTGCCGAAGCGCGAGATTATTCCAGACCTTGTGACTGCGGGTCTTGACACGGTCGCGGTTCGAATTAGCTCGCATCCCGTGTTCGCGCAAATCATTGGCGCATTTGAAAGACCGCTCGCTGCGCCGAGCGCCAATCGATTCGGTCGTGTGAGCCCCACGATGGCGCAGCATGTTCGCGACGAACTCGATGGACGTATTCCATTAATTGTGGATGGCGGGCCAACCGCTCACGGAATTGAATCAACGATTGTCGCCGTACGGGATGGCAAGATCCACATCTTGCGCCGAGGCCCGGTCACGACTGAGCAAATGTCCGAATTTGGCAAGATCAACGTCGTGGATGCGACTGGAAAAGTCTCCGCGCCTGGACAATTGCCCACACATTACGCGCCGAAAACGCCGCTCCGTTTAATCGAAGATGCAGGATCATTTTCGCCAGAAGAGAATCAGCGAGTCGGATTACTCGCGTGGAATTCGGTTAAATTAGAAAAAGATTTCGCGGTGGTTCGCTGCTTAAGCGAGCGGCAAGATCTGCGCCAGGCAGCCGCAAATTTATTTCGTTATTTGCGCGAGCTGGATCAATCCGATCTCGATCTTATTGTTGCGGAACGAGTTCCTCTTCACGGACCCGGAGCGGCGATAATGGATCGCTTGCGACGCGCGGCGCACCGTCCACTCGATGCGCAAGACACGCCTGAATAAATCCTCTGAAAAGCGGATGCGGCTTGTTCGGCTTGCTTTGAAACTCCGGATGATACTGGCAGGCGAGGAAGTAAGGGTGATCGCGCAATTCAATTAACTCCGCGAGCGTACCGTCGGGCGACGTTCCTGAGATGCTAAACCCTTTTTCCATCATGCGGTTACGGTATTTCAT
>VBQC01000258.1 GCA_005887825.1 Verrucomicrobiota bacterium | reverse complement strand
CCATGGCAGAGCGTAATGGCTTCCGGGTGCTGCGTGTTAATACCAGGGATCATGCGTGGGATTTTGGGTCACGTGCGGCTTTTTCCGCTTTCTCTGCGGTAGGCTGCGTCGAATGGACGCGCCGTTTGCCCGAAGTCGAACGGTCGCAGTTCATCAACGATGTTCTGGATCGCTACCGAGCAGTTGCCGCCGATGGCAGCGGGGAAGAAAATACCTTCAAGTTTTATCAAATGGATATTAGCTTGCTTGCAATTTGACGAAACTCCGGCCACCTATCCAATTGCGCGCCTTGTTGTGCGCGCATTTGCTGCCGTTCGGGCTGCTTGCAGCGCAGGAAGGTGACGTCGACCGGTTTTCGGGTTCGCTCAAGATCGTCCGCGTCAATGATGTCGAGTTGCATTACCTGGAAAAGGGCAGCGGCGTCCCAGTTGTTCTCATCCACGGCGGACTCGGCGATTATCGGGAATGGAGCGCCCAGATAGAACCATTCTCTCAGCATTACCGCGTCCTCGACTACAGCAGGCGTTATAACTATCCGAACGATAATCCGGAGAGACCAGATCACTCCGCCATTGTCGAGGCGAGAGATCTCGTCGCTCTGCTCGACGCGCTCAAACTGGAGCGCGTTCATCTCGTAGGCTATTCCTATGGTGCGCTCACGGCGCTCTTTTTTGCGACGCAACACGCAGAACGTCTGCGCAGCCTGACCCTGGTCGAACCGCCCATTATGAAGTGGTTGCCGCAGATTCCGGGAGGGGAGGCTGAGCTCAACAAATTCGTGACGACAATGTGGAAACCTGCCGGCGAAGCCTTTCGGAAAGAGCAACCCGAGACGGCGCTGCGGATCACGTGCGATTATTTCAGCGGTAAGGGGTCATACGACAAGCTTCCGGAGGAAGGTCGCCGCCTCCTCATGAGCAATATTCGAGAATGGAAGGCGCTGACCACGTCGCAGGATTCGTTTCCGATGGTGGATCGGGACGCGGTGAGACGATTGAAGGTGCCCACACTGTTAATCACGGGTGAAAAGACTTTGAATCCAATGCGCATGATCATCGAGGAATTGAGTCGCGTCATGCCGGGGGCGGAATGTGTCACGATCCGCGGGGCGACTCATGATATGTGGCTGGAGGAGCCGGAAGCATGTGGTAAGGCGACGCTCAGTTTCCTGGACAAGCACTAGCTCATCACTGGCGAGAAAAATGACGTCGTTATCTAGACATTCAACATTTGAGGTGATTCGTTAAGGCGTTGACCACCCGAGCGATCGCTTGTGGCAACATCCCGATCGGCTACGCTTGGTTCCGATGTCTCGATACGTTTTGGATCACCGTTTAGAAGGCGAGAAAAAGCGGCTCGCTTTGATGTCGCAATTACTTGATCCGATGCACCGGCGACAGATTGAGTCGCTCGGAATCAGCCACGAGGCCCGGGTGCTGGAAGTCGGTTGCGGCAATGCTTCAATGTCGGCGTGGATGGCTGAGCACATTGCTCCCGAGGGACAGATCGTGGCGTTGGATCTCGACCTCTCGCTTGTCGACAATGTGCGTGCTCCGAGCGTTGAGTTCCGCCAAGGCGACATCGTCACGGGGCCGGTCGATCCTGGTGGTTTCGACTTCGTGACTGCACGCGCCGTTCTTCATCACGTGGCAGACGCCGAGGCGGCAATTGGCAATCTCGTCGCGAACCTCAGGCCGGGCGGCGCAATTCTGCTGATCGAGCCTGACTTGCTGCCGGTCAGTGTCGCCGAGCCGATAGAGATGCGGACATTCTGGAGTGGGTGGTTAGCCTGGTCCCGCGAGCGGGGCATCGATTATCATATAGGTCGAACACTAGCGCCGCGGCTTGCTGCCTATGGTCTCAAGGAAATTGAAGGCACCGCGGAGACGGCGATTTATAACGGTGGCTCCCGATGGGCCGATTACTGGCGCGAGACGATCACGGAGCTTCGCGGCGACCTTGTACAGTCTGGCAAACTCAACGACGCGCTTGTCGATGCGTTCCTCGCTCAATGCGCCGACCCGAACTGGTGGACCCAGACAATCGCATTTACTGCCGTTCACGCGAGTGCGCCGGGCAGCTGACTCGTTGAAGCGGTAGTTCCTTGATCGCTAGCTTTTTTGCAGATCGGACATGAAACGGAAATCGCGTCCGCGTCCAACTAAAAACCACCGTAACCACCGTGTGGCGAACTGGTCCCCTGTGAACCTGGCGTAAAGGCCGGCCTATCAGGAACTTTCTCGCCCCCCACTGTGGCTTCGCTTTGCGAGGTACGCTCCTCGACGACTGATTCGTCGCGCGAGGCACAAGCCGACATCAGGAATGCGATCGCTAAAAGCGAAACGGCGTACGATGTAAAACGCGGGATCATAGGGAGGAACTTAACCAGCGACACGTTTGATGCAAGCCGCAGCGTCCGGTAGATTTGGTCGTGAGGAACGCCGGCAAAGTCGATATCAAATCTCTCCTGCTTAGCGAGCTTCAAGAGGAGCTTTGCGAGCTGACTCAACCCTCTTATCGCGCTGGCCATCTTCGCTCCCGCTCGTTGACTCGTCCGCTACGCGCTTGATTTCATGCATTGGAAGCCGCTTACGATAGATGCACAGTCAGTCGCTTGCTTTCAGAGTTCATCTCAAGGTCACCGGTGACTTTCGTATTGGCGTCGCGATTGATTTCCCAACGGTCTTTGCCTTTCTGGACCGCAATCATCGCGTCCGTCACCTCTAAGACGGGACCAGTAACCTGATACGTCTTGGCCCCGGCAGCGAATGCTGTGCTAAGCGCGAGACTCGCTGCCGCCAGCAAACTGAATAGTGTTTTGGTTTTCATGTGTCCGATTAGACCTGTTCCTGCCGGTTCTATTCAAGTCATTTACGGCGAATATTTGGGAGGAACGCGCTCAGTCGCGTCCCATTATTTGGAACGATAGAGACGTGGTCCCTCCACATGGTTTATTCACCTACGGTGTAGGACTGACAGCCGGCACCTCTTTTTTCTGCGAACCGGGTGCTACGCTCGAAGTGATTGGAGCTGCTGCTTCTTCGGCAGCGGCTTTAAGTTTTGTTAGGGGGCCTGCGTCAATCTTCGTCGCGCTCATCGCGTAGGTGATGGTTACCTTCCTTCTGAACGACGATCTTCGTCGGCGTGGTCTCGAGCACAGTTCCGGTGACTTCATGCGTTTTTGCGCCAGCGGCGAAGCCCGCGCTGCAAAAAATAAGATTCGCCGCCGCAATCAAACTGAATGCTGTTTTCGTTTTCATGAGTGAACAACGCCCTCGCACCGTCTCGGTGCAAGCTTTTTGGCGGATATGCGAATATTGGGACTGAGGTAAGGGCGATTGACTCCAATCGCCCCAAGCCAGGAAGACGCCGGGGCCAAGGAGCGGCGGTTTTCGACCACCGCCTACGAATAGCGCTTGTTTCCGATTTAACGTTGTAACGCTTTAACGATTTAACGTGACGGCACGTCACTGCTTCGGCGGCTCGGGCATTGTTCTCAGCCCACACGAGCGAGATATTCATCCGCCCGTTGTCATTCCGAGCGGAGTCGAGGAATGGAGCGAGTGGGACGAGCGACATGGACGGCTATGCCGCGGAGGGTAGCGGCGAGCGAGTCAGGAGACGAACGAGTCAATCTCTCGCTATTTCTGAGGATTCCTATTGCTTCGGCGGCTCGGGCATTTCGTTCACCCCCACGCGCAAGATGAGGGGCCAGACAACCTTCCGCGTTTGTTCGGCATCGCCCCAAGCGTCGCGCAGGTTGTCATCAATCTCTTTCAGTGGATCGCGTTCGTTAGCCGCAATGAATCGTTGTGTCGCGGACCATGATCGCAAGTAACCAACGAGATGCTCCAAATGCCACTGCGCTATCATTTCGAATGAAGGCGTCTCGATTTCAGCGAATGGGAACTGGAGCTCTTCAAACTTTTCGACGAGCATGCGCTCCGGTGGCCAAAACGCGCCGACCACCTCCTCATAGTATCGATGATTGACCACCTCGTCGATTGCCAGCGTGATGTGAAAAAACTTGTAAGCCGATGCTGCGAGCACGCCGTTGCTCTTCAATACGCGGAGCGCTTCTTTGTAAAAGCGTGGCAAATCAAACCAATGGAGCGCTTGCGCGACCATGATGAGATCGATGGTGCGTGATTCGAGGCCGCTTCCTTCCGCCGACGCGACGCGGTATTCCACACGCTCGTGTGGCTCCGCGTTTGCGATCTGCTTCTCGCTCGCGTCTGTCGCAATCACTCGCTCGAAGACCGCCGCTAACCCGACCGCCGCCTGCCCATTTCCAGTTGCGCAATCCCACGCCAGAGCGCGACTCGGTGCAATTCTGCCGAGATATTCAAACATCTCGCGTGGATAACGCGGCCGAAACCTCGCGTAATCTGCCGCTTGCTTCGAAAAATGATCCTTGAAACTCATCCCTATTCCGCAATTTTGCTGCGGGTCGTCCCTCTGCCGCGCGGCGCTGCGCGGCAACTGGATGCAACGTCACGTTGCCGGCGGTGTCGGCATCGTCCTCAATCCAACGCGAGCGAGATATTCATCCGCCTGGAGAAGGTCGGTGCCGGCGCGCTCGACGATCTTGAGCAAGTTGTCCATAGACGAAACTTCCTCGAGCTGCTCTGTCAGAAACCATTGGAGAAAGTTGATGGTGATATAGTCGTCCTGCTTTCGGGCCAACCCGACCAGTCCGTTGATCTGGTGCGTGACGTGAATTTCCTGATCGAGCGAAAGCTTCACCGCATCGCGCGCGGTCTTGAATTTCGATTTCGGCGCATCGATCGCTGGGATCATCACGCGTCCACCGGCATCGACCACGTATTTGATGAAGCGCAGCGCATGCCCTTTTTCTTCCTCGGCCTGCTGAAAAAAATGCGAGGAAAGTTGCGGCAGCGCCTCGGCCGCGAAATGCGCTGCGATCGCGTAATACTGCAACTCCGCGCTGAATTCGTACCCGATCTGTTCATTGATGGCGTCGATAACCTTCTGACTTGTTAGCATACGGAACGTTACTGCGGATTTAGGAGATGCAAATCACGACGGTCTGAGCTTACAGCCATTAAAACCCGCCTGTCACGCCGTAGCCTCGGCGAAGGCGGGTAAGCATGACGAAACCTACCGCGGATTCCGCAGATTCAAACTGCTTGCCGTGCCGAAGGTTCCGCGAAGGCGGGCTCGTTAATGGCGTTGATGATCTTTTGGGTCGTGAGCATGGAAGACCTTCTGCTAGATTCTCTTGTCTTAGCGCATGAAAGCGCGACGATCAATTGGGCGATGAAGCGAGTTCCTCCGAAAGCGAAAAAGAAATCCCAGGCGAAAGAGTCTACGGCCATTCGCGCTTTGCGCGGAAAATATAAGCACTTGGATTTAATGAAAGCTTTGATTGAGACGCGGAGAAAAGAGCGAGTGGCGTTTGATGGATGATCTGGGGTTTGAGATTACGGATGCGATCGAATG
>VBQC01000249.1 GCA_005887825.1 Verrucomicrobiota bacterium | reverse complement strand
GACGAAAAGCATTCGTGCTGCCATGCGCGTGATCGCGGAAGAACACAACGGAAAAGTTCCTGACACGATGGAAAAATTGCGCGAACTGCCGGGCGTTGGCCGCAAGACAGCCAATGTTGTGCTGGGCAACGCGTTTAATAAAAATGAAGGGATCGTGGTGGACACGCACGTGACCCGCCTGTCGCAGCGGCTTGGCCTGACGAAACAAAAAGACGCAGAAAAGATCGAGCGCGATTTGATGAAGCTCGTGCCGCGCGAGCATTGGACAGACTGGAGTCACTGGCTTATCTGGCACGGACGCCGCCGCTGCTATGCGCGCAAGCCGGATTGTAGCCGGTGCGAGGTTTTCCAACTCTGTCCAAGCGGCAAAGTTTTTTTGCGCACCGGCCAAGCGCAGAAGCGCGATTAATTGAAGCCTCTCTTTTCAGCGCGACTCAGCCGGCTCGACTTTTGTGGGTGTGTGTTCCGTCGTGTTCTGCTTTTTTTCGTAGTCGTTGAAATTGCTCTTCGAGTTTCTTCAGCTCCTCGTCAGAGAGATCTTCAAGATCGACAAGCTGATTTCGTGCGCCTTTGAGTGCGCGGATCACCTCATCAAGTTTAAGGTGCATTGCTTTGGCGTCGCGATTCTGTGTGTTCTGAATCAGAAATACCATCAGGAATGTGATAACCGTCGTAGCGGTGTTGATGATCAGTTGCCAAGTGTCGGAAAAATGAAAAGTGGGGCCTGTGAGGATCCAGATACAAATGACAAGCACAGCGCCAGCAAATGCCCAGGCGCTGCCGAGCATCATGGAGGAACGCCGCGCGAAAACACGGAATGCATCGCTGACAACACAAAAGAAATCGCGTTGTTGTTCGCGCTCTTTTAGTTTTTCGACTTGAGTCTCTTGCACACTATCATCTTAACTTCGCGCGCGATTTGGAAAATGCGCGCATAGATCGACAATCCCGGTGGCGCTTGCCTGGCAGCCAAAGATTGATTTTCACAGCGGATTAGGGAAGACTTAGCTCCCGAATTCATGCAGCAGGTCCCCGCTTTTTCACGTCTGCAAACTGTCCCGCCTTCGCCGGTGAGTGGGCCCAGGCCCAAGTTATGGATACTCGATTCATGGCGGGACCTGATTCTCTACGTCGGCACGCCGCTTTTGCTGGTGCCGGTTTTTGCGTTGGCCCAGGCGCGCTGGAGTCCGCAAGATATTTATCTCTTCGTCGCCGCGTTTGGCGCAATGGGACATCATTTGCCCGGGATGATCCGCGCCTATGGCGACCGCGCTTTGTTTGATCGCTTCAAATGGCGCTTTATTCTCGCGCCGCTGTTTCTGCTTGCGGTCTGCATGGCCTTTTTCTGGTGGGACCTCAAAGGAATCTTGCTCGTAGTTTTCTTCTGGGGCGTCTGGCACGGACTGATGCAAACCTATGGATTCTGCCGCATCTATGACGCGAAAACGGGAACCTTCGACGCTCTTACGCGCCGGCTTGATTTCGCGACATGCGTAATCTGGTTCGCCACCGCGGTAGCGCTTTCGCCATACCGGCTGAGCGATACGCTCGATATATATTACATGTGTGGCGGGCCCTTTATCTCGCCATCACTGGTACATCACGGGCAGCAGCTGATTCTTTTCGCAGCCATCGCAGTTTCGGTCCTTTTTGTCCTGCATTTTGGGCGGATGTGGATCATAGGGAAACGGCCCAACCCCGTGAAAGCAGCCTTGCTGATCACGAGCATAGCGTTTTGGTGGTACTGCAATAATCTCGTTGCGAACATTCTAGTCGGCATCGCGTTATTCGAAGTGTTCCACGACGTGCAGTACCTCTCGCTCGTCTGGATCTACAATCGCAACCGCGTGGAGAAAGACAGCAACATCGGCGGATTTATGCGCTTCGTGTTTCGGCGCAGCGGATCGCTGCTGGGGCTCTACGTCGGCTTGGTTTTCGCGTATGGCTCGCTCTCTTATTTTAATGCGCATCTCGGAATAGACACCGTCAAACGCGTTCTCACCGGCGTGGTCACCGCTTCCACGCTGCTCCATTTTTATTACGATGGATTTATCTGGAAAGTTCGTGAGCGCTCCACACGCCAATCCCTTGGGCTCGCCGGTGGAACCACCGATGTATCGCTGGGCGGCATTCTCCCCAGTTGGGCCTGGCACGGCTTAAAATGGGCAGCGGTGTTTGTGCTGCCGTTAAGCGCGCTCTGGTTTTGGCAGACACACCTTATAGTCCCGGAAGTCCAACGGCGCGCATGGCTCGTAGCAGACGTGCCGGTAGGTGCAAAACAGCATTTTGATTATGGACTGGCGCTGCAAAAAGAAGGCCAATGGGAGCAGGCGGAAGAACAATATAAAATCGCGCTCGGCTTCAAACCCGCTGATGCCAAATCGCATATGAATCTTGCCGCTGTTTTCATGGCGCAAGCCAAATTTGATGCGGCTGCGCAGCAGATGGAAGAGGCGTTGCGTCTTCAACCCAACAGCGGCGAGTTCCATTTCAGTTACGCTAGTTTGCTCCAGCGACTTGGACGCGGAGGCGAAGTTGGGCCTCACTACAAAGCGGCCGCGCGTCTGAAGCCGGACTCTCCCGACGCCCATTACAGTTATGCAGATTATCTAGCCTCAGAAGGCAAAAATGAAGGCGCCATCGATGAGCTTCGACAGGTTGTACGACTCAAACCCGATCACGTGGATGCCCGGATTCGTCTTGGCGATGCGCTTCTTGCGAAAAGCGATCTCGATGCGGCCAAAACGCAGTACATTGCGGCGGTTCGCTCGAATCCCAAGTTGGCGGTTGGTTACAACGGTTTGGGTAACGTGTACCTCAGGCAGGGGCAGATCTCACAGGCCATTGTTCAATTCAGTGAAGCGTTGCGCCTTGACCCCGATTACAAAGATGCCGAGGAAAATCTGCGCTTCGCCAAGGCGAGCGACGCTCAATTCTTTCCGCAAACGCGCAAGTAATCTTTGATCAGTCGCATCTGTCATTTCGGGCGGAGTCGAGAAATCTCTTACTTTTATCAGAAACCGAACCGCGATATCGCGGATGGCACAGATCGGAACTGAAAAGCCGAGAACCTGAATTTCGACTTAAATCCGCGTAACCCAGGATAAGTAATTTCGGAGCATGCACTTTTCTTCCAAAGGTCTTCATCTAAACCTCGATGATGCGTGGCAAGATGAGCCCTTGGGCCTGCCGGTTGTTGATGTGCACAATTGGGGACCACAATTGCGCTTTTCTGCGCCGCCGCGGTTGGTCGCCAAGTTTTATCGCGACCACGAAACACACCTCGCCTTGCCCTTTCTGCTTTACGGCTCGGGCGATTTTCACTATCTGACGGCACTCCGGTTGCGCTGCGTTGCCCGGCCCATCGTCGTTGTTTCGTTCGATAATCATCCGGATTGGGACGTGCGCCCACCGAAATGGGGATGCGGCGGCTGGGTCAATCGCGCACTGGA
>VBQC01000059.1 GCA_005887825.1 Verrucomicrobiota bacterium | reverse complement strand
GGTGAAGTCGCCCTCGTGGGCGGCCGCGGGCGTTTTGAGATCTGGAATTTGCAACGCTGGAAACGAGCGCACGAGGAGGAAACGCCCACTTATGAGCACGTCGCCAATGTAATTGGTTTGTAAGCGGATGATTCGGTTAAAACGTTATGAACACACTGTTGTTTGAGCGGCCCGTCTGGTTCGCCACCGATCCGCTGATTGTCGAAGAAGAGGCCCACGAAATGGAGGATTTTATTTATCATCGCCCAGTGCTCGAGAAGGAAGTGGTGGAGTTGCTCGAGCCGAAAACCGGTTCTTTCATCGTCGATGGAACCTGTGGCGGCGGTGGCCACACGGAAGCGCTACTGGAAAGCGGCGCCGACGTTCTGGCCTTGGATCAAGATCCCGATGCAGTACAACATGTGAGCGAGCAACTGGCAAGCTTCGGCCGGCGCGTCACCGTACGGCAGGCGAATTTTCGGCACGCGGCAAAGGTTCTCGACGAGCTTGGGATTCGCACCATCGGCGGCGCGCTTCTTGATCTCGGCGTCTCGTCGCGGCAACTCGAAAATGCGGAGCGGGGTTTCAGCCTGGTGCGCAACGGTCCGCTCGACATGCGCATGGATCCACGAACCGAACTTACTGCTGCTACTATCGTCAACGAGTACAGCGCAGAACAACTGACCCGATTATTCCGCGAGCTGGGAGAGGAACCGGCTGCACGCCGTATCGCCAGCTTGATCGTAAAGATGCGCAATAGATCCCCATTCCGTGAGACCCTTCCACTGGCGCGTGCGATCGAAAAACTTGCTGGCCGGCATGGTCGGCGTCATCCGGCTACCCAGGTTTTTCAAGCGCTGCGCATGGAAGTGAATGACGAGCTTGGCGCGCTCGAAGGAGGTCTGCGCGTTTTAGCCGGGCGACTCCAGCCCGGGGCGCGCATTGCCGTGATCGCTTTTCATTCACTGGAAGATCGGATCGTGAAGAACTTCTTTCGCGATCGCAGCCGGGAATGGCTCGATCGACCAGAGTGGCCTGCGCCGCAGCGCAACCCTGATTACGACCTCAAGTTGGTTACACCGAAACCGGTGGAGCCGAGTGAAGACGAGCAACGCGCTAATCCCCGCTCACGCAGCGCAAAGTTGCGCGTGGCTAAGAAAATTTAAATGAACCGTTCGCGTCGAAGAAACTGGAATGCGGTAAATGCCGCCTCGCTCGCGCGCTGGATTGTTGTAACCGCGTTTCTCGCCCTCGCCGGATTGAGCTACGTCTATTTGACGCTGCAACTCTATCACCTGGGTGAGCGCAGGAAGGCGATCGAGAACGAGCTCGCCAGTCTCCGCACCCAAAATGATGTGACCAGCGCGCAAATCGCGGCTTTGACTTCGCGCTCTGCATTACAGCGCCGATTGAAGGAAGGCTACCTGAAAATGATCCCGATTTCCGAGAACAACATCGTCCGGCTTACAATTCCTGCCCGATCGGCGGAGGAAAATGCAATTCAACCAGTGGCAAATCCGTCTGGACCAAGATGAACCCGAATAGCCGAAGCCGCTGTGCCTTGGTTTGCGCTGCTTTTATCGTCCTCTTCAGCGCCTTTTCATTCCGGCTGATTTATCTGCAAGTGATAAAGCACGACGAATACGCCGGGCTTGCTGCTGAGAAACACGTTTACAAACAAATTATCTACGCAGAACGCGGCACGATCCTTGATGCGAACAACGAAGTTCTCGCGCACAACATTCCTGTCGAAACGGTAGTGGCGGACGCCACGCATTTTAATAATCGGCAAGCAGTTGTCGATCTTGTCAGCAATGAACTCGGCATTCCGGCCGAGGAGCTCACAGAAAAATTGAGCAATGAACGCCGATACATTGTAATCAAGCGTGAAGTGCCGGAGGCGCTGGCAAAAACGCTGCGCGAAAAACTCCGCGCCAGAAATTTGCGCGGAATTTATTTCGAGCACGACGCCACGCGCATCTACCCGAATGGCTCCATGCTTTGCCATGTCATCGGATTCACCGACTTCGAACATCACGGTATTCAAGGCGTGGAAGCGTCGATGGAAGAATACCTCCATGGGCAAGACGGTTATCGCTTCATCGAACACAATCGCGCCGGCCAGGAGATCGTGCCTTACCGTGGCCAGGAGCGCGCGCCGCGCGACGGCTACCAAGTCCATCTTACCGTCGATCTTAGTTTACAGAACATTGTTGAGAACGAAATCGATGCCGCGATGGAAGAGTACACTCCCCAAAAAGCGACGATTATTCTAATGCGACCGCAGACGGGCGAAATCCTGGCAATGGCTACTCGCCCGAATTTCGATTTAAACCTCCGCTCCGAAGCAAAGCCTGAGGAAATGAAAAACCGCGCCATCATCGACATGATGGAGCCGGGTTCCACGTTTAAAATCGTGGCCGCGGCCGCCGCGCTCAATGAACATAAGCTCCGGCCTGATTCGACGATCTTTTGTGAAAACGGTCTGTGGAATTTCGGCGGCGCCGCCCTGCACGATCATCGCGCGTTTTCGTATCTGAGCGTGCGCGACATTCTGATCAAGTCCAGCAACATCGGCGCAGCCAAGCTTGCGCTGAGCGTCGGCGAACAAAAGTTTTACGAATACATCCGCCGCTTTGGATTTGGCGAGCGCAGCGGAGTTGAACTTCCCGGTGAGATCAACGGGCTCATTCGTCCTCCGCAATCGTGGAGCAAAATTTCGATCACGCGTATCCCGATGGGGCACGAAATCGGGGTCACGCCATTGCAAATGACGGTGGCAATCGCGGCGATTGCCAACGGCGGCAAATTGATCACACCGCGCATCGTAAAATCGATTACCACCTCCGAGGGTAAAACCGTGAGCTCACTTTCCTCGGTAGTATTGCGTCAGGTGATTTCTCCTGAAACCGCCAGAGAAATTGGAGATGCGCTCCGAGGTGTCGTAAGCGATCGCGGCACTGCGGCTGCCGCTGCTGTTCCAGGTTTTACCATTGCCGGCAAGACTGGAACCGCGCAGAAAGTTGATCCTAAAGGCGGATATGAACACGGAAAATACGTCGTTTCTTTTGTCGGCTATCTGCCGGCCGAGCATCCCGAGTTTGTCGGTCTTGTGGTGCTCGACGATGCGCACACGAGCAAACCAGAGTTGAATTACGGTGGGCTCATCGCGGGACCGATCTTTTCCCGGGTCGCCGAAAAGGCTGCCCGGTATCTCGATCTTGAGCCGCATGAGGAAATTCGCAAAGCGATTCCCGTACGGGTTGAAAAACCGATGCCGGCGGAGCGAGTTCGCAAGGCCGTGCCAACGGAACGAGTCGCCTTAACCAATGCTCCGCACCATTGAACGCCTTCTCCTGGTTCGCCGCAGCGAATCCGTCCACTGGTGGACATGTTGAACCCTCATGCAGCTCAAAACTCTCGCCGCCGCGCTTCCAACTCGTCAGGTCATCGGGACACTTGATCGCACGGTGGAAAGCATCGCGTATGACTCGCGGCGAGTGCAAAGGAATGGCTTGTTCGTGGCATTGCGAGGCGAGAAAGCCGATGGCCACGAATTCATCGATTCAGCCATCGAAAAAGGCGCATCGGTGATAGTTACAGAACGCGAGGAACCACATCCGCGCGTTACCTCTCTTGTTGTCGAAAACACACGCGCCGCGCTCGCTGATCTTTCGGCAAATTTTTACGGACATCCCGCGTGGAAATTAAAACTGGCGGCGGTGACTGGTACGAATGGAAAAACCACCACGACGTTTCTGATCAAGCATATCTGTGAAAAGGCGGGCTTGCGTTGCGGATTGGTCGGAACGGTTCGCTACGAAATCGGTGAGCGAATTCTGCCTGCCATTCGCACAACGCCGGAATCACTCGATTTGCAGGAGTTGCTGGCGCAGATCGTTAACGCGGGTTGTCGGGCTGCCGCGATGGAAGTTTCCTCGCATGCGCTCGCGCAAGACCGCACGCGTGGGCTCGAATGGAACGTCGCTGTCTTCACTAATCTCACGCAGGACCATCTGGATTTTCACGGGACGATGGAAAGCTACTTCGATTCCAAAGCGAAACTCTTTGCACGACTTGGCAGCCAGGAAAAAAAGCGGAAGCCGGTCGCAATTGTAAACATTGATGACCGCTATGGCGAACAACTGCTGAAAAAGATCGATCAGCGCGTCGCCGTCGTCACTTATGGCAGGAGCGTTCGCGCGGATTTTCGCGCTTCAAATTATCGCGTGGAGTTCAGCGGGACTTCCTATCAGCTCGATGCCCACGGCAAGAGTTATCTGGTTCGTGTCCCATTGATTGGCGGGTTTAACGTCGCAAACTCGGTGGCGGCGCTGGCAGCGGCAAATGCGCTGGGAATCAGTCTGCGCGACGCAGTTCTCAGTCTAGGTAAATCGCCGCAAGTGCCGGGACGCTTGGAATTAGTTCCGGCGAAGCGACAATTCCAAGTTTTTGTCGATTACGCGCACACACCGGATGCGCTCCAGAACGTCCTCAAGACTCTGCGGGAACTCGAGCCGCATCGATTGATTGTAGTTTTTGGCTGCGGCGGCAATCGCGACCGGGAAAAGCGTCCGCTGATGGGCGAAATAGTGGATCGACATGCTGATTACGCGATTGTCACCTCCGATAATCCGCGCAAAGAGGACCCGGACGCGATTATCGTCGAGATTGAGAAAGGCTTTCGCTCGAGTCGCTATGAAAAAATGGTCGATCGCACGCAAGCGATTGATCGCGCAATCACACTCGCTCAGCCGCGCGACATCGTCTTGATCGCAGGCAAGGGGCACGAAAATTATCAGGAGTTCGCCGATCACACCGTCCCGTTCGATGATATCCAAGTCGCACGACGCGCGATCGAGGACCATCCGGTGGAGTTTTAATGAATCGATTATCAATCTTTCAGATTGCTGAGTTTGCGGGGGCGGGCGTCTCTTCCGGAGACGACAAAAGTTTCATCGATAAGATCAGCACGGATTCGCGCACGCTGAAACGCGGCGAATTATTCGTCGCCTTGCGCGGTGAAAATTTCGACGGACACAATTTCGTTGAATCCGCCGCAAAAGCCGGGGCAGCCGGCGCAATCGTGGATTCCACCTGGAAGGGAAAAGTTCCGGAGAACTTCGCGCTCATCCTGGCGGAGGATCCGTTGCAGGCGTACCAAAACCTTGCCGCCAGCTACAGGAGATCACTGTCGCTTAAGGTGGTCGCGATTACGGGAAGCAATGGCAAGACAAGCACGAAAGATTTCGCCGCGGCGGTCCTTGCCCGCCGTTTTCGAGTCACAAAAACAGAAGGAAATTTCAACAACCATGTCGGCCTCCCCCGAACAATTTTGGAAGCGACGTCGCAAGATGAAGTCGCCGTTTGGGAGATCGGCATGAATCATCCCGGCGAAGTTGCGGCGTTGGCGAAGCTGGCTGCGCCGGACGTCGCCATCCTTACAAACATTGGTGTCGCGCACATCGAGTTTATGGGATCGCGCGAAACGATTGCGGCGGAGAAAGGCGCACTTATGGAAGCCGTTGACGCTCAGGGAACGGTCGTTTTGAATGCGGACGATCCATTTACGCCGGGCATGGCGGCGCGCGCGCGCGCCAAAGTGATTTTAGCTGGCACGACGGCCGGGACGATTCGCGCCAGCGAAATTAGTCAGAGCGGCAGCGGCACGGATTTTACCATCCTTGAGGGCGCCCATCGCTGCCGCGCGCAGTTGCCTGTGCCGGGGCTGCACATGGTCCAAAACGCGCTGCTCGCAGTCGCCGCGGGGCGCGCCTTTGGTCTTTCCCTTGAGGACTGCGCCGCTGGCCTGGTCGCCGCGCCGCTCACGAAGGCCCGTTTGCAAATCAAGGAAATCCACGGCGTGCAGTTTATCGACGACAGCTACAACGCAAATCCCGATTCCATGAAAGCGGCATTACGCACGCTGGTGGAACTCGATGCCGATGGAAAGCGCGTCGCTGTGCTCGGCGAAATGAGGGAACTTGGTTCCGAATCGGAGCGCGCCCATCGTGAAGTTGGCGAAACCGCGGCGATGTTCGGGATCGATCAACTCATTACCATCGGCGATATGGGAGAACTTATCGCGCGGGCGGCGCGTGCTGGCGGCCTGGAAAAAACTACGGTCGTAAGATCGACAAGTGAAGCTGCGGAGTTGTTAGGCGAAATTGCCGAGCCGGGCGATCTCATTCTCGTCAAAGGCAGCCGGTCCGCACGCACCGAGCAAGTCATCGAGGCTTTCGGGCTCCGTCACTCGTCATTCGTCGTTTCCCAATGATGTACTACCTCCATCACCTGAGCGATCACTTCATTGGGTTCAATGTTTTCCTTTACGTCACGTTTCGCGCCATTGCGGCGGCGGTGACGGCTTTCCTGATCACATTGGCTTGTGGAAATTTCATCATTCAAAAACTGACCGCGCTGAAGCTGGGACAACCCATTCGTTTGGCGGCAGAGGTTCATCGCCTGGCCGAGCTGCATGGCGGTAAACAGGGCACGCCAACCATGGGTGGCGTGCTGGTCATCGGAGCCGTCTTTCTATCGAGCTTCATCTGGGCTCGTCCGGATAATCGGTTCGTTTGGCTCGCCTTGTTCAGCATGATTTATCTCGGCGCGCTCGGCTTCGCCGATGATTACCTCAAGGTCACGAAGAAGAAGTCCGAAGGCATAAGCGGCCGGCTCAAACTTATTTTTCAAATTGCCCTGGCGGCTATTGTCACGAGCGTTTTCCTCACGAGTCCATTGCTCGAAGTGCAGGCGCGGTCGCTCTACGTCCCGTTCGTTAAGGCGCCGGTCATCGCGAATATGGGCTGGTTTACCTTCGTGTTTTTTGCTCTCGTCATCGTGGGTTCCTCGAACGCCGTCAACCTCACCGACGGACTGGATGGCCTGGCGATCGGTTGCAGCATCACAGTGGCGTTTGATTACGCCTTGCTGTCTTATGCGGCTGGCAATTTTCGGATCGCGGAATACTTACAGGTCCCGTTTTATGCCTTTGCCGGAGAACTGACCGTCGTTTGCTCGGCACTGATTGGCGCGGGTCTTGGTTTTCTCTGGTTTAACTGTCATCCAGCCAAAGTTTTCATGGGCGATACCGGATCGCTGGCCATCGGCGGCATGATCGGCGTGGTCGCGATCTGTTGTAAGCAGGAGGTGCTTTTGACTGTCGTGGGTGGCGTTTTCGTGATCGAAGCCGTCTCAGTGATTTTGCAGGTGATCAGTTTCAAACTGACAGGCAGACGGATTTTCGTCATGTCTCCGCTTCATCACCATTTCGAACTGACTGGCTGGAAGGAAAATACCGTCATCGTTCGGTTTTGGATTCTCTCGATCATCTTTGCACTGCTTGGGTTGGCGACACTGAAATTGAGGTAAAAGTTGCGGTACAAAAATCAAAATATCGCCGTTCTTGGTGCGGGCTTGAGCGGCACCGCCGCAGCGCTCTTGCTCAACTCGGAGGGCGCACAGGTCACGGTGCTCGATAGCGCTGAGGAAAAGAATTTACTTAAATCGACCATCGACAGTCTCCGGGCACAAGGGATTCGCGTCATCTGCCGGAGGGCGGCGGATGAAGATTCTTCCACTTACCAATTGGCTGTCTTAAGTCCTGGTATCGATCCTGCCTCTCGGCTCGCGCGCAATTTTTACTCGCGCAAGATCGACGTGATCGGCGAGCTCGAACTCGGTTGGCGATCCTGTGAAATTCCAGTCATCGCCGTTACCGGCACAAACGGCAAAACCACGACGACCGAATTACTCGCCCAGATGTTGAACGCGTGCGGCCAGCGAACAATCGCTTGCGGGAACATCGGAAAACCGCTCTCCGAAGTGGCGCGCGAAAAGAAACCATTCGATGTGCTGACGGTCGAAGTGAGCTCGTTTCAACTGGAAACTATCCGCAGATTTCATCCATCGATCAGTCTATGGCTCAACTTCGCCCCCGATCATCTCGACCGTTATCGCTCCGTGGCCGACTATCGCGCGGCCAAGCTGCGCGTTTTCGAGAATCAAACCGGCGACGACGTGGCAGTTGTCAATGCGATTGAAAAGGTGCCCGGGATTGGCGCACGCACGATCACGTTTAGCGCTTATGTCGATCAAGCGGACTTTCGCCTTTCCGAAGGAGCGATCGTTTATCGAAACGACACTGTTCTGCGGTTATCCGATACGAAACTGCGTGGCTTGCATAACATCGAGAACTTGATGGCAACACTTGCCGCAGGGATGGCGCGAGGGTTGTCATTTCGTGAGATGGTGCCGCCGCTTTGCGCCTATGAGCCGCGTCCGCATCGCTGCGAATTCGTGCGCGAACTCGGTGGCGTTGGCTACGTAAACGATTCCAAGGCGACGAACCTCGACGCGGTGGAGAAGGCGCTGCGCGCGCAAAGCAAACCGGTCATCCTCATCGCGGGCGGCAAGGACAAGGGGTTCACGTTCGATCCGCTTCGAGCCCTGGTGAAAGAAAAAGTGAGATCGACGATCTTAATCGGCGAGATTGCCGAGAGCATCAGGAGCTCCTGGAGCGGCGCGGTCAACTCCGAAATTGCGAATTCGCTCGCGGATGCAGTCGAGCGCGCACATGCGGTCGCCAAGCCAGGCGAAGTCGTCCTTTTTTCCCCGGGCACATCGTCTTTCGACATGTTTAAAAGCTACGCCGATCGCGGCGATCAATTTCGCGCGCTCGTGCGAGCTCTCCCCAAATGAAAGTGAAAATCCCCAAGCTTTTCAGGCGCAAAAAACTTCTGGCCGCGACCGCGCGCCGCGCCGCTGGCGCATCTGCCGAACTGGATTACGAAGAGATGGAGCCGAACATGAAGCTGTCTCGGGCGTTGCTGATTGTTTTGCTTCTTCACGTCGTTGCGGTGTCTGGAATCATCGCGTTCAACGCAATCAAGACGCGACAGAGCTCGTTTGTACCCGCCGCCCCGGAAAATGTCGAAAATAATTCGACTGCCCCCCTTGGATCGACAATTAGCTCGGATGCTTCAAGTCCGCGATCTGCGGCGGCGCAAAAGGAAAACGTGCCGCATGATGAGGCGAGAACGTCAGGTTTGCTTTCGAAACCGCCTGCGAAAGACGAGCACGCAAAATCGACGGGACATGGGAAAGTGCCCGCCTCCTCTGGAAAAGTTTACACGGTAGAGAAAGGCGATAAGCCAGTGACAATCGCAAAAAAACTAAAGGTCTCTTACGACGATCTAATGGCGCTCAATCACATCGAGGACCCGCGCAAATTGCAGATTGGTCAAAGGCTGCTGATTCCGAAAACGACTAAATCAAAAAAGAACGAGAAATGAAACTCGCCGCGGCATTTTCAATCTGGGTAGCACACGCGTCTCGCATGCTAGTTGCGGTGTCTCGCCGCAACTATCTTTCCTTCTGCTGCGCCAGGGAATCCGCGTTCGTTTTAGAAAAGTTCGCGATGGCGGGACGCCATCTCCAGCACGCGAGACGCGTGCGCTACCCAGAACAACAAGCACGCTGGCGCATCGCTAATCATGCATCGTAAAAGCGCCTATATCCTTTTCCTTGCCGTGCTGGGATTGCTCGTCATTGGCATTGTCATGCTTTTCAGTACGAGTGCGTTTGCGCGCGACAGCCATGGAGATATTTATTTTTTCATAAGACGGCAGGCGATCTGGTTCGGGATAGGCCTTGTCGTGTGCACCTTTGCTGCGCTGGTCGACTATCACTTCTGGCAACGCACATGGTGGCTTTGGTTTGCGTTCGCACTTGTCGCTTTGGCGCTTTGCTATTTCCCGCATATCGGGATGCGCATCAATGGTTCACGCCGCTGGGTCGGACTGGGACCAGTTACCTTTCAGCCTTCCGAGTTGGCAAAAGTCGCCGCAATCTTTTTTCTCGCCGCCTGGTTTACGCGACACGAAGAAGCCGGCAGCAATCTGCTCTCTGGATTCGTGCTTCCGCTCGCCATCGTAGGTTTGCTGGCTGGGCTTATTCTGGGTGAAGTCGATCTTGGGACGACGGCTTTGCTCGGAACAACCGCGTTTGTCGTGATGTTTGTCGCTGGAGCGAATCCACTGTTGCTTGGTGTCACATCGTTAGCCGCTCTGGGCGCCATTCTAATCGTTGCCACGCAAATTTCGGAACGGCTGGGAAGACTCTCCGCCTTTCTTCATCCGCAAAATTTCAAGGAAGATGCTGGTTTGCAGCAGATGCAGGCCTTGATTGCGTGGGGCAGCGGTGGAATGGAAGGGCTTGGCCTGGGCAATGGTCGCCAGAAGATGCTTTATCTGCCTTACGCGCACACCGATTTCATTTTTCCAATCATCGGCGAAGAGCTCGGTCTGCGGGTCAGTCTGCTCGTGGTCTTTTTATTCGTGGTCATCATTGTTTGCGGGATCATGATCGCGTTGCACTCCAAAGATCGTTTCGGCTTGCTGCTCGGGTGCGGCGTTGTATCGCTCTTGGCTCTGCAAGCAGCGATGAACATTGGCGTGACCACATCGCTCTTGCCGAACAAAGGGCTGCCGCTGCCCTTTATCAGTTATGGAGGCTCGAATCTCGTCGCATGCATGTTCGGGATCGGTTTGTTGCTGAACATTTATCGGCAGGGCATTCTTGAACCGCCGAATAAGAAACGCGCCACCATGCACGCTCGGGTGACACCGCGGATTTAGATGCGACCGATGAGTCCCATAAGTCCTATGTACCAACCAAAGATCGAAAACCAGCTTTTATGAATGCAGTGATCGCATGCGGCGGGACCGGTGGACATCTTTTTCCCGGCATTGCCGTGGCAGAAGTGCTGCGCGATCGCGGCCACAAAGTCATGTTGCTGGTCTCCGAAAAAGACATTGACGCACTTGCACTCTCCGGCCGGGCGAGTTTCCCATTCGAAAGATTGCCAACTGTAGGATTGCCTTCGCCATTTTCGCCGGCGATTCTCGGTTTCGTTCGCCGCTTTTACGAAAGCCTGTCGCTTTGTCGATCTATCTACCGCAAATTCAAACCCCAGGTAGTGCTTGGCATGGGCGGGTTCACTTCCACCGCACCGGTGTTGGCCGGACGAATGCGCGGCATTACTACTTTCATACATGAATCGAATGCCGTCCCGGGAAAAGCGAACCGATTGACCGCACGCATGGTGCGCGCTGTGATGCTCGGCTTCCAGGAATGCGCGCCCTTTTTTCCAAAAGCGCGTACGGAAATTACCGGCACGCCGATCCGGACCGAACTGAAGCCTTTGGATTCGCACGTTGCGCTTCAAAGGCTCGGACTACGTGACGATCTTACGACGCTGCTCGTGATGGGAGGTAGTCAGGGTGCGAGCGGAATTAACCAGGCCATGATCAAATCGTTGCCGTTTTTGCAAGGCGTACCGCTGCAGGTGATTCATCTTTCCGGCCCGCGGGATGAGCGTCTCGTCGCCGATAACTATCGCCGTGAAAGTGTCCCTGCTTACGTCGCCCCGTTTCATCATCGGATGGAGGAAGTATATAGCGCTGCGGACCTCCTCGTCGCACGGGCCGGCGCGGCGAGTCTCGCTGAATTCGCTGCCTTTTCATTGCCGGGAATCCTGATTCCGTTTCCATACGCCGCCGACGACCACCAAACACGCAACGCGGAAATTTATGCTCGCGCTCAGGCGGCGATCCTCCTGAAGGAATCAGAACTTTCCGGTGAATTGCTCGCGAGCAAAATTCGGGAGTTGATCGAAAACCCGGAGCAAATTCAACGAATGGCTGCGAGTTGTTCGCGTCTTGCACCAGCAGACGCGGCCGGACGCGTAGTCACGACCATGGAAAAATATACGACTCATGAAGCCCGTCTCTGAGCTCGATTTGCCAAAGTTGCTCACGCATGAGCGTCATAGGATTCACCTCATCGGCGTCGCCGGGAGCGGCATGAGCGGCATTGCGGCGCTTTTGCTCGAGCTTGGGCACAACGTCAGCGGCTCGGATAAAGTGAGCACGCTCGAGACGGATCGATTGCAACGCCTGGGTCTGCGTTTTCGTGAGCAACATCGCGCGGAGGATGCGGCCGACGCCGATGTGATTGTCTTTTCCTCCGCGATCAAGATCGACAATCCGATTCTGATGAGCGCGCGCGATTCGGGAAAACCGGTCGTGCGCCGCGCTGAAGCCCTCGCCGTGATCATGCGCGGCAAGCGCGGCATTGTCATCGCCGGAATGCACGGCAAGACGACAACCTCAGCGATGACTGCGCACGTTTTGCGCGAAGGCGGAGTGCATCCATCGCATTACATCGGGGGCGAGATTCCGATTCTTGGGACAAACGCGCACTGGGATCCGCGCGGCGAATATTTCGTCGCGGAAGGGGACGAAAGCGACGGGACCCTGCGTTGCTTTCATCCCGAACACTCCCTCATTCTAAATATTGAGGAAGAGCATCTCGATTTTTACTCCGATCTTGCCGCGATCGAAAAAGTTTTTGCGCAGCTCATCGAGCAAACCAGCGGAACCGTTTTTTACAACACCGACGACTTGAACACGGTGCGATTATGCGCAAAACGGAAAGGCGCAATCTCGTTCGGCCTCTCTGAAGAGGCGGATTATCGTGGCGCCGGCGTCGAGCTGCGCGATTTTGCTTCGGTCTTTTGCGTTTATCGACGCGGCGAGCAACTAGGCGAAGCAGTCCTAAATGTTCCCGGGCAGCATCACGTCCAGAATGCCGTTGGTGTAATCGCCCTTGCCACGGAGCTTGGAATTCCGTTCGAAAGAATTGCGACTTCGCTGCGCAGGTTCGAGCACGCGCGCCGCCGCTTCGAAATTAAGTACGAGAGCGATCGCTTTTTGCTTGTTGACGACTATGCCCATCACCCTACCGAGATCCGCGCGACGCTGAAAACCGCCAGATCGGCCGGTCGCAAACGTGTGTTGACCATGTTTCAGCCACATCGTTATTCGCGGACCAAGGCGCTGTGTAAAGAATTTGGTCGCGCCTTCGATGACGCAGACCGCGTGGTTGTGACCGACGTTTATGCCGCAAGCGAATCACCGATTTCTGGAATCAGCGGTGAAACAATTGCGAGCGAAATCACCGCGCACGGTCATCGCGGCGTAAGTTATCAACCGCGTTTGGAATCGGTTCATCACGATCTCGGCAACATGCTGGACTCCGGCGACCTCGTTTTGAGCCTGGGCGCCGGAAACATTCACGAGCAATTATCGCTTCTCGCAGCCGATCTCGTAATTGCTGAGAAATTGAAAGCAATCATAACCACCGACGGTGAAGTTCGGCTTTACGAGCCGCTCTCGAAACACACGACTTTGCGCGTCGGCGGCCCGGCGCAATTTTGGGTCGAGCCGCGCAACGAGAACTCGCTTGCAGAACTGCTTCGTTTTTGCCAGCGGGAAAATCTTCCGCTTTTCGTCATTGGGCGTGGATCCAATCTGCTCGTGCGCGATGGTGGCATTCGCGGTGTTGTGGTCCATCCCTGCGGTGGTGATTTCGACAAGATCGAGGTCACGGGCAATGAGATCGCAGCCGGTGTCGGCGCCAAATTGAAAGAGGTCGCCTACGCAGGCAAGGCTACCGGCCTCGGTGGGCTGGAGTGGATGGAGGGGATTCCCGGGTCGGTTGGTGGGAGCTTGCGCATGAACGCTGGCGCGATGGGGGTGCAAACTTTTGAAAACGTCGTGCGCGTGCGCTATCTCGATGCAAATGGCGAGGCGCACACAAAAATACGCAAGGAACTCGAAGTGCATTACCGAAATTTCCCGTTGCTCGAGAATAATTTCGCAGTCTCGGCGGTATTTCGCGGACAACCGGCGCCGACTGAAGAGATCGTCCGCAAATTAGAGGCGTCACAGGAAAAGCGTCGCACTTCACAGCCGGCGGCCAAAAGCGCCGGTTGCATTTTCAAAAATCCGGATTCGTGCCCCGCAGGAAAACTGGTCGATGAATTGGAACTAAAAAATTGCCGCGTTGGAAAGGCGCGGGTATCGGAAGTGCACGGCAATTTCATCGTCAATGATGGCGGCGCGACCGCGGCGGAGATGCTTGAGTTGATTGAGAAGATCAAGAGCGTGGCGCGTGCGAAGCGCGGGATCGAATTGGAAACAGAAGTGCAAATCGTGGGAGAACCGGCGTGAATAGCAAGACGACCATTCCCAAAAAAATCGCGGTGCTGATGGGCGGGCCGAGTAGCGAGCGCGACGTTTCGCTGGCGACCGGTCGTGGAATCGCAAAAGCGCTGCGCTCACTCGGCGCGGATGTCGTCGAAGTCGATGTGCGGGACGCGAAGTTTGAACTGCCGGGCGATCTTGATCTTGCCTTCAACGCGCTGCACGGAACTTTTGGCGAAGACGGTCAGGTGCAGCAAATTCTCGAAGCGCGCGGCGTTGCTTACACCGGCGAAGGAGTTGAAGAGAGTGGGTTGGCTTTCGATAAAATCCGGTCGAAAGAGAGATTCGGCGAGCATGGTGTGAGCACCCCGGAGTGGGAAGTCATCGGAGCGCATCAGCGTCCTCTCATGCAATTGCCGGTTGTGGTTAAGGCGCCGCGACAAGGTTCCACCGTCGGCGTGTGCATCGTAAAAAACGCGGAGGAACTCGAGCCTGCGCTTGCCGAAGCGGCGAAGTATGACCACGAATTGCTGATAGAAAAATTTGTGCCTGGCCGAGAATTGACGATTGGCGTTCTTGGGGACCAGGCCTTGCCGATTCTGGAGATTATTCCGAAGGGCGGCGTTTACGATTTCACGAATAAGTATCCATTCTTAAATCCCGAGGCTGGCGGCGGGGCGCAGCATGTTTGCCCGGCGAAGATCGATCCGAACAAAACGAAAGAGATTCGAGACCTGACATTGCGCGCGTGTCGCGCCCTCGGGCTGCAGGTGTATTCGCGCGTCGATGTGATTTTGGCGGAGACCGGTCAGCCGTTTGTGCTGGAGATTAACACGATCCCCGGCATGACCGAGGCGAGTCTGCTACCCGAAGCCGCTGCGGCCGCGGGCATCAGCTATGTCGATCTTTGCGCGCGCATCATCGCGCTTTCCAGCGCCAGAACAGAAGGGAACCGGAAATGAAAGTGGTCCACAAAAGCTCCCAGTCGCAAAATCGGCGCGTGTCCAAAGTGCGCCACCGGCGCCAGCAGCACCTGCTCGACGTGAAAGTCCGCTCCCGCAGAGTGACCCAGCATCGCATTCGGAGGGCTCTGGGCGTTCTCTCCCGGGTGGTTTTGGTGGCCGGGCTGTGCAGTGCCGTTTATGTCGGGGCGCGCGAAGGCGCAAGGCGTCTCTTCTTCGAGAATCCAGATTATCAAGTGAATATAATTGAGCTTCAGACGGACGGGACCTTGCAGCGCGAGCAGGTTTTGAAAGCGGCCGATCTGCGCGAGGGCGAGAACAGTTTCAGTGTGAACCTGGCCCGCGTCCATGACCGCATACAGCAGCTGCCTCAAGTCGATGAAGTGCAAGTCGTCCGAAAGTTGCCTGCAGAGATCGACATCCGTGTGGTGGAACGAAAACCGGTCGCGTGGATTACAAGTAACAAAGAAATTTCCGATCCTTTTGTATCAGATGCTGCTTTTCTAGTGGACGCGCGAGGGGTTTTGATGAGACAAAAGAAACTGTTGCCCGAATATTTGGGATTGCCTCTCATTCTGGGATGCTCGAGCGAATCGCTCGAAGCGGGAAAAGTGGTCGAATCGCTCGAAGCAAAAACCGCGCTGGAGCTGCTGCGTTTAAGCACGCGCAGTTTCATGCAAACGCGCTTTCAGATTCGCGAGATCGATGTCTCCCGGAGCTATTGCCTGCTCGTGACGGACAAAAATCACACGCGTGTCACGTTTGGGCTCAATGATCTCGAAACTCAATTGCAGCGGCTGGAGCAATTTCTTGTTTACTGTGATGACTCAAAGCAGGAACTGGAAACTGTGAACTTGATTGTGCAACGAAATATCCCCGTCACTTTTGCCACACCTCCGGCCGCAGTGATCAATGACACGATTGATCCCCCTGTGGAACCGAGAATTTTGAAAGCGATCCCAGTGCGTCCGGCAAAGACCGCAGCGCCGCCATCGAAGGCGCACGCCAGTTCGACGCCGATCGCCAAAGTAATTCCGGTCAAACGGCAGAGAAAGGATTAGCAACGATGGCGAGTAATAATTTGATCATTGGTCTTGAAATTGGCACCTCCAAAATTTGCGTCGTCGTGGGGGAGAGCCGGCCCGATGGCACGGTCAAAATTCTCGGTGTGGGTCAGACGCCCTCACGCGGCGTGCGCAAAGGGGAGATCGTCGATTTTGAAACCGCAATGAAATGCGTGCATGAAGCGGTGGTGGATGCCGAACAGAAGAGCGACGTCATGATCCGGAGCGTTTACGTCGGCGTCGCCGGATCACATCTTCAAAGTTTCAATAATCGCGGGTGTGTGATACTGCCCGAAGACCGCGATGAGATTGATGAGCAGGACGCCGAGGATGTAAAAATCAACGCGCGCGAGGTGAGCATTCCTGCACAAAACGCCTTCCTGCATTCGATCATTCAACATTATCACGTCGATGGACAGGACGGCGTGCTCAATCCGGCCGGGATGCTTGGGCAGAAATTGGAAGCGGATTTTCATATCATCCACGGTGTGCGCACGCGCATTCAGAACACCATCCGGTGCGTGAAAGAGTTGCCGCTCGACGTCGAGGACGTCGTCTTCGGCGGGCTCGCTTCTGCGCAGGTGGTCCTCACTCAGCATCAAAAAGATCTCGGGGCGCTGGTGATCGATATGGGCGGCGGAACAACCGACTATATTTTGTATGCTGACGGCGCAGTGAAGCAGAGCGGTTGCGTGGCGATCGGCGGCGACCATATCACAAATGATATTTCGATGGGGTTACGTATCCCGATGGCGCGTGCAGAGAAATTAAAAGTCGAGGAAGGCAGCTGCGTCCTCGGCAATTCTCTGCCCGGCGAAATGATTTTGCTAAAGGACGATTCCGGCTTTGCCGGCAAGGAGATCGAGCGGGAGACGCTGAACACGATCATTCATTTGCGACTGCGCGAGACCTTTGAGCTGCTCAAACGCAGGCTCGATGAGGAACCATTCATCAATTATCTGGGCGCAGGGATTTTCATCACCGGCGGATGTAGTCTTCTCAACGGCATCGATCATCTCGCCGAAGAGATTTTCGAAATGCCCGCGCACGTAGCCCACGCACAAACCACCTCCGGCGTGACATCCGCGGTGGAAAACCCGCAGTTCTCAACTGCAATCGGGTTAATCAAGTACGCGCAAGCTGTGCAAACGGATCGGCCGCGTGGCCGCGGAATCGGCCGAATCTTTGGCAAGCTTTTTAGCGGAATGAGATGAACATGATCACGCCGAGCACCGTACTACCTGTCATCCCGATCGAAGCGGAAGTCCAGCCGAGTAATCCCGTGGGATTAGTTGTTGGTTTATTCGCGGGATTCCTCGACTTCGCTTGGAATGACAGATCACGAAACGTCATGACAAGAGCGACAACAGAAAGATCGATATGATTCAACTCAGCAAAAATTACAGTCTTCCCGAACGCGCGGCAGATTTTATTCCGATCAAAATTGTAAGTGTCGGCGGGGCCGGCTTAAACGCGCTTGATCGGATCTTGCTCGATGGCTTAGAGAGGGCCGAAGCGGTTGCAATCAATACTGATGTGCAGTCACTGGCCAGTTCCGTTGCGGCGCATAAAGTGCAGCTAGGCCGTACTGTGACGCGCGGATTGGGCGCGGGCGGCGATCCCGAACTCGGCTATCAGGCGGCGGTGGAATCGGCTGATGAAATCCGAGAGGCGCTCGCCGAGGCACGAATGATTTTCGTTTGCGCGGGGCTCGGCGGCGGCACCGGGTCGGGCGCGGCCCCATACATCGCGCAACTAGCCCGTGAAGCCGGTGCGCTGGTAGTGGCGTTCTCTACTCTTCCATTTTCATTCGAGGGCAAACGCCGCAACGCCCAGGCGCGCGAGGCGCTCGTCCGGCTCAACGAGGTTGCCAACGCGGTGATCTGCTTCGAGAACGATCAGATGGGCGACATCGTCGCGCCGCAGGCGGGCATTCACCAGGCCTTTGCCCTGGCCGATAGCATCGTCAGCCAAAGCGTTCGTTCGATTGTGAACCTCATTCAGCGGCCGGGACTCATTCGCATTGGCTTCGATGATTTGCTTACCGCGTTGCGCAGCCGAAACAGCCGTTGCCTGTTTGGCTTCGGTGAATCTGATTCGGATAATCGCGCGCATGAGGCGCTCACGCAGGCGCTCAAAAATCCGTTGATGGACCGTGGCCGCATGCTGGCGGACGCGACGCGAGTGCTGGTCCAAGTGGCAGGTGGGCCGGGCATGACGCTGTCTGAAGTCGAAATCCTGATGCAGGAGCTGGGCCGTCACGTTAATGAGCAAACACAGATTCTGTTCGGCGTTGCCGTGGACGGACGATTGGGAGACCGCCTGAGCGTCACCATTATTAGTTCGCTCGCGGCGGACGAAGATTTGGTTTCACAGCCGGCTCAACCTGCGCAGAGCAGCGCGCCCGCGATGCCGCCAGTCTGGGAGCAACCTCAGGAGGTCCCGCCAAACATCGACTTCGAACCGGAACCAATGCCGACAGAGGCTTTCCAGCCTGCGGAGATGATCCCGATTGACGAACCGCCGCCAGTGGAACCCGTTCTCACCAAACCTGAGCCGATTGTAAGCACACCGCACAAAAAGTCCGCGCCGGTGAAAGAAGAAAAGCCATCGGGTGAAAAATCGGCACAGGCGAAACAGGAAGTGTTGCAATTCGAACCAGTCACACGCGGCCGCTTTGAAAAGAGCGAGCCGACTATCGTTGAAGGGGAAGATCTTGATATTCCGACCTATCTGCGAAAAAATATCAAAGTGAAGTGACAATCGCGTCTGCGTTACTTCTTCATCAACTCCAGCGCCGCGTTCGTCATTCCGATAACGCCGAGGCGAATTGTGGGCTCGGGAACGGGCGCGAATTTATTCGAATGCAAACTCGGCAGTGACTTCCCGGTCCTTTTGCTCTCGGCGATTTTTTCCGGATCGACCGCGCCGATGTGAAAATCAACGGCTGGAATCGAATGGTCCGGCAGACTGTATTCGGAAAAATCTTCGCCGCCCATGGTTGGATCGACAATTTCCACATTTTC
>VBQC01000001.1 GCA_005887825.1 Verrucomicrobiota bacterium | reverse complement strand
ACGGCCAAACTGCACAACCAGCGCACCCAGCATCGCTAATCCAACGAAAACGAAAGCGCCGACTTTAAATTCCAAACCTCGTTCGTGCCGATTCATTGAGCGCTAATTGTCGGTCTTACTGCTAATTTTCGCAAGGTAGGGACGCTTCACCCGAACCGCGCGTCGCAGACGCGAATATACCAGGCTGCGGCGATTGACCTCAATCGCCCGCACCTTCGGAGCGGCCGAGCAAGAAATCCTGCAAAATCGGATCGCTCGTCTGCTGCAGCTGGTTCGGCGTGCCGTAGAAATAAATTCGACCTTCGTGCAAGTAGGCGACATGATTAGCGACATCGAACGCGCTTTTCATGTCGTGCGTGACCACGACGCTGGTCATTCCCAGCCGCTTCTGCAACCGGCGAATCAGGCGATTAATACTGTCGGAGACGACCGGGTCGAGTCCGGACGTGGGCTCATCGTACAACACGCAGGAGGGCCGGCGAACGATAGAGCGCGCAAGACCGACTCGCTTTTTCATTCCGCCGCTCAAACTCTCCGGCATTTTTTCTTCCTGGCCTTCGAGCTCCACCACGTCGAGCATCTCGCGAACTTTTTCGCGCAAAACCTTAGGGTTGCGTTCGCCTGCTTCTCGCAACGGAAACGCGATGTTTTCCGCTACGGTCATCGAATCAAAAAGCGCCGCGCCTTGAAAGAGAATGCCTATCTTTTCTCGTACGGCGCCGAGCTGGCGCTCGGTCAATCCGATAATATTTTGGCCTTCGATCCAAATTTCGCCCGCATCCGGTTCCATCAAACCCACCAGATGTTTGAGCAAAACGCTTTTGCCCCCACCGCTGCGACCGATGATGGCGAGCGTTTCACCACGCGTGACCTCGAGATCGACGCCGCGCAAGATTTCCTGTTCCCCAATCTTCTTTGCCAATGAACGCACCGCGACCATAGGCGACGAATTACCGGGGACCAGATGGGATTTAGTGGACGGCTTTGGAGATGGCGGTGCTTCGATCATCGCAACGCACAACTTTCAACGCACAACTCTCAACTCTCAACTGCCTGATATTACTGATATCCTGCCGGATAAATGATGTTGAGCAACATCGTGAGGAAGAAATTGCAAATCAGGATCGCGAGCGAGGAGTTCACCACGGCTTCAGTCGTTGCCCGGCCCACACCGACGGCGCCTTCGCGCGCGCTCAGCCCTTTCTGACAACTGATGAACACAATCAAGACCCCAAAACAAAATGCTTTCGACAAGCCCATGATGATATCGCGGTTGCGCGTCCAGCGCACCATGTTCGCCATGTAATAAGTGCCATTGATCTCGAGCATAAAAATCGCGACGAAATAGCCAGCAGCGATGCCGACGGCGATGCATTCGGCTACCAGCAGCGGCATCGACACCATCATGGCGAGCGCGCGCGGCACGACCAGATAATCGGTCGGATAAACTGCGAGCGCTCGTAATGCGTCGATCTGTTCGGTCACTTTCATTGTGCCGATTTCCGCCGACATCGCTGCGCCCACACGACCCGCTACCATCAATGCGGTGAGCACTGGGCCAAGCTCGCGGCAGATTGAGACCGATACCACTGCGCCGGTGGCCGATCCCATTCCGATTTTGTTAAATTGAAAGAACGTTTGAGCCGCGAAGACCGCGCCGGTAAACGCACCCGTGATCACGACTACAAGTTGTGAAAGCAAGCCAATTTCGACGACTTGAGTGAGAAATAATTTCCAGCGGAGCTTGTGCGTAAAAATAGAACGAAACGTGTCGGCCGCGAGCAGCACAACCTCCCCCAAATATTGAAAGAACGCGAGCAGCGGCGCGCCTAGCGCGCTGAAAAATCGAACGATCATTGGCTCTGGTGAATAGTGATTAGTCAATGGTGAATGGTCGGATGCGCAACGCTCTTTGAGGATTCACTTTCACTGGGCATCCACTTCTTAAAGGCAATTGGCTGGCCGGGAACCTACCGAGCCGATCGCAGCGATGCAATCCTTTGTGTTTCGCAACGCGACAGTTTGCGCGCGGAGCAAACTTGCGATAAAAAGATGCCGATCCAGACAATGACGCGCGCCGTTCACCTTCTCCTGGCAAGCGACCTTTTGCTTGGCGCGCTGCTTCTCGGTAGCTGCCAAACCATGCCGCAAGGGATCCAGCAAGCGAGAATCGAGATGGCGCAGCACATCGCTGCCGAACCGCCGGGAGATTATTTTATCGGCCGGCGTTATTACAAACCTGATTACAAGTTCTGGGGCTACATCCGCCGTCCTGGTCAGCCTTGGAGCGAAGCCCAATTAGTGATGTTAAATGAAAAAGAGAAGCTTGCGCCGGACCGCGAACGCCTCGAATTCGGAAGCGACAACAACTACGAATACAAACTCTACGGCTCCTTTAGCGGCGACAAGGTTTACGAGCCGGCGAGCAACGGGATTTATCCGGAGTTTGTCTTGAAGGGTTACGAATTGATTTCGATGAACCCGTCACCAATTTTCAAAAGTCAATTTCGCGGCACTGCCGCGGGCCAACTTCGCTACGTAGTCGAAAAACCGGAATGAATCGTTGGCCTCGCTACGTTAAATCGTTGCCTCCTTCGCCAACACTTCAGCCCGCCGTTGAATCGGACCCATTGTGACGACATGACCGTTTAAACGAATCACGTGTGTGCAGGGCGTGGAAATGACGAAATCCAAATGAGCAATGTCGAAGGAATGAGAACAAAGCTCGAAAAACGAAGGGTGAGCGAGCGGGCCGCACTAAGCAGCAAACCTCAAATGGCAAACTTCCGTATTGTCATTCCGAGCGAAGTCGAGGAATCTCTCGCTGTTAGTTCTGACACGGCATCATTTGTGATAAAGTAAGAGATGTCTCGACTCCGCGCGAAATGACAGAGGCCGCGAGCGCCTTGAACAAAAGGGACCCTCTTGCCGAGGAATTCTTGCGCTATCTCGGGGTCGAGAAAAATGCTTCGTCGCGCACGCTCAAGGCATATCGCCAGGCGCTGACTGCGTTTCGGGCGGAGAACAAAACACCATGGAAAAAATGCACGGTGGACGATTTTCGCGATTATCTCTTTGCCATTATGAAGCGAGGGCAAGCGCGTTCCTACGTGCGATTGCAATTCTCCGCGTTGCGCACGCTCTATCAGTTTCTCGCGGCGCGGAAAGGGCTGCGACGCAATCCTGTGCGTGAAGTGCAATTACCGAAGATCGAGAAGAAACTTCCGCTGGTGCTCACACGTCCGCAGATCGAAGAGCTCCTCGCAGCGCCAACCCGCGTGGCGAAAAATCGAGCTGCCCCTGTCTGGATGCCGCTGCGCGATGTGGCAATCATGGAACTTTTCTACAGCAGTGGCTTGCGGTTAAGCGAGCTGGCCGCTCTCGATGTTGCCGACGTGGACCTTTTTACCGAGTCGATACGTGTGTTGGGCAAAGGTCGAAAAGAACGCGTTTGCCCGGTGGGTTTGCCCGCGCTGGAGGCAATCTCGCGTTATCGCGCGACCGGCAATGTACATTCCGGACCGCTTTTCATAAACAAAGCGCGCAGGCGAATATCTACCCGCTCCATCTGGCTTATCCTGAAGCGCTATTTACGGCACACATCGATTCCAATTTCCATCAGTCCACATAAGCTGCGGCATAGCTTCGCGACGCACCTGCTCGATCGCGGCGCTGATCTGCGCAGCGTTCAAGCGCTGCTCGGCCACGCCAGTCTTTCCACGACACAAATTTACACGCACGTGACCGTCGAACGGCTGAAGAAAGCCTATGCGGACGCGCATCCGCGAGCGTGATTGGGGTGGGGGTCTCGACCGTCGGGGGGAGCCGAAAGGCTCTAGCTCGCTGCGGGCGCAGCCGCGCTGGTCTGCGGTTGCGATTCGGCGACGTGGAAGCTCAGTTTTCCGTCGGCGGCCATAACCTCAACACGGTCGCCCGCCTTGACGTGCCCACGCAGCAATTCCTCGGCCAGCGGGTCCTCGAGATAACGCCCAACTGCGCGCCGCATTGGCCGTGCGCCATAATCCGGATCGTAGCCTTTCTCAATGAGGAATTCTTTAGCGCTCTGGTTCAGCTCGATATGAACGTCTTTCGCCTTGATGCGCAGGAGCACCTTGTCCACTTCCAGATCGACGATGCGCAACAACTCCGGTTTGCCGAGCGAATGGAAAACGATGATCTCGTCCAGCCGGTTAAGAAACTCGGGTTTAAAAACGCGCTTGGTCTCTTCGAGGATCTTGTCTCGCATCGAAACGTAATCGTGCCCTTCGCGCGGCGCACCGAAGCCCATCACGGTTTGCTTTTTGAGCAACTCGGCGCCCACGTTCGAGGTCATGATGATAATTGTGTTCCGGAAATCGATCTTGCGGCCTAACGAGTCGGTGATTTTTCCGTCCTCCAGAATTTGCAGGAGCAGGTGCATCACGTCCGGATGCGCTTTTTCAATTTCGTCGAAAAGCACAACCGAATAGGGTCTGCGCCGCACCGCCTCGGAAAGTTGTCCGCCCTCTTCGTAGCCGACGTAGCCTGGCGGCGAACCGATCAATCGCGAGGCGGTAAATTTCTCCATGTATTCGGACATGTCGATCTGGATCAATGCGTCGGCATCGCCGAACATGAACTCGGCCAGCGTGCGCGCGAGATAGGTCTTGCCGACTCCGGTCGGGCCGAGAAAGACAAACGAGCCGATCGGGCGCTTGGGATCCTTCAAATCGGCGCGCGAGCGGCGCAACGCTTTGCTGATGGCGATGACCGCTTCTTCCTGACCGATGACCCGCTGTTTCAGCTCGGCTTCCATCATGAGCAGTTTTTGCGTTTCCTCCTGTTCCATGCGCTGGAGCGGAACGCCGGTGACTTTCGAAATGATGTGCATCATGTCGTCCGCTGTCACCACTACTTCTTTCTCTTCGCGCTCCTCACGCCATTTGCTCAGAATTGCTTCGAGCTTTTCCTTGGTTTGTTTTTCTCTGTCGCGAAGCGCGGCGGCCTTTTCGAAGTCCTGCGCTTTAATCGCCGCCTCCTTTTCAAGGCGAATCTCTTCGATTTCCTTCTCTATCTCCTTGACATTGGGCGGCCGCGTCATGGCGTTGATGCGCGCGCGTGCGCCGGCTTCATCCATTACATCGATCGCTTTATCGGGGAGAAAGCGTCCGGTAATATAACGGTCGGAAAATCTGACTGCTGTCTCGAGCGCTTCGTCGGTAAGTTTCGCCTTGTGATGGGCCTCGTATTTCGGGCGCAGACCTTTCAGGATTTGGATGGCTTCATCGACGGTTGGCGCATCGACCTTTATGGTTTGGAAACGGCGCTCGAGCGCTGCGTCTTTCTCGATGTACTTGCGGTACTCGTTCATCGTGGTCGCGCCGACGCACTGCAATTCGCCCCGGCTCAGCGCGGGCTTGATGATGTTCGAAGCGTCCATCGCGCCCTCGGCCGAACCCGCACCCACGATCGTGTGCAGCTCGTCGATGAAAAGGATCACTTTCTTGGAACGACGAATCTCGTCCATCACCGCCTTGATACGCTCTTCAAATTGGCCGCGGTATTTTGTTCCGGCCACCATTAGCGCCAGATCAAGCGTGATCACGCGTTTGTCGCGCAACAATTCGGGCACGTTGCCGCTTCCAATCTCCTGTGCCAGCCCCTCGGCGATGGCCGTTTTGCCAACGCCTGCTTCGCCGATCAGGACTGGATTATTTTTTGTCCTCCGGCAAAGCACTTGAATGACGCGCTCTATTTCATTACGCCGGCCAATTACCGGATCGAGTTCGCCCTTTTTCGCCAAATCGGTCAGATCACGGCCAAACGCGCGGAGTGCCGGGGTCTTAACGTCTTTTTTCGTCGGTTCGCCGCCTTCCTGGTCCGATTCGGACGGTGTGAAATTTGGATCGAGTTCTTTAAGAATCTCGTTGCGGGTGCGTTCGATATCGACTTCAAGACTCTTCAGCACTCGCGCGGCGACGCCTTCGCCTTCACGCAGAAGGCCCAGCAAAATGTGTTCCGTGCCGACATACGAATGATTAAGCGCTTTGGCTTCCTTGCCGGCGAGCGCCAGCACTTTCTTAACACGCGGCGTATATGGAACGTTGCCGACCATCTTGGTTTCCGGTCCCGAGCCGACCTGCTTCTCCACCTCCATGCGCACGGTCTCAAGGTCGAGACCCATCTTCTGCAGGACGTTCACGGCTACTCCCTGTCCCAGTTTGATGAGACCCAGGAGCAGATGTTCGGTGCCGACGTAGTTGTGATTAAAGCGGTCGGCCTCCTTGCGGGCAAGCGCCAGCACCTGTTGAGCGCGCGGTGTGAAATTATTCATTATTCGATGGCATCGGCAATCGAGCCATTGCCCGACTCCCTCGCCATCTTACTAATATCAGGTTTGGGGAAGAGTTTCAAACGCTCGCGAATAATTTGGGCGCGCAGATGGTCGCGCTCTTCGGCATTTAGTTTTTGTTGAGAACTTTTCTGCAAATGCGCGGGCTGAGTGTCGATGAACAATTCGTCGATCGGCAAACGCCGCTCCTCCGGAAACGCACCCAGATCGACACCGAGCTTGATAATCGACAATAAGTTGAGCGCTTCCTTTGAAGCCATCGCGTGAGCGAAGGTCAAAACGCCGTAGGCGCGGCCGATCTGATCCGAAAGAGTATTTGGCTTTTTCTGAAGCAAGACCTGTCGCGCGTCGTGTTCTTTCTCGATAATTGTTTCGATCACCTTGGTCAGGCGATTAATGATCTCCTCTTCCTTTTCGCCGAGGGTCGTTTGATTTGAAATCTGGAAAAGGTTGCCCATCGCTTCGGTCCCTTCGCCATAAAGACCACGGACGGCCAGACCGATTTTGCTCACGGCCTGAATGACCTGATTAATCAGTTCGCTCAAAACAAGCCCTGGCAAGTGCAACATCGCGGAGGCGCGCATGCCGGTGCCCACATTGGTCGGGCACGCGGTCAAGTATCCGAGGCGCTCGTCAAAGGCGAACTCCAGTCTATTTTCGAGCGCAGTATCGATCTTATCGACGAGTTTGAATGCCTGTTTCAACTGCAGGCCGGATCGGATCGATTGCATGCGCAAATGATCTTCTTCGTTGATCATGACGCTAAGGGTTTGCCGGCGATTAACTACCACTGCGCTGCCCGCGCCCTTGGCGGCGTGCTCGCGACTGATCAGATGACGCTCGACCAGAACCTGCCTGTCGAGCGCCGAAAGATCCTGCAGGCTTTCAGAAAAAGAATCCTGCATTTCGGACAGCTCCTCAACACACGGTCTAACGAGATCAAGGATCGAAGTGCGTTCCGCCTTCTTGGCCCAACCCGGAAAAGGGCGGTCGCGCAAATTGCGTGCAAACCGCACGCGACTGCTGATTACGATTTGGTGATGAGGCCCTTCACCGCGCAGCCATTCTCCGGCAGTAGCCAGCACATTGGAAAATTTCATGGCGAATTCAAGAGCTCGCTTTCGAGTTGCTTAATTTGATCGCGTAACGAAGCAGCCGTTTCGTACTTTTCCTCCGCGACTGCTTTCTGCAGATTTTCGTTCAAGGCACGCATCCGGTGGTTCAGCTTCATGGCACGCTGCGCGCGTTCTGGCAATTTCCCCACGTGCTCGGTGCCCTTGTGCATCGCTTTCAACAATCCGCCCAAGCCGTCGGCAAACGTGACATAGCACGCACTGCATCCGAGGCGACCGGTTTTTTTGAAGTCAGCCTGGCTAAAGCCGCAGACCGGGCATTTCTGTGTCGACGCTCCTTTTTCGATTTCCTCCGCTGCACCGATACCAAGCAGCAGATCGGCGAGTGCGAAACCGGTGGGATCCTGTACGCCTTTTTCTTTCGAGCAGGCGTCGCAGAGATTTACCTTCTGCATTTTGCCTTCCAGAATTTGTGTCAGGAAGACCGTCGCATCATTGCATTTACAAACGTCGCACAGCATCTCTTTTGATTAGACCTCGATATTTGGGAAACATTCAACCCCGAATATTCCCTGCGCACCTTCTGCTTCAGAGCCTGCCTTGCTCGACGTCACGCAAAAATCGGCGTGCCGGTTTCGCGCGTCATCTGGCGGAACCGTGCCATCGTGCGCGTAGTAATTGGTCCTGGTTTTCCATTTCCGATCAGGCGTCCATCGGCCTTGACGACCGGAATAATCTCCGCAGCAGTCCCCGTGAGAAAGCATTCGTCGGCCACAAAAATATCATGGCGCGTGATATCTGTCTCCAAAACTTTGATGCCGAGTTCCGCCGCGATCTCAAACACAATCCCGCGCGTGATCCCGCGCAGGGCACCAGCCGTGATCGGCGGCGTAAAAATTTGACCGCGCTTGATAACGAAAACATTATCAGCCGTGCATTCGGCAACGTTCCCTGCGTCGTTCAACATGAGCGCCTCGTCCGCGTTCGCCAGGTTCGCCTCGATCCGTGCCATCACGTTGTTCAGATAATTAAGCGATTTGACCGCCGGATTAAGCGCGGCCGGATTGCTACGGCGCGTTGCGCAGGTCACGATCGTCAATCCCTTTCGATAAAAGCTCTCATGATAGAGAGCGATCATCGCTGCAATGATAATCACGCTCGGGCATTTACATTGCATCGGATTTAAACCCAGGTTGCCAATGCCGCGCGTAACCAGCAGCCGGATATAACCGTCACGCAGATGATTTTGCCGGATGGTCTCGAGCACCGCCTCCGTCATGTCCCGCACCGTCATTGGAATTTCCAGGCAGATCGAGCGCGCCGAATCCCACAGCCGGGAGAGATGTTCTTCGAGCCGGAAGACACGCCCGTTGTAAAAGCGAATGCCTTCGAAAATTCCGTCGCCGTAAAGCAGACCGTGATCGAAGACAGAGACCTTCGCGCTGGCTTCCGAATAGAATTTTCCGTCGATGTAAATCTTGGCTTCCTTGACGCCGGTTGCCGCGCGTGGACGACTTTCGATCGCAGGTTCAACTAGTGCATCGGCAGCAGGCTCGTGAGTTTTCAGTTTATCTAACACCGTCGCATCAGTGGTTTTCATAATGACAACAAAAATCTCCGGCGTTTAGCGACGCAATTCAAGCCGCAAAATCAAAGTGGCGTGAGCCTCCGGCTGCACATTCACGGTTCGCAAGCGAGACGCTTGCGCTACATTTTTCATTGCAACACTCCGTCTTTGATGTGCATTTGTCGGTCCCCGCGTGCGGCCAAGCGCGCATCGTGCGTCACGACGAGCAATGTTTTGTTTCGCTCACGCGAGAGATTTAACAGAAGATCGATAATTGCATCGCCGGTTTTCGAATCGAGATTTCCAGTCGGCTCATCCGCAAAAATGATGTCAGGATTATTGGTCACCGCGCGCGCAATGGCGACGCGTTGTTGTTCGCCACCTGAAAGCTCTGCTGGCAGATGATGCAGACGATCGCCAAGACCGACGGCGGCCAGACTTTCTTCAGCGGCGCTTCTTGTCGCCCTGCGTCCAATCATCGCCGGCAACAGAACATTTTCCAATGCGGTTAGCTCGGGTAGCAGAAAGTAGCCTTGGAAAACAAAACCCATTTTTTCGTTCCGAAGGCGCGCCTGCGTAGCTGAGTTGCCATTATAAAGCCGGCGTCCTTCGAACTCGACCGTGCCCGATTCTGGCCGCTCCAGTCCGGCCAACGTATAAAGGAGAGTGGTCTTACCCGTACCGGAAGCCCCCGAGAGAAAGACCGCCTCGTTGTGCGCGATCTCCATCGAGATGCCACGCAGGACTTCAATCCGCCGAGAACCCATTCGGAATGATTGGAAAAGATCGTGGGCAATTAATTGCGGCGACGATTTCATTGAGTTGGAGGCAGAGTAATGAAGTTGCAAAAAGCTCCAGGTTCCAAGCCCCAACATCCAAAAAAACTCCAAATCCCCAACTTCCAAATCCGCGCAGCCTTTTGGAACTTCGAGGATTGTGATTTCCTGGGACCTTGGGATTTGGAGCTTTTCAAAACTCCATTACTCCCACGCTTCACTACTCCAATTCCCCTCTGTATGCCAAAAGCCGCCGGAGAAATCATTCCGCGGCGGCTTTCGTGATAGGATTTTCGTTATGCTATTCCCAGCGATTGCAGTGTCGGCTGATCAATTGTTGATGTGGTGTAGAGTCCGTGGTCGCGCTGATAATCTGCGACTGCGGCCCGCGTAAGGGGGCCCAGCAGACCATCCACTTCGCCATGATAATACCCCTGCTGCTGCAACGCGGACTGGACATTGGCGGTCACCTGATCGGGAGGTAAGCCATTATAGCCGTAGATCGGGCCATCATAGGCGTAATATGCATTAGGAGCGTAGCCCCAAGCCGGGATCCAGTATCCCGAATTCCAAGCATACCATCCACCGTATACGAAAACTACCCGGTTGTAACGGCCCCTCCACCAGTTCCTGTCGTGCCATTGTGATGAATAGTTGCGAAAAACCGTATACTTTGAGCCTTGCCAGTTTTGGCTCCCTTGGATGTGTCGCCCTTGCTGGAAGTTTACGGCTGCGACTTTTGTTGGAGGCGCCTTCGTTGGCAGATTGAAATGCTGCGCCTTGAACGGCTTGCCCTTTGCCTGCCCGGTTGCCGTGAGCTTGCCGGCTGTCGTGGCGGTGGCAGCCTGCGCTGGCTTGCCTGCTCCCGTTACTTTTCCGGCCTTCGCTGGCTTGCCCGTTGCTACTCCTTTGGCTCCTCCCGGAGGTTTGTAATAGGCCTCGCCTGATCCCGCTCCCGGTTGCTTATCTTTTCCTTTTCCCGCGGGTTTGGCTACCTTGGTTGGTTTGCCAACTCCCAGTTGCCCGCCGGCTCCTGTCGACTTACCGACACCTGTCGGTTTGCCTGCTCCCGCCGCTTTACCGGTTTCAGCCGACCTGCCTACTGCTTTTCCTTTCGGTTGCGAAACGTGCGCAGCGGGCGCGGTCGCTTTCTTTGGCGCTGGTTTCTTTTCCTTCTTTTGCTCTTGCGCGCCGCTCGCGGCCAATGCAAGCGCAAGACTGCAAATTAAAACAAGAAATATTCTCATAAAATTTTTTCCTTCTGGGTTGTTAGACCTTTTGATGTCTTTATTTATTCAACGTCGGAGCGTTACTTTCTGGATGCCTCATGAGTGTCCGCGCAGATTTTGTCGTCGCAAACAATCTGGAAAAACTGCCGTAAGCAATCCGATTTAACGATTCAATGATTTAACGAATTCCATGTGCTGTGGCGCTCCTGACGGAGCTCGGGGACATTCTTGGCCGACAGTAAGCGTCGCCAGATTTTTCTGGAAAAAGAGCCGCACGGTGAAATTCGCCGTGCGGCTCTCAGCGAAGGAGATTGCCTACCTTACGCCAAACCGAGCGTCGCCAGGGTGGGCCTATCGACCGCCGAGGTGATCGCCAATCCATGGTCAGCTTGAAAAGCTGCCAGTGCCTGCCGGGTTTGCGATCCCAGGATTCCATCAACCGGCCCAGCATAATAACCATCGCGCTGCAATTGACTTTGCACGTTCACGATCACCTGATCAGGTGAAAGGTCATTGTATCCGTAGATTGGGCCATCGTAAGGATAGTAAGCTCCCGCAGCGTAACCCCAGGCCGGATACCAATAGCCCGTATTCCAGTACCACCACCCCCCGCTCACAAAGATGATACGCGTGTAGTTCCTTCTCCACCAGCTCCGGTCGTGCCATCGCCGGTTGTAATTGTAAAACGCGGTGTAGTTCGAACTGCGGAAACGATCGCTCCGCCAATTGTTGACGATGCGGGCGTTTCTTGTGCGATTGTTGACGATGCGGGCGTTTGTTGCGCGATTAACTGCTAGGTTGTTGCGAGCGGCGAGTCTTGCATTGGCGTTCGCGGCCTGCGCGTTGCGTAGTCTTGCCGGCTCTGCACGGTTGGTCCTCAGAGTGTTTGCCCGAGCGAGACTTCTCTCGCGATCAATCGCCGTGCGGTTGCGAGCGGCCACTGTTGTCCTGGCATTTGCAGTTCGCGTGCTGCGCACTTTTACCGTCTCCACGCGGCTGCTTCGCAGAGCTCTTCCGCGAGCTACTGAACTGGACCTGGTCCGTGGTGTCGCCGCGATAGCCCGCTGATGAGATCGCGCAGCCGAAAAACTTCGCGATGTTCTCACCGGTGCGGCGTGCCGGGCCACGTGGCCTCCACCTCTTGCCGAGACCGTATGCGCGCTTGGCGTGCTTTTACCCTTCGCCGATCTGGTTGCTGGTCTGTCTTTTGGAGCACCCCATGCCGTCAGCGCTAGTGCGACGCTCCCAATACATGTTAGGAACACAATACGTTTCATGATTATCCTTCTGTTTTGTCCTTCGCTGATTTAACTCCGACAGCGCCGATGCGTTGCGATGTTTTGGTCAGCGCTGCTCCTGGCGCACCGCCTCGAACAACACAATTGCAACAGCGGTGGCGAGGTTTAGGCTGCGCGTCCCGTGCATCGGGATGCTGATGCAGCTATCAATATTGGCGGCGAGCAGAGTTTCAGGTAGCCCCTTTGTTTCGCGACCGAAAACGAGAAAATCATTTCGGTGAAACGTTGCTTCGTAGTAGGCGCGTTTGGTTTTCGTCGTGAGAAAAAAATAGCGCGCCTCCGACGGCTGCGCCTGCCGCAACGCGTCGAAGGAGTCCCAGAGTTGCACCTTGACTTCGTCCCAATAATCAAGCCCAGCGCGTTTCAGTTGTCGATCGTCCAAGGAAAACCCGAGTGGCTTAACCAGATGCAGTGTCGATTGCGCCGCCAGACAAAGCCGCCCGACATTCCCAGTGTTGGGCGGAATCTCCGGTTCAATCAGGACAACGTTGAACATGCTGTAGCCGGCATCGTTGATGCCGGCCGACCGCGACCATCGATCGCGGCTACAACTTGCCTGCTACGAATTTTTCGAGTTTCACGACATCGGCGGCGAATTTGCGAATGCCTTCCGCCGTTTTCTCCGTCGCCATTGCGTTCTCATTCAACAGCCATCGGAATTTCTTCTCATCGAACTCCAACTTGTCGATCTTCGTGGACTTCGCTTTTTCTGGATCAAGTTTGCGCTCGAGCGGCTCGGTCGATTCCGAAAGTTCCTTCATCAGTTCGGGACTGATCGTGAGCGCGTCGCAACCGGCCAGCTCGCGGATTTGTCCGACGTTGCGGAAGCTCGCGCCCATGACTTCGGTCGCGATGTCGAATTTCTTGTAATACGTATAAATTTCATTAACTGACTGCACACCAGGATCTTCGGGACCAGCGTAATCGCGTTTGTTTTCTTTCTTGTACCAATCGTAAATCCGCCCGACAAACGGCGAGATGAGCTGCGCTTTCGCTTCGGCCGCGCGCACTGCCTGGGGCAGCGAGAACATCAACGTCAGATTGCACCGGATCCCTTCCTTTTGCAGTTGCTCGGCCGCGTTCAATCCCTCCCACGTCGACGCGATTTTGATCAACACCCGTTCGCGCGCAATTTTTCGTTCTTCATAAAGCTGGATCAACCGCTGCGCCTTGTTGATCGAACCTTCGACATCAAACGACAAGCGCGCGTCGGTTTCGGTCGAAACGCGTCCTGGAACAATCTCGAGAATATCGCAACCAAATTGGACTAGCAGGTGATCGCAAATGTCTTCGATCTGATCGTGACCGCTCAGACCTGATTTCTTGCGATCAGCCAGCACCTCTTCTACCACATGCGCGTACTGCGGTTTTTGCGTGGCGGCATAAACCAAGCTCGGGTTCGTCGTCGCGTCCTGCGGTTTGAATTCCTTGATGGATTCAAAATCTGCCGTGTCGGCGACGACTTTGGTAAACTTCCTAAGCTGATCAAGCTGATTCAGCTCCGTTTCGCTTTTCTTTGGTTCGACAACTGCAGTGCTCATGATTTACCTCCGATTTTATTCGCGTTGAAAAGACGCTTCACGCGCATTTAGACCGTACGCCTGGCAAGGACACCACACAACCTGAATTCGACAATGTAGTGGCAACGACGTCCGCTGCTTTTATCCGTGAATGGTCTTAAACCGAAACAGGCCGGCTCGATGCGACACCCCGCTTCGAACCAATCGCGGCTTTAACGAAATTATTTCCAAGCTCCCACATTGGCCCAGGAAATTTGCGGCATTCCATTAGCACATCATCCAATGCGTTAACGAACATGTCGATCTCGCGCTCACCAATGATCAATGGCGGCAGGATTTTCATCACGTCCATGGCGTGCCCAGCCACTTGCGTGAGAATACGATGCTTGCTCAACATTTGGGTCACGATCATTTGCGCGAAAAGAACCTTTTCGATCTTGTGCAACAACTTCCACGCCATTTTGAGTTTGAACTCCTGGGGTTCGTGGAATTCGATTCCGATCATCAGGCCTTTGCCGCGCGCTCCCTTGATAAAGGAATGTTTCCCGCGCAACGCATCGATCTTCTCCATGAGCAGCGCACCCATGCTAGCCGCGTTCTCGATTAAATTTTCCTGATCGATGATCTCCAACGCGGCGAGCCCGCAAGCCATCGCCAGGTTATTTCGTCCGAACGTCGTCGAGTGCACCACGCAACGGTCCATGCGCGAAAAAGTTTTCTGGTAAATCTCGCGTCGCGTCACAATCGCGCCGCACGGCACATAACCGCCGCTCAACGTTTTCGCCAGCGTGATGATGTCCGGCTCCAAATTCCAATGCTGGAATCCGAACATCTTCCCGGTGCGGCCAAGCCCGGTCTGCACTTCGTCGGAAATCAAGAGGGTTCCGTATTTGCGGCAAAGTTCCTGTGCACGAACAAAGAAATCCGTCTTCGGTGTTTGACAGCCTTTTCCCTGCACGGTCTCAATAACAAACGCGGCGACATCGCGCGAGCGCAGTTGTGCATCTAACGCTTCGAGGTCATCGATCGGCACGCGCGCATCGAAACCTTCCATGAGCGGCCCGAAGCCTTCGGTGAAACTCTCGCAGCCCATCAGCGAGAGCGCACCGAGACTCAATCCATGAAACGCGCTCGCTAACGAGAGCGCCCGTTTCCGCCCCGTCGCGGCGCGTGCAAATTTCAGCGCGCCTTCCATTGCCTCGGTGCCGGAGTTGCAAAAGAAAACCGCGTCGAGATGCGGCGGGGTTCGCTTCGTGAGCGCCTCCCCGAGTAACCCGCTCAGAAGCGAACAATCCATCTGCACCATGTTGGGCAGATCGAGATCGAGCACGTCACGAATCGCCTGCTTCACAACCGGATGATTCCGCCCGATGTTAAAAACGCTGTAGCCGCTCAGAAAATCCAGATACGGCTGGTTGTCCATATCGTAGAGATACGCGCCCTCGGCCCGGGCATAGACTTTGTCGAACCCGATTACTCGCTGCGCCGCCACTAAAGTACGGTTCACATGGCGCTCGTGGAGCTGGTAATTTTCACCCAGCCGCGCTGCTACAACTTCCTTTAGATCAAAAGCCATCGTGCAAAGTTCTGCGATGTCCGTACGGAACGCAACTGTTACGGCTTCCAATCATGATAAACTTGGTGGGCGCCCATCTCCAGATTGGTCTTTCCGGGCGAATATCGTTCCAACTGCGTCGCGAGCCATTGGAACCATTCAAAAGTTTTCTGTGAACCGCTGCGCCGGCGTTCTTCTTCGACGTAGGGCCGCACTTTACGCCAGGCCAGGCGGAGGGTGCCACCCATTAAGTCGGCAACTACATGCAAAGGAACAATGCGTGCATAAACAGAATAGCCAAGCCCTTCGAGAATCACACCCACCGCTTGCACCGCAGCCAATACATGTGTGTCCCCTTCGATCGCCGACGCGCTCGATCCGTCCGGAATACTGTGCACTACGATCATCGATTTCATCCATTCGGGAGTGAGAATTGCTCGAACGGCGGCGAACGCCGCGCGTTCTGCGCGTTCCTGGCGCGCACGGCGGGTTTCAAGCAAACCGAATGCGACCGCAGCCAAAACCGTTAATGCCGTGGCCACATTTGCCAGAGTCGAAAGGTCCACGCGTCGAAGTTTATCAGAACTTTTCTGCGCAGAGCGAAGGCTAAATTCGCTACGAGCAAAAAAAACCGCAGGATTCCCGCCGGAATCCTGCGGCTTTGAGCTTGCGAATTATTTTCGCCTAATCTTCGTCCACAACTACATGATCGACCACGCGCGTTTCGCCCGTGCCTGTGTAGTAAACATGCACACGCTGTCCCGGCTTGAGCGCTGATGTAACGACATGCCCGGCGCCATTCACGATTCGCGCGGCCGTGCCCAGCGCGAAGCTGACCGGACCTTCGTCGCTCTTAACCACAATCGTCTTGCTGGGCTCATAGGTGGTCACCGTGCCGGCAGTGTAGGTTGTGGTTGTTTGTGTTGTCGTTGTTGGTTCTGTCGCTGTCGTTTGCTCAGTCGTTGTCGTGCTGGTTTGCCCAAAAGCCAAGGGCGCGACGAGCGCGCAGACGAGAGCAATAATTATTTTGTTCACTATAATGCCTCCCTGTTTATGTTGATGTTTACCCCCCAACTTCGTAGCTGGGGGACTTGGCGGACGCTCCCATAGTGTCGCGCGGCCGTCTTCCTGTTTGACCGGCTCCGTGGCGCCGCTATTCGAACTAAATTTCCAATTTGCGTAATTGAGCGGGCCTGCGGATTCGCTAACGTGTCGTGCCGATGACGAGCCAAGCGCCGACTGTCGATCCGATTGTGACACCGGAGGTCGTTGCACAACACGGCCTTACACCGGAGGAATTCGAGCGCATCAAAAAAATCCTCGGGCGCGAACCAAATTTTACCGAGCTCGGCATTTTCTCGGTCATGTGGAGTGAGCACTGCTCGTATAAGAATTCGAGAAAAGAACTGAAAAAACTTCCCACCACCGGGCCAAACATTTTAGTGAAAGCCGGCGAAGAAAATGCCGGAGTTGTCGATATCGGCGACGGCTGGGCGATCGCGTTCAAAATCGAGAGCCACAATCACCCAAGCGCAATCGAACCGTTCCAAGGCGCGGCCACCGGCGTTGGGGGAATTATTCGCGACATCTTTACCATGGGCGCACGCCCTGAGTTTTGTTTAAACTCGCTCCGGTTCGGGCCAATTGTAGCGCATGCCTCTGGCTTGCGATCCGATGAACAGCGGCAGCGAGACGCTCGCGCTACTCCGGCCAATCGCCGCCTCTTCACCGGCGTCGTCTCTGGCATCGCGCATTACGGTAATTGCATCGGCGTCCCCACCATAGGCGGCGAAATCTATTTTGACGAAAGTTTTGAAGGTAATCCGCTTGTAAATGTTTTCTGTCTCGGCGTGCTGAAGCACGAACAACTTGCACGCGGTGCGGCGCGCGGCGTGGGCAATCCAGTTTTTTATGTCGGCGCGGAGACCGGGCGTGATGGCCTTGCTGGCGCAGCATTCGCATCGCGTGAATTAACCGAACAATCGCGCGAGGATCGCCCGGCCGTACAGGTAGGCGATCCATTCAAGGAAAAATTGTTGCTCGAAGCGTGCCTCGAACTGCTCGCGTACGATGCCGTGGCCGGAATTCAAGACATGGGCGCGGCCGGTCTAACTTGTTCGACCTGCGAGACGGCCAGCCGCGGCGGAAGCGGAATCGAGATCGATTTAGCGAAAGTGCCAAAGCGTGAGCCCGGCATGACGCCATACGAGATTTTACTGAGCGAATCGCAGGAGCGAATGCTTATTATCGCCAAGCGCGGAAAAGAAAATCTTGTGCGTGATGTGTTCGAAAAGTGGGACGTGCCTTACGCAAAAATCGGCCGTGTCACTGGCGACGGTATCATGCGCGTACGAAACAACAGCGCGATTGCCGCGGAGATCCCGGCCAAAGCGCTTGCCGAAGAAGCCCCGCTGTACTCGCGCGAAGCGAAGCCGCGTTCTTCTGTGGGGGGGGTCTATGACCGCCGCATCGAAGATCTCACTAAGATCGATAATCGCGAAGCGCTGCGCCAGTTGCTGGGTGATCCGACAATCGCGTCAAAAAATTGGGTGTATCGTCAATACGATCACACCGTGCGCACTGGCACAGTTATAAAACCAGGATCAGATGCCGCCGTATTTTTCGTCCGTTATGCGAATAAAATCCTGGCCGCCACCACCGATTGCAATTCACTCTATTGCGCGCTTGATCCGCGTGAGGGCGGGAAAATCGCCGTCGCAGAAGCCGCGCGCAATCTTACCTGCTCCGGCGCGAAGCCACTGGCCGTGACTGACAATCTGAATTTCGGCAATCCTTATAAGCCGGAGAACTTCTGGCAATTGCGCGAAGCGGTTGAGGGCATCGCTGAAGCCTGCCGCGTATTTGGCACGCCCGTTACAGGCGGAAATGTTTCATTATATAATGAGAGCCCTGCCGGAGTTGTCGATCCAACGGCCACCATCGCGATGGTCGGTTTGATTGATGACGAAAAGCACATCACGACGCAGTGGTTCAAAGACGCTGGCGACGCAATCATTCTCGTCGGCACGGTAGGAGCGGTCAGCGCCGTAGCCGGGGTCGGTGAGCCCGGCAGCGGGGACCTTGGACGCGCGAGTCCGGCCGGGATCGGCGATCCCAGCCACAACCTTGGTGGCTCCCATTATGTCAAAGTCTGCTACGGGATGAAAATCGGCCCGCCACCACATGTCGAGCTTGAGCTTGAAGTTATGGTGCAAAATGTTGTTCGCGATTTAATCCGCGGAGGTCTCGTAAAAAGCGCACACGATTGCTCCGAAGGCGGTCTCGCGGTCGCGCTTGCGGAAAGCTGTTTCAATCCGGCTGGTTTGTTAGGTGCCGATATTAAGCTTGAAAACTGTGGTGGCAGCCGTGCCGGCTGCGCCGGCGACACGCCCGCCTCTACAGAAGCGGCACTCTTTAACGAATCGCAGTCGCGCATTGTGATTTCAGTCGCGCCAACCAATCTTAGGAGAGCGATGTCCTTCTTGCGCGGGCGGAGTGTTCCATTTGAACAACTCGGCAAAGTCGGCGGTGACGAGTTATGCATCCAGGTAAACGACGAAACATTCCGCTGGCTAGTCGCTGATCTTTACGACGACTGGTGGAACGCCATTCGGCGGGCAATCGAGAGCGATTCTGCGGCCGAACGCATCCCGAGTTTGTGATTTTAGAAACGCGCAATTGAACACAGCGCCATTTGGTGGATTATTTGGTGTGGTCTCTCCAGACAAGATCGACATCTACGAGGTGCCGGACTCCGACGCGTTTCCGCGGCACGAATGCGGCCTCTTCGGAGTATTTGGGCATCCCAACGCGGCGGTGCTGACTTACTACGGTTTGTTTGCGCTGCAGCACCGCGGCCAGGAGAGCGCGGGCATCGTCACAAGCAATGGTCCCGGTGCGAGCTTTCTGACGCATAAAGACATGGGCCTTGTCTCGCAGGTGTTTGGCCAGGCTGAACTGGCCAGGCTCAAAGGCACACGCGCGATCGGACACACGCGCTACTCGACTACGGGGACGAGCACGATCAAAAATGCGCAACCTTTTGTGGTTGACTGCGTGCGCGGCCAGATGGCGATCGCGCACAATGGCAATTTGATTAATGCCGATCTTTTGCGAGACGAACTGGAACGGAAAGGCTCGATCTTCCAAACGACCGCTGACAGCGAAATCATCTTACATCTACTCGCACAGCCCTCGGAGAACGGAGGTAATATTCTGGCCGCGTTGCGGCGGATTCAGGGCGCGTTTTCGCTCCTGATCATGAGTGAGCGTGAGCTCATCGCGGTGCGCGATCCGTTCGGTTGGCGACCGCTTGCGCTCGGTAAACTCGACGGCGCTTACATCGTCGCTTCCGAAACCTGCGCTCTTGACCTCATTCACGCGGAGTTTATCCGCGAAATTGAGCCGGGCGAAGTGCTGATTATCGACGAAAACGGATTGCGCTCGGAGCGGCCATTCCCAGAAGAGCGGCCGGCGTTCTGTATGTTCGAATATGTCTATTTTGCGCGCCCGGATAGCATGCTCGGCGGGGTAAACGTAGGCAAAGTGCGAATGGAAATGGGACGCGAACTCGCGCGCAGATTTCCCGTCGAGGCCGACATCGTGGTGCCGGTGCCTGACTCCGGAAATTATGCGGCCCTCGGTTTCGCTCAGGAACTCAAAATACCGTACGCGCATGCATTTGTTCGCAATCACTACATTGGCCGTACATTCTTGCAGCCGAGCCAGCTCATCCGTGACTTCGATGTCCGGGTAAAATTGAATTTGATCAAGGAAATGGTCGCCGGAAAACGCGTCGTCGTGGTTGACGACTCAATCGTGCGTGGCACGACTGCGCGTGCGCGTGTTGTGAACTTGCGCGAGGCTGGCGCCAAGGAAGTGCACATGCGTGTCAGCTGCCCGCCGCACCGGTTCGCCTGCCATTACGGCATCGATTTTCCCGATCCGGAAAAGCTCATCGCCAATCAAATGTCGATGGAAGATATCTGCAAATATCTCGGCGTGGACAGTCTTGGGTATCTCGATGTGGAAGGAATGGTGCGGGCGACCGGAAGGCCGTTGAGCACATTCTGCCTGGCCTGTTTCACCGGCGATTATCCGCTGCCGGTCGATCCGGCATTGGATAAATTCATCATGGAAAAACGCGAACAACGGGCGAAAGCCCTGGCAGCCGAGGAAGCGCATCCGACATTGTTCGCGGATTTGAAGTAAGCGCTTTTTTTGCTGTCATGTCCAGCGGAGTCGAGACATCTCTTACTGTTCTAAATTGAGAGATTCCTCGACTTCGCTCGGAATGACAAGGAAGCAAAAGGCCTACGCACGCGCGGGCGTGGATGTCGCTCTTGGTAATCGACTGAAACGCCCCATTCAGTCGCTGGCGAAGCAAACGCACGGGCCGCAGGTACTTGGCGAGATCGGCGGATTCGGTGGATTGTTTCGCGCGAACTTTTCTGGAATGCGCGAGCCGGTGCTCGTTGCAAGCATCGATGGCGTCGGGACAAAATTGAAAATCGCGTTTGCGATGAACAAACACGACACCGTAGGCGCCGACCTTGTAAACCACTGTGTAAACGACATTGCAGTGCTTGGAGCGGAACCGCTTTTCTTTCTCGATTACATCGGCTGCGAGAAGCTTGACCCGCGCGTGTTCGGTGACCTGTTGCGCGGATTTTCGCGCGCATGCCGGTCTGCCGGCTGTGCCCTGATCGGCGGGGAAACCGCACAAATGCCGGGAATCTATCGCGAAGGCGAATACGATCTGGCTGGTTGCATCGTCGGCGTGGTCGATCGCGCCAAAATCGTTGACGGCAGCAAAATCAGACCAGGCGATGCCGTCCTCGGCCTCGAGTCAAACGGCTTGCACACAAATGGCTATTCACTTGCCCGAAGAATTTTGTTCGAGAAAATGAGATTGAAGGTCGGTTCGCGTCTCCCAGGATCGACAACAACCGTTGGCCAGGAATTGCTGCGAGTGCACAAGAATTATCATCCGATCGTCGGAAATGCTCCAAGCGGCATGATCAAAGGTCTCGCGCACATCACCGGCGGTGGCCTAATCGATAATTTGCCGCGAATTCTACCGAACGATTGCGACGCCGTGATTGAGACGAAAAGCTGGCGTGTGCCACGCATTTTTCAAATCTTGCAGCAAAACGGCGTTGTCGAAGATACGGAGATGTATCAAGTGTTTAACATGGGGATCGGCATGGTGGCAGCCGTTTCGGAGCGGAATGCGAAGCGCGCCATGTCAGTGTTACGCGCGAAACGAATTGGCCGAATCGAGCGCGGTACCGGCAAGACGCGCTTGGTCCTGTAGAACGTTTGCTAAACGCTGTGACCACGAGTGGCGTTTCCAGCCATTATCGCCGCTCGGAATGCAAACTGACATTTTGCTCTCCGTCTTGAGCGTCCACGGCTCCGCGACCGATTATCAAAACGCCTCGGATAACTCTTACAATTGAGAGCGAGACAATCTGCGATGAGCGACGCGCGATGGCCGCGGGATTTTCGAATTATATGATGAATAAACCGCGAAGCGCGGAAGTCGAACGCCTCAACACCCTCTTTCACAAATATGAAAAGAATACTTTTTGCGTTAACGATGCTCGCGTTTGTCTTGCCTGCCTTGCCGGGTGCGCGGGCAGACGATATGTCGATTGATTTCTTCTACAACAATCTTTCCGGAGGAAACTGGATTGAGGTTGCAGACTACGGCTACGGGTGGCAACCCGATCTGGCGGTGAACGACCCGAATTGGCGTCCTTATGCTGATGGCTACTGGGCCTACACGGATGACGGATGGACATGGATCTCGTACGAAGATTTCGGCTGGGCTGCTTACCATTATGGGCGCTGGGCGCGCCTGGCCGATTACGGCTGGGTCTGGTTCCCCGGCAGCGATCTGGACTGGGGTCCGGCGTGGGTTTCGTGGCGAACAGGTGGGGATTATGTCGGCTGGGCGCCGTTGCCACCGCGCGGCCCGGGGGTTGTTTACGAGGGACAGCCTATTGGCGCACAGGCGGATATCGAATTTGATATCGGTCCCGAGTATTACAACTTCGTCGATGTTCGTTTTATCGGTGAGCCGGTCTTGCGCGATCGCATCTTCGCACCGTCGCAAAACGTCACCTATATCAACAACACGGTGAACGTGACCAACATTTCCGTTAGGAACAATGTCGTATATAATTATGGTCCTGATTACAACGTGCTGAGCGCGCATTCCAGCCGGCCCATTCAGCGCCTGAGCATCACGCGGGAGTCAGCGACCAATTTGTCCGCGGCAGCGAAATCCGGAGCGCTGACAAAAGTCCAAGGCGGCAAACTTGTGGTCGCTGCTCCTCAGAAACTGACTAAATCAGCTCCGGGGGCAGCGCCTCCGAGCGTAAAAGCGAAAGTCGCCAAGCCAAAAATCGAGAAAGGCTGGGCCGGTGTTCCTAACGAAGCGCAGCTAAAGCAAAAAATTAAAACCGAGAATCCAAAGAGTATTCCGCCGCCAACCGGCGCCGCGGCGGGACGAGGACCGGCTGGTGGTTCGCCATCTGCCACTGCACCTGCAGCGACCGCGGGCGGGAGTCCAATCGCTTCACCGGCCGCTACAGGATCGCCATTTGAAAAAGGCAGGCATGGTCGGCCGGGTGGACGAGTTCAACCGGGTGCCACGGGCACACCGGGTGTTACTGGAAGTCCAACGGGTTCTCCGCGCGCAACAGGAGCGCCGTTTGAAAGAGGCAAACGGAGAGGCCGACCCGGCGAACAACCCCAACCGAGTCTGACTGGCACACCAGCGAGGTCACCGGCTGGCCCGCCTTCTCCACGTATTCAAGGTTCTCCAGCTGGAGAAGAATACGGCAGGCCGGGGAGGGGCAGGTTCGAAACGAGCCCGACGCCCCCTCATGGGCCACCGCCACGCAAGTCGCCGCTCGGGCAAACCGGCGCGGCCCCGGTTGCGCCTGAGGCAACGCAGCCACCTAGCAAGAACAGAGGACAATTTGAACGCGGCGTTCCCAGTCCGAGCCCTGAGCAACCTCGCGGCACTACAAACGAGCCGCAGGGAAGATTTAGAGGACGCGGACGTGAGCAACCCGGTGCCGCTCCGGTTGCGCCTGAGGCAACGCAGCCACCTAGCAAGAACAGAGGACAATTTGAACGCGGCGTTGCCAGTCCGAGCCCCGCGCAACCTGGCGGCACTACAAATGAGCCGCAGGGAAGATTTAGAGGACGCGGACCTGAACAAACCGGAACGGTGCCTCCTGCCACAAAGGGCGCGGCTCCTCACGAGAGCCCCGGGAGTGGAGGACAGCGAGGGCAGGGTGCCTATGGTCAGCGCGGCGGAGCTTCCGCTGGGCGGTCTTCTCCTGGCGGCGCGCCTGGTCACGAAAAACCACAAGGCGGGCAAAAGAAAGGCAAGGAAACGTCTCCTACTCCTGGCCCCCAATAACACGAACTTAATTTGAGATTAACGGCGGCCCCGGGGGTGATCCGGGGCCGCTTTGCGTTACATCGAGAGCACCTCTTGCTCTTACCGGTTGCGCGCGGCTCACAGAGGCCGTGGCTACAACAACTCCGCAATTTGCACCGCGTTCAAAGCAGCGCCTTTGAGCAGTTGATCGCCCGATACCCAAAAGGAAAGCCCGTTCTCAAGAGCGCAATCGATGCGGATGCGGCCCACCTGACAATTGTCTTTTCCGGCGACGCTTAGCGGCATGGGATAACGATTGCTCTGTGGCTCGTCAACCAATTCCAGTCCCGGCGCTTTGGCCAAAACCTCGCGCGCTTGCTCTACCGATGCCGAGCGTTCGAATTCCGCGCTTACCGCGACTGAGTGCGCGCGATAAACGGGCACGCGCACGCAGGTCGCCGAGGCGCGAAATTCCGGAAGGTGCATGATCTTGCGTCCTTCATTTTGCATTTTCATTTCTTCCTTGGTGTAACCACTCTCGAGAAATGAATCGACATGTGGGAGAAGATTGAACGCGATCGGATGCGGATAAACTTGCGACGTATGCGGTAGATGCGTTCGACTCGCATTCACGACAGGTTCTCGCGCTGCGTCTTTCACTTGCTGGGTCAACTCTTCGATTGCGCGCGCGCCGCTGCCGGAAACGGCTTGATAGCTCGCAGCAAACATCCGGCGCACGCCAAACACGCGGTGCAAAGGATAAAGCGCCATCAGCGCGATCGCCGTCGTGCAATTTGGATTCGAAATGAGACCGCGGTGTCCTCGCACATCTTCGACGTTAATCTCGGGAATGACCAGCGGCACGTGCGGTTCCATTCGAAAAACGGAGGAGTTATCGATCGCAATCGCGTCTGCCTGGCAGGCAATCGGCACATATTTTCGCGAGACCTCGCCGCCGGCGCAGAAAAACGCGATGTCGATTTTTTCAAAAGAGTGATCGACGAGTTTGTCTACCGAGATCAATTCATCTCCAAATCGAACAGATTTCCCGGCGGAACGCGCCGAAGCGATCGGCCGCAGACTTGCCACTGGGAAATTTCGCCGTTCGAGCACGTGCAAGAGTTCCTGACCGACCGCGCCAGTCGCCCCAACGACGGCGATGTGATAGCCTTTCATCAGCAGCCGGATTCTATCGCCAGCCGGATTTGATGCAAACTACGCAAACGAAAATCGTGGCCGTCGTCTTTAGGTGGATGAGGCTGCGCGAAGCAACACCGATCAACTGCTCACAAGCGTTGATGGACGGGCACTGAAATGTTCCCGTCGATCGCCGCCGCACTCGATTCACGCTGGCTCTGAGTTGCTTGATTCTCAATTCGGCGCAGCTATTTAGCCAGCAATGAAAAACGTTCACATTTCGATTCGCGATCAGCGCCTCACATTGAAGGAAGGTGAGACGCTAATCCGCACTTACCCGGTGTCCACTTCGCGATTTGGGATCGGGACGGAAGAAGGCAGCATGAAAACACCGATCGGTCGCTTTCGCGTTGCAGAGAAGATCGGCGACGGCCTGCCGAGCGATACTGTTTTTCAAAGTCGCGTGCCGCTGAAAGCCGACGATCCGCTTCCTCCGACTGGGGACTTGGTGATGTCGCGCATACTATGGCTTGATGGCTTGGATGAGCACAACACGAACACGCGCGAACGTTTCATTTACATTCACGGCACCAAACACGAGGACAAAATCGGCAACCCGGCGAGCCACGGATGCGTGCGGATGCGTAATGCGGACGTCATCGAGTTGTTCGATCTTGTCGATGTAGGCGCGCCCGTCGTGATCGAAGAATAAAAGCTGGTAAGTTTTGAACTTGCCCGACTCTGGACCTTGCAAATTGAAATGTGCGCCATTTCGATACATCCAAAAAAGTTGAGAAAAGCGTTGCTTCCCTGTAGTTCCTTGCCTAAACAAACCGGAGCAACTTGCTACGAAAGGAGGCGAGATAGATTGAAATTTTTAAAAGCGATCATGATCGTGGCTGTTTTAGCCAGTGCTTTGAGCTTAGGTGCTTGCGCCCAACACAAGGAGGAAGTGACCACAGGGGCGGGCACGACCGGTTACGCAAAATAGGTCCGGCGCCCGGTTGTGATCTGTTCAAAAAAGTTGAGAAAAGCGTTGCTTCCCTGCAGTTCCCTGCCTAAACAGACCGGAGCAACTTGCTGGGAAAGGAGGCGAGATAGATTGAAACTTTTAAAAACGATCATGATCGTGGCGGTGCTGGTCACTGCTTTGGGACTCGGGGCTTGTGCGCAACACAAGGAAGTCACCCCACCTCCAAGCACGTACGGGAAATAAAGCCGCCGCCCAAGTTACTGTTTGCGGTCAACTTTGCGCACAAAAGGCCAGGTCACGGTCGACCTGGCCTTTTTCTTTTTTCATGCCGTATGTGGCCTATGCGACATGCGCGCACGTACTTCCCATTTCGCTGCGTTCCAATTAAACTGCGCCGATGGAATTAAACGGTCAGAAATTGACACTCGCCGATATCGCTGCGGTTGCGCTCAGTGGTCAGGCAGTTGAAATTTCCACCCTCGCACGCCCGCGAATTCTGGCTTCGCGCAAACTTGTCGAAGAAATCATCGCGCGTGATGCCGCCGTTTACGGCGTCAGCACGGGTTTTGGCAAACTCTCTGATGTTCGCATCCCGCGCGATGCGTTGGGCGAGCTCCAGCTGAATCTTGTTCGCAGCCACGCCTGCGGAATCGGCCAGCCACTCTCGGAACCGGAGGTGCGCGCGATGATGTTGCTCCGCGCAAACGTGCTTGCGCTCGGGCTTAGCGGAATCCGTCCCGAAGTCATCCAAATGCTTTGTGAGATGCTTAATCGTCGCGTGCATCCAGTCGTTCCGGAAAAAGGTTCGGTGGGCGCCAGCGGCGATCTCGCGCCGCTCGCTCATCTCGCATTGAGCCTGATTGGCGAGGGCGATGCCTTTTTTAAAGCTGAACGAATGGAAAGCGGCGAAGCGCTTAGCCGGGCCGGTCTCAAGCCCCATCGGCTGGAAGCGAAAGAGGGACTCGCGTTGCTAAATGGCACCCAGGCTATGCATGCAGTGGGCGGGCTCGCGCTTCTGCGCGCGAAACGGCTCTCTCATGTGGCCGATGTTTCAGGCGCGATGAGTCTCGAGGCGCTGAAAGGCACCCCTGCCGCGTTCGATCCGCGGTTGCAAGACGCGCGGCCGCATCCTGGACAAAGAGCGGCGGCCAAACATCTGTTGGTGATTCTGGAAGGAAGCGAGATTCGCCAATCGCATCTCGAGAACGATCCGCGTATCCAGGATGCCTACAGCCTGCGTTGTATGCCGCAGGTGCACGGTGCCGCGCGCGGCGCGCTGTCGCATTGCGAGGATGTGCTTCTCATCGAATCTGCGTCGGCGACCGATAATCCACTTGTGTTCGCTGAGAGCGGAGACGTCATTTCGGGTGGCAATTTTCACGGCGCGCCACTGGCCCTCGTATTCGACTACGCCGCCATCGCGGTAACGGACCTGATGAGCATTAGCGAGCGCCGAATCGAGCGCCTGCTCAATCCGGACACGAACGAAGGCTTGCCCGCGTTTCTGGCCCGGCATCCCGGCATGGAATCAGGCTTCATGATCGCGCACGTTGCTGCGGCTGCTCTGCTTAGCGAGGCGAAAGTGCTCGCGCACCCATCGAGCATCGACAATGTTCCCACCTCCGCTGGCAAAGAAGACCACGTTGCGATGGGAATGACGGGCGCATTGAAATTCCGGGAAATTGTTGATCTTGCAGAAAATTTGCTGGCGATCGAGTTGCTCGCTGGCGCCGAAGCTTTGGAATACCGGCGCCCGCTTAAGGCCGGGACCGGTGTGGAAAAGGCTTTTGCTGTGTTGAGGGAAATTGCGCGACCTCTCACGCAAGATCGTCCCCTCTCCGGCGACATTGCACGGGTTGCCGAAGCGATTCGCCGAGGCGATTTTGACAGCGGCTACGAAACGTGATGAGCGGAAAACGAATCATCCACGCCCCGCGCGGCACCCAGCGCAGTTGCAAAGGCTGGCATCAGGAAGCCGCGATGCGGATGCTGATGAACAATCTCGATCCGGATGTAGCCGAAGCCCCAGACCGGCTTGTCGTTTACGGCGGAACAGGTCGCGCCGCCAGGAGCTGGGAAGCTTTCGAGGCGATCATTCAATCCCTGCACAATCTCGAAAACAACGAGACGCTCCTTGTCCAATCTGGAAAGCCCGTGGGAAAATTCCGGACGCACGAAGAAGCTCCGCGCGTTCTGATCGCGAATTCCAATCTTGTCGGTCAGTGGTCGAACTACACGGAATTCAATCGCCTCGAGAAAATGGGCCTTACCATGTACGGACAAATGACCGCCGGTTCGTGGATTTACATTGGTAGCCAGGGAATCGTGCAGGGCACGTTCGAGACGTTCGCTGCCGCCGGACGCAAACATTTCGGCGGATCGCTGGAAGGAAAATTTGTCTTAACCGGCGGACTCGGCGGGATGGGCGGCGCCCAACCACTTGCTGCAACCATGAATGGCGCAGTTTTTCTTGGCCTTGAGGTCGATCCGTCGCGGATCGAGAAAAGATTAAAGAGCGGTTATTGCGACAAGATCGCGCACTCGCTCGATGAAGCGTTGCGAATGATTGACGATGCGCGCAAGAATCGGAAATCGCTTTCTGTCGGACTCGTCGGTAATTGTGCCGATGTCCTGCCGGAAATCGTGAAGCGCGGCATCGTTCCGGACATCCTAACGGATCAAACTAGCGCGCACGACGCGTTGAATGGCTATGTACCGCACGGAATATCACTCGAAGACGCGCTCGCCTTACGTGTGAAAAGTCCCGAGGAATACATCGACAGGGCAATGCATTCGATGGGCGTTCACGTCGAGGCCATGCTCGCTCTGCAAAAAAAAGGGGCCATCACTTTTGATTACGGAAACAACATTCGCGCGCAGGCGAAAAAGGCTGGCATCGAGAATGCATTCGATATTCCCGGGTTTGTTCCCGAATACATTCGTCCGCTGTTTTGTGAAGGTCGCGGGCCATTTCGATGGGTCGCGTTGAGCGGCAATCCCGAAGATATCGCGCGCACCGACCGGCTCGCGCTCGAATTGTTTCCGAGAGACCAGACGCTCGCGCGCTGGATGAAGCTCGCGCGAGAACGAATTCACTTTCAAGGATTGCCGGCGCGGATTTGCTGGCTCGGCTATGGCGAGCGCGCAGAGTTCGGCGTCGCAATGAACGAGTTGGTGAAGCGCGGCGAAATCAAAGCGCCCATCGTGATCGGGCGCGACCATCTCGACGCGGGCTCGGTAGCGTCGCCCAACCGCGAGACCGAGGGGATGATCGACGGAAGCGATGCGATTGCCGATTGGGCGCTGCTCAACGCGCTCATCAACACAGCCACCGGCGCATCCTGGGTGTCGATTCACAACGGCGGCGGCGTCGGTATCGGCTATTCGCAGCACGCCGGCATGGTCGTAGTCGCCGATGGCGGCGAAAATTCCAAACCTCGTCTCGAGCGCGTTCTAACGAGCGATCCGGGATTGGGCGTCCTCCGTCATGCCGACGCGGGCTATTCCCGCGCGATCGAATTCGCCGCCACAAACAAGATCGACATCCCAATGCGCCCGCAACGGCGAGATTGAAACTTACGTATTAACGATTCGCTTTCCTTGCAATCCGGTCAATCGCGTAAATCCTGTCTAGAAATTCTGTGACTATGCGAAAGCTCATTGAATGTGTGCCGAATTTTTCTGAGGGGCGCGATCTGGAGGTCATTCGGCAGATCACCGATGCCATTGAATCGGTGGATGGCGTTTCATTACTCGATGTCGATCCGGGCGCGAGTACGAACCGGACGGTGGTGACGTTTGTGGGCAGTCCTGATGCCGCGGTGGAAGCGGCCTTTCGCGGAATCAAAAAGGCGGCCGAACTGATCGACATGCGCAAACATAAGGGCGCGCATCCGCGCATGGGCGCCACCGACGTTTGCCCGTTCATTCCAGTGAGCAACATCAGTTGGGAAGAAGCGATCGCTTGCGCAAACAAGTTGGGAAAACGCGTCGGCGAGGAGTTGAGCATCCCCGTCTATCTTTACGAAAGAGCGGCAAAAAACGCGTCGCGCTCGAATCTCTCGGTCGTTCGCGCGGGAGAATACGAAGGCTTTTTTGAGAAAATAAAAGGCCCCGCATGGAAACCGGAGTTTGGGCCTTCCATTTTCAATGAGAAATCGGGCGCAACTGTGATCGGTGCACGCGATTTTTTGATCGCGTATAATGTGAACCTGAACACGAAAGCGGTGAGAAGAGCAAATTCTGTCGCGTTTGATGTGAGAGAAAACGGACGGGTCAAAACGGAAGACGGGACGCCTTTTGGAAAACCGGTGTTGGATGCCAGCGGTGAGTCCGTCCGCATTCCTGGAATGTTGAAGCACGTGAAGGCCATTGGTTGGTACGTCGAAGAGTACGGAATCGCGCAGATTTCCATGAACCTGACGAACATCGAGGAGACACCTTTGCATGTTGCGTTCGACGCTTGCGTCGAATCAGCGAACAAACGCGGCCTGCGTGTGACGGGATCAGAAATCGTCGGCATGGTTCCGAAAAAGTGTCTGTTAGATGCCGGAAGATATTTTCTCCGCAAGCAGCAATGGTCGGAGGGCGCCTCCGAGGAAGAGCTGATCGACATTGCGATTCGCTCATTGGGATTGAGTGAGTTGAAACCTTTCGACCCGAAAGAAAAGGTGATTGAATTCAAGATCGAATCCGATTCCAAGAGATCGTTATTAAAAGTGAACCTCCGCGAGTTCTGCAATGAAACGTTGAGCGATTCGCCCGCACCAGGCGGCGGTTCCGTGGCGGCGTTAATGGGCGCGTTGGGCGCTTCGTTAGGCGGAATGGTGGCCAATCTTTCCGCCGGAAAACGCGGGTGGGACGACAGGCTCGAGTATTTCAGCGACCGGGCAGTGAAAGGGCAACAACTCAAAGACGAATTGCTCTCGCTTGTGGATGAAGACACCGCCGCCTTCAACAAGGTAATGGACGCGTTCGCGTTGCCGAAGGAATCGGCGGAAGAAAAAGCCGCGCGCTCAGCGGCAATCGAGCAGGCGACGAAACATGCGGCCGAGATTCCATTCAAGGCGATGGAAACTGCGTTCAAATCTTACCAACTGCTTTCCGAAATGGCCGACAAGGGCAATCCTGCCTCCATTTCGGATGTTGGCGTTGGCGCTCTCGCGACGCGCGCCTGCATCGAAGGGGCGGCCATGAATGTAAGGATTAATCTGGCCGGGCTGAAAGATGAAAAATTGAAATCGGCGTTCGTTGAAAAGGTCCGGAAGATCAGTGCAGATTCTGAGGCGCGGTTCAAAGAAATTAACTGCGTCGTGGAAAAGAAGCTTGGTTGAAGCGTTGAAGCGACAAAGGCAAATCCGCCTAAACCTTTTGACGCCTTAACCCCTCAACGATTTCATGGGCACTCTTGCCGTTCTAAACGCTTCACAATTAGTTACCCTGACCGGGCCTCGCCGACCGCGCATCGGCGCGGAGATATCCCAGCTAGCGATCATTCGCGACGGCGGAATGTTGATCCGCAATGGCAAGATCGATATCGTTGGCCTGAGCGACGAGATCGAGAAAAAGGCAGACGATGCGGAGATCATCGATGCCGGACGGCGGGTTGTTCTGCCTGGATTCGTCGATGCACACACGCATTTGGTCTTTGCCGGCAATCGTCTCGATGATTTCGAGCGGCGAGCGCTTGGTGAAACCTACGAGCAAATCGCAGCAGCCGGCGGCGGGATTTGGTCAACGGTGGAAAAGACGCGCGCGGCCAGCGACGTCGATCTTCTTGCGCAAGCGAAGAAGCGTGCGCAGTGGTTTCTCCGCTGCGGAACGACGACGGTCGAAGCTAAATCGGGCTACGGGCTGACGGTTCATGATGAGCTAAAAATTTTGCGCGTGATTCGGAGGCTTAATCAGGAGACCCCACTCGAAATTGTTCCGACGTTTCTCGGCGCACACGCGGTGCCGCGCGAGATGAGCGCCGATGAACATGTCAATTGTGTGATCCAGGAAATGCTGCCGCGTGTTGCATCAGAAAAGCTGGCGGAATTTTGCGACGTATTTTGTGAGCGCGGCTATTTCGACGTCGAGCAATCCAGGGAGATTTTGACCGCGGCAAAAAAGCTGGGACTCAAGCTGCGAATTCACGCCGATCAACTCACTAATTCCGGCGGCGCAAAACTGGCCGCCGAATTAAAAGCGACAACGGCGGATCATTTGGAAAAAACCGACGAGCGGGGGATCGCAGCGATGAAAACGTCAGGCGTGCAGCCGGTTTTGCTGCCGGGATCAGTCTATGCGCTTGGGTGGGCAGATTATCCGCGTGCCCGCGAAATGATCGAGGCGGGGCTTGCTGTTGTTATTGCAACTGATTTCAATCCTGGTTCGTCTCCAACGCCAAGCATGCCGATGGTCCTCTCGCTCGCGTGCACGCAAATGAAAATGTCGCCAGCGGAGGCTATCACCGCCGCGACAATCAACGCAGCCTACAGTCTCAATCTTGGAGACAAGATCGGCTCGCTCGAAATCGGCAAGCTCGCCAACTTCTCGATCTTCGATTGCAAAGATTATCGCGAGATCGCGTACTGGTTCGGCTTTCCGCCAATGCATTCCGTTTACGTGTGTGGCGGCCGATGTGTCATGTCGCGGGCGGAGGAAAATTAATGCGAGGCTCAGAGAGCGCCGCTACAGTAAGACCATTCATGAAAGTCGAAATTGAAAAGCAGCCGGGGTCTATTTCTACGCTGCAAATCGAATTGCCGTCCGACGAGGTTTCCAAGGAGTGGGACTCCATCGCAAACAACTTCGCGCGCCTTGCGAAAATTCCAGGTTATCGGCCGGGGAAGGCGCCGCGCTCGGTGATCGAAAAAAGATTTCGCAAAGAAATTCAGGAAGAGCTGACCAAAAAACTCGTCTCAAAGAGTTATCACGACGCAATCGAGCAGGAGCAATTACGTGTTGCTTCATTGGCCAACATCGAAGACGTCCAATTCGGCGAGGACAAATCGATGCGCTTCCGCGCGACCGTGGTCACCACGCCGGAGTTCGACCTGCCGGAATACAAAAACATTCCTGTACAGTTGCCCGAAACGAACGTCTCCGATGCGGAGGTCGATGCGGCGCTTGAGCGCTTGCGCGATCAATCGGCCGACTTTGTCGATGCGCCAGAACGCGGCCTGCAAATGGGAGATTTTGCGGTGATCGACTTCGAAGGCTCAATTGACGGCAAGCCGGTCAGTGAAATCGCACCGCAGGCGAGCAAAAATCTTCACGGTGGCAAAAAATTCTGGCTGCATCTGGCACCGGACAATTTTCTCCCGGCATTCTGCGAGCAGATGACCGGAGAGAAGCGCGACGAAACGCGCAAGGTTTCCGTCGCATTTCCGTCGGATTTTCCGGTCAAAGAACTCGCGGCCAAAGAGGCAAACTACATAGTCACGTTACGAGAGATAAAAGAAAAAGTTCTGCCGCGGCTTGATGATGCTTTCGCAGAGAAGTTGATCCCCGGGAAGACGCTTGTCGATCTTCGTCAAATGATCGAACACGATCTCGAACACGAGAAAGAACATGAGCGCGAGCGAGCGAAAGAAGGACAGGTCGTTCAGTATTTGCATGAGCGCATCCAATTTGAGTTGCCGCCTGCTTTGCTGAAAAACGAAACACGACGCACTTTAGGCGAGCTGGTGCAACGAAATCGCGAGCGGGGCATTCCTGATGAAATGCTTAAGGACAAAGAGAAAGAACTTGTCGAGAGTGCCGCAGGTCTCGCTGCCCACCGGTTAAAGACCAATTTCATTCTGCATCGGATCGCCGAATCCGAAAAGATTGATGTCTCGCGCAAAGATGTCGATTTACGGATCAGGCAGGAAGCAGTGCGTTACGATGTTTCCGCCGACAAAATGCGCAAAGAGTTGGAAGAGCACGACGGTCTCAATTCCTTCGCGGAACAGATTCTACTAGGTAAGACCCTTGATTTCCTGAAGGCGAATGTTAGCGTCGGAAAGACGGAAGTAAGCACTGTTGGAGAAGAAAAATCATGAGCATATCCAGTAAGAACCGATCGCAATCGGTGCTGATTCCGATGGTCGTGGAACAGACTGGCCGCGGCGAGCGCAGCTACGATATTTACTCACGGCTGCTTAAAGATCGCATCGTTTTCATTGGGACGCCGATGGACGATCACATTGCTAACCTGGTCATTGCCCAGTTGCTGTTTCTGCAAATGGAGGACTCGAAAAAGGACATCAACATCTATATCAATTCGCCGGGTGGCTCGGTTACGGCTGGGCTCGCGGTTTACGACACCATGCAGTTTCTCACGTGCGATGTGACGACCTATTGCCTCGGCATGGCTGCGAGCATGGCTGCGGTTTTGCTTTGTGCGGGGACGAAGGGCAAGCGGTTCGCGCTTCCGAATTCAGATATCATGATTCATCAGGTTTCCGGCGGCGCGCAAGGGGCGGCGAGCGACGTCGAGCGTCAGGTCGATTACATGTTTAAGCTTAAGAAACGCCTCATCAAAATCATCGCTCAACACACCGGTAAATCCGAGGAACAGGTGCGGATGGATTCGGACCGCGATTATTACATGTCCGCTGAGGAGGCGAAGGCGTACGGTTTAGTGGACGAAGTAATTAAGTCCCGCAAGGAAGTGAAGCTGCTCGATGGCGCGACCCCTCCTTCCGGCGACCGATCGGTAGAAGTCGCTGAGGCTGCTTTGCCGCGGAAGGCCGGGGGATAAGAGCTCTTTTCTAACATCCAAATATGGCTCGCGCTTCCAACCTCACCATGTGCTCGTTCTGTGGCAAGAGTCATGCGGAGGTGCGCAAATTAATCGCAGGACCGGGAGTCTATATCTGCGACAGTTGCATAAACGTTTGCAAAAACATCCTCGATAAAGAGCTCAACGAGGACGCCCGGCGCCAGTCCTCCAACATTCGCGTGCCGAAGCCGGCAGAAATCCGGCGCTCGCTCGACCAATATGTGATCGGGCAGGAGGTCGCCAAAAAGACGCTTTCGGTGGCGGTGCACAACCATTACAAGCGCGTCCTGCAAACTTCGGCGTCGGCCGATGCATCTGCGGCATTCCAGCCCGATCCACTTGCGGAAGTTGAAATCGAGAAGAGCAACATTTTGCTGATCGGACCGACCGGCTCCGGTAAAACTTTGCTGGCCAAAACGCTGGCCAGAATTCTCGATGTCCCATTTTGCATCGCCGATGCGACCACGTTGACCGAAGCCGGTTATGTGGGCGAAGACGTCGAGAACATCATTCTGCGACTCCTGCAGAATGCCGATTACGATGTGAAACGAGCCGAGATCGGCATCGTTTATATCGACGAGATCGACAAGATCGGGCGAAAAACCGATAACGTGAGCATCACCCGTGATGTCTCCGGCGAAGGCGTTCAGCAGGCGCTGCTTAAAATTCTAGAGGGCAGCACGTGCAACGTTCCGCCACAAGGCGGACGCAAACACCCACATCAGGAATACATTCAGGTCAACACTGAGAAAATCCTCTTCATTTGCGGCGGCGCCTTCATCGGGCTGGATAAGATTATTCAAAAACGCATCGGCCAGAAAGTGTTGGGCTTTGGCAGCCCGACTCTCGAAGTCGAGGAAGCATTGCGAAAGCAAGCCGTTCGCCATGTCGAACCGGAAGACTTGCTCGCTTTCGGAATGATCCCGGAATTCATAGGGCGATTGCCCGTTGTAAGCTCTCTCGACGCTCTGACGGAGGAAGAGATGGTGGCGATCTTGACGGAGACTAAGAACGCGATGGTCAAGCAGTACACGAAGCTTTTCTCGATGGAAGGCGTGCGGTTGACGTTGACAAAAGATGCCTTGCGCGCCCTGGCGGCGCAGGCGGTCACAAAGGGAACCGGCGCGCGCGCGTTGCGTTCGCTGCTCGAACGGATCATGCTCGATATCATGTATGAGGTGCCGAGCCGCGAAGATATCGCCGAAGTCACGATCAATCGCGCGGTCGTGGAAGGCAGAAAGCTTCCGCTCATTCGCAAGAAGCAGGACAAAGACGCGGCGTGATTTCGGCAGACGACGCCGAACGCCCAACATTCAATTTAGATTCGTCCTCTGAGCTCGACATTGGGCGTTGAACGCTGGACGTTTCTTCTGTTCGCGGCAAACTTCAGCACGCGAAATGAGAGTGGATCTTCTCAACACCGGCACAGAGCTTTTGCTGGGTGATGTGCACGATGCGCATCTTGCGTTTATCGCGCAGGAGATTTTCCCCTTGGGTCTGCGCATCGCGGAGCGGCGCACGGTTCCCGATGGTGAAGCGATTCGTGATGCACTGACGGAGTTGTTTTCGCGTGCCGAAATTCTGTTTGTGACCGGCGGGCTTGGTCCGACCACAGATGACATCACGCGAGAAATCGTGGCGGATGTGCTTGGATTGGAATTGCATCAGAATCCGCAGCTGCTTGCTTCGCTTAGACAGAGACTCGATGCCCGCGGAATCAAATGGACCTCTCGAATCGCCCGACAGGCTGACGTGCCCGCGGGCGCAGAGATTCTTCCAAATGAAAACGGAAGCGCGTCGGGATTATACTTGAAGGCAAACATCAATCCGCACATTCCTTCGCCGCACCTCTTTGTCCTGCCCGGGCCGCCTCGCGAGCTCCAGCCGATGTTTCTGGCGTCTGCAATGCCGATCTTACGCTCGATTGTGCAAGTGCCGGCTTCGACCGAGCGGCGTCTCTACAAAATTGTTCGTATGGGTGAATCGACCGTCGAGGAAGCGATTGGCGAAAAAGTTCTCGCGATCCCGGGGATTGAACTCGGCTATTGTGCGCGCCCGGGAGAAGTCGATGTTCGCATCATCGGAGAACCTGATGCGATCTCGCGCGCGGACGCGATCATCAAACATGAACTCCGATTGTCGATTTTTTCCGTGAGTGATGAAACTCTCGAGGAAGTAATCGTGAAACTCCTGGGCCAAAGGAACGAAACATTTGCCGTCGCGGAGTCGTGCACGGGCGGATTGCTCGCGAACCGAATCACGAATGTGCCGGGCGCCTCGAAAGTATTTATCGCTGGCTATGTTTGTTACGCCAATCAAGCCAAGATCGACATGTTGGATGTCGATCCGACGTTGATCGAGAAACACGGCGCTGTGAGCGAGCCAGTCGCGCGGGCGCTAGCGGAACATGCGCGTACACGCGCTGGATCGACATATGCGCTGGCCACAACTGGGATTGCGGGGCCATCCGGTGGCTCGCCGGAGAAACCAGTGGGAACGGTTTACATCGCGTTGCGCGTGCCAGACGACATTATGGTAAAGAAATTATTTTTTCCGAGCGATCGCGAGACCTTCAAACAGCTTACTGCGCAGGCGGCCTTCGATCTGCTGCGGCGGAAAATTCTCGGAACATAGGCGCGCAGAATGGAAATCTATGTTTCGTTAATAATCGCCTACGTCGACCGGAGTGCCTACTTTAACGTGATCGTAAAATAATTTCGCTCCATCGGACGGCATCCGGATACAGCCATGCGAGGCGGGGTATCCCGGCAAAATCCCGATATGCATTCCAATGCCTTCGGCCGTTAGCCGCATAAACCACTTCATCGATGCGCCCACATAATGTGTTCCGCTGGGCGCAGCATCGATTTTGGCACTGACGCCTGCGCGGACAATGCGACCGGAACGG
>VBQC01000248.1 GCA_005887825.1 Verrucomicrobiota bacterium | reverse complement strand
ATTCGATTCGAATCCCAAGCTGTGCGCCGTCGCGCAGGTAATTGCGAAGCATCGGCAAATCTTTCGGTGTAGTTATGATTAGCACCTCTCGCAGGCCGCCGAGCATGAGTGTGGCCAGCGGGTAGCAAATCATTGGTTTGTCGTAGATCGGGAGAAGCTGCTTGCAGACAATCTTGGTGAGCGGGAAAAGACGCGTGCCCGCGCCACCGGCAAGAAGAATGGCCTTTTTGTTCATTCTTTACTGTGTTTCAACGTCAACGATTTAAGCCTTCTCGCCGCTCCAGCGCACGAGCAATTCCGCCCACTCCTGCCAGAAACTTGCGCCTGTGGTCAAATCGATCCCGATATTCTTCCCGAGCAATCCGACTACTTTCCGCGGAGTAGAACAGAACGCCGCCTTGTCGAATACGAAGGAACTCCTCCGCTCACGGAGCAATTTCCGGTCGCTCAGGCGTCCGCCCTTGCATTTGCGCAAAGCGCTCTCGATCCAGCTCTGCGGTAATTCTGGCCGCGGCTCAATTGTGACACTCACCGTCACATCGATAAGTTCCTGTAGAATAAGGGCGCAGACGAGAGCACGAGAACTGGTAGCGTGGACGTGAGAGACCTTTTTCTCCTGCAGCATTCTGCGCACGACGAGAGCAAGGCGCGCTTGCCGCAGGAAAATCGCGCTCGGCGCCCGGATATCTTTTTGCGCTCGCTCTTCTTCCAATTTTTGCCCGAGAGCAGGATTCGCCCGCCATTCTGCCTCCATCACCATCGCATCCGGCAAAAACACCATCGACAGCGCCAGTTGTTCCATTGCACGAGTCAAACGGGCCGCTGAATTCAATTCGCACACGACGGGAACAATTGGGACGTTGCGCCGCTTCATCTGTTGAAGCTCATGTTCAAGCAGCGGTAAATCTTTGTCCGTCCAGCAATCAATCAAATAGGCGATCTGACGGCGCTCCTGTGGGGCGCGTTTCGCTGTGACACAACCGATGTTTTCTGTAGCAGTTCAACCAGCGGCGCGACTGTGTGCTCGATCCGGAAATGCTGCTCGACTCGCGCGCGTCCGGCGCGGCCTAAACGCGATCGCAGCCCGGAGTCACGCATCAGTTGCTCGAGCGCTTGGGCCAACTCGGTCGTGTCGCCGGGCGATACCAACAATCCTGTTTCGCCGTGCACAACCGATTCGGGAATTCCAGCGAGACGAGTCGAAACCACTGGCCGCGCAGCCGTCATTGCTTCGATTATTACGGTTGGGAAAACATCGCTGGCGCCCTGAGGATCCGTCACTGAGGCGAGTGCGAAAATATCGGCACTTCGGAGTTTCTCCAAAACCGCTACCTGCGACAGAGACCCGAGCAAACTGACCCGTGGCGAGAGGTTCAGCATGTCGATCTTTGCCTGGAGATCGTCGCGCAGTGGACCGTCGCCGATTATCTCGCACGTGAAATCAAGACCCCGACGCGCCAGTTCCGCGCAAGCGTCGATGAGATGCTCGAATCCTTTGAATGCAACAAGCCGGCCCACGCTGATGATGCGTGGCGCTGCGTTGGCCTTCGTTGGCAGCAGGTCTGGAAAAGGCTCCAGATCGATCCCATTATTAATTCGGTAAATTTTCGCGGCGGAATCCGGACACCGCTGGCAAAGCAGCTCGCGACTGTAATCGGTTTCGGTCGCAACAAACTCCGCGTCGGCGCAGATTTCGCGCAGGAGATCATCATTGCCAAGGTCCTTCATGAAATCTTGTCCGTGTGCCGTAACGCTGAAAGGAATTCCGGAAATTTCTTTCACGAAAAGCGCGGTATGCGCTGCGCGATTGGCAAAGTGGACATGAAAACGATCGACGCAGTTGCGCGTGAAAAGATCCGCGAAATAGAGCGCGTTGCGTGCGCGCTGTTCAGCCTTAACGCCTGGACCGTATTTGCGTTCGTGTCGATCAACGAGCTCACGTGGCCATTTTCCAGTGGTTTTCGCCTCCTTTTCCCAGATCCTCAAGATTTTCTGCGGTGGCGCGTAGTGAATTAGCGCGCGTAATCGGGAAATATGCTCGTGACGCAAACTGGTGAGCGGGGGATAGACGGAGCCGATTTCAAGTTCGATGCCGAGGCGTTCCAAGGCCAGCATCTCCGCATCGCAAAACGTCTGCGAGATAACTGGGTACCGGGAGTAAAGATAGCCGAGGCGCATCGAGATCGATGATTACGCGCGGCGCGCAAAAATAGCAACGAAATGGCCTCTCAGCTTTCGTCGCTCACTAATTCATCCCCAGACGAATTTCTTGTTGCATATGCAACAAAAGATTGCACATCCGTCGATCGGGCTGTCCGCGGCGGCGGTCGGTGTGACTACGAGAAGCGAACGTCTTTGCCCGGATCCATCTCAAAGTCCAGGGTCAAGGAATCCGTCGTGTTCGGCTTGATGATTTCCTCCGTGAACTTCACGAAAACCGAGTCCTCACGGAAGATGGCGTATTTATCCATCGACTCAAAATCGATCGCGATGAAGAATGGCCAGGGCGATTCCGGATCGACCCGCTTCCCGCACTTGATGCTCAGGACCTCGGGAATCTTCAAGAGCTGCATGCGCGCGTTCATCATCATCGCCTCTACACGCGCCGGCGTGACCTCGGGCTTGAGTTTGTAAAGGACGATGTGGTGAATCATGGAAGGTAAAGCTTTTAGACGGTTCCGGCAGGCCGCGCAAGTGGGAAACCATGCAGCAGTTTTGCGACAACACCGGTTGTCAGGAAAGGTTATGAAATCGCAGATTACGCGAATTGGTTGGGAAGTCGCAATCGAGGAGCCCCGGTCTTCAGTCAGCCGCCAAATTAAGCGCTCCTCGGTAGTCGCCATTGACCTGCTTAACCGATGTGTACTTCGAGCCCCAGCAATTCGCCCCAATTTAAATAAGTGAAGTTGGTGATGGCGACCCAAGTATCGAAAAACGAAAAGATCCGAAAGTTTTCGGTAGCAGTTGGCTCTCGCTGTTCGCACTGCTCGTGTTTTTCAAAAAATCAATCCACCAGCATTTCGATTACACTGCTCTGATTGCTTTGGGATTGATCATGGTTTCCGATTTTTGGAACTTGGGCGCGGAGGTTTTCCGTCAGGGACGCGTGAGCGCAGTGGGGAGACGCAGGCGCCGGCGCAATTGGTTTCGCGTTGCCTTTCTTGCTTTGCCAGCTAATTAAGGAAACCAAAGTTTTCGCGCATGTTGGCTCTCATTTATTTAGGTCTGGCAGTTTATCTTGGTGACCGCTTGTGCCGGCGCTTTTATCGGTTTGTATCTTTTCCACATCGCTGCGCGGCAGCCATACTCGTAGGGTTGCTAGTCAGCTCATGGTTCACGTATTTGGCTTCGTTGGTTTTCGCACGCGCAAGTAAACCTCTGCTCTGGGCAGATCTCCTGTTTTTTGCAGTCGGAACAGCCGCAATTTCCTTGCTTAATTGGAGATCAAGCGGCGGATCAAAGCCAGACGCGGCGTTAATTCAACCGCGCGCTCCCGGCTCGGAAACGTGGGACTGGATTACCCTGGGGCTTTACGGCGTTTTCGTGTCTTGGATGATGTTCGCCTCGTTAAATTCCACCGGCGGCAACCTGCAGATTGCCCACAATGAGTACAGCGATTTCGGACCGAACACTGCGATCATGCAGAGCTTCGCCGTCGGTCACAACTTTCCCACCGAGTATCCGCACTTCTCAGGCGACCGGATCCGTTACCATTTCCTCTTCTACTTCCAGGCCGGAAATTTGGAATTCCTCGGCCTCGATCCAGCGTGGAGCCTGAACCTGCTCAGCATCGTCTCTCTGGTGGCGATGCTCATTCTCGTGATGGTGCTTGGCGAGGTGCTGTTCGATTCGCGCACGGTCGGGCGCGTGGGTTCTGCGCTCTTCTTCTTTTTCGGTTCGCTCTCTTACATTCCATTTCTTCACAAACAAGGTTCAGTGCGCGCTGCGATTCACGCGATCATGAATCAGCGAGATTTTCTTCCCTCAATCTTCCCCTATCGTGGCGAACTTTGGGGCGTCTGGTCGCAGGTAAACTTTCTTAATCAGAGGCATCTCGCAAGCGCCATCGGGCTGGTGTTGCTGGTCCTGATTTTTCTGGTGCTTCGCTATCGCGTGCTCGCTGCAAGGCAGGTTACACCGCACCCTTCGTCTGATACGGTAAGACTCGAACCCAGCGCTCCGCCCGAAATTTCACAGGATGCGCCATACGGCGATTTAACTCAGCGAGAGAGTTCTCCAGCGCCAGCAGGCGAGACGTCCCCGGGGCCAATGTCTGCAGACCAGATGCCTGCGCTTCGAGTAACTACCGGCGCAAACGAGTCTGCTGTACCCCCCGCCGAGACTTTTCGCGCGACGGTGGCGGGCTTCATTTTTTCAGGCGTCCTGCTCGGACTCCTAC
>VBQC01000058.1 GCA_005887825.1 Verrucomicrobiota bacterium | reverse complement strand
TTTCGTGGCGGAGGACAATGTTTTCTTTGTAGAGCTCGTCCTTCAGTGCCCTGATTTCCCCGAACGCCTTCTTCAGGTCCCGGATTGCATTTTCCTGCTCGGTAATATCCAGCGTATTGCCGATCAATCGCGTGACTCTGCCGCCCTCGGCGACTGGCTCTCCCGTGCTGTGCATAATCCGTTTTCCCTGTTTCGGATGGTCAACCCGATACGTCACGTCGATGCGAACGCTCTCGCGAAATATTCTCTCGAGCGTTTTGGCTACGAGATCGCGATCGTCAGGATGCAGAACGGTCAGCCATTTGGGAAGTGTAGGAATGCCTTCCGATGGGTCGAACCCGAAAATCACGAATGTTTCAGGAGACCAATAATCAAATATTCCATCCGGTCGCAGCGACCAACTTCCCATATGAGCGAGCCGTTCTCCCTCCCGCAGATAAAATTCGCTTCGTTCCAATTGGCTCGTCTTTTCTGCAATCCTTTGCTCAGCAGATTTTCTGTCTTCGATGTCGACGCTCGATCCGAACCATTTCACGATGTTCCCGTGTTCATCATGGAGCGGCAGCTTCCGATGTAGAAACGCACGATATGATCCGTCGGCACGCCGAACACGCGCTGCTACTTCCAACGGTTCACCGCTAGCCAAAGCAGCGTGCCATTTTTGAACTATTCCATCGACGTCGTCTGGATGAATCGATTCCGTCCAACGCCACCCGCAAACTTCTTCGAGTGACTTCCCGAGAAAATCCAACCATCCGCGATTGAAGTAATCCAAATAGCCATCAGGACGTGCAGTATGGATAAACGCAGGCGTCGTATCGACCGCGCGTCGAAGCGCGTCTTCGGCGGCAGTCGATTGCTCGTTATCCTGAGTCGCAACCGCCTTCATAGATGCCTCGTTCTCGCGAATCGTGAAGGTTGAGGCCGCCGATAATTTACATCAAAACCGGCACTATGGCGTCTATTTTATTCGCAGCCGCCTTTGAGCGTCGACTTTTCGTACGAGTTTGGTTGACAGCCGGTTCGCGCCAGAACTTGATCCGCGAGAACGGGAAGTACGACGAAAACGCGTAATCGAGGAACAGGTGCGTCTGCTTTCAGTATGCTGCACATCGCCGCGCTCAGTCCGGCGAATCCACCTCCTAAAATACTGATGCTAGTCTTCTTCATTCGTCCTCCCCGTCTACCAACAATTGTTGATGCCGTCGCTGGGCTCACGTTTCATGGGGAACTCCAGCGTCACCTTTTCTTGTTTACCTGTCGTTACCAGGGGGTTCTATCGAGGGTGCGATGCAGCTTCTTCGATCAGAGCTGCCACCTCCTTCGGCCTGGAGACATAGACCGAGTGACTGGCCCCTGAGACTTCAACCTTGTGACTGTTGGCTCGTGCGGCATACCACCGTTCGAGGTCGGGGTTAATGGTTCTGTCTTTTGTCGCTACCAACATCCAGCTTGGTTTGCTTCTCCACGCAGGCGTGGTGATGACCGCTTTGAAATTGTCAGCTGCGTTGAGTACCTGCGATCGCGCCATGAAAGCGGCCTGCTCAGCAGTCAGGTCGGCTGCGAAGTACTCATGAAAGTGCGCGGGGTCGAGGTAAGTGAAACCGTCAGCCGTCTTCTTTATCGCACCAGACTTGCTGAGGTCACTTGGGAAGCGCTTTCCGTCGTCAGCCTCATTCTCTCCAGCATCTGGCATGTGGGCCGCGACGTAGACCAATCCAACAACAGACGGATCCGTCCCGGCTTCAGTAATTACCGCTCCCCCATAACTATGAGCGACCAGAATGCACGGTCCATCTTGTTGAGCTAGGGCGCGCTTCGTAGCGGCGACATCTTCTTTAAAGGACGTCTCCGGCTCTTGGACGATGCTCACGTTGTAGCCATCCTTAACGAGAATGTCGTAAACGCCCTTCCAGCCGGAACCATCTGCCCAAGCACCGTGAACCAGAACAATATTCCGAACACGAGGCGCTTCGTTCTGCGCTGAGAGCGTGCAGCAGGTCAACAGCAATAATACGATGCAGAGGAACTGAGACACTCCTCGTCCTACTCGCATAGCTCCCTCCGACGACTTAGGGTGTGGTTTGGCAATGCCCAGTGCCTGCTTTCGGCCTCGGTGTAGGCAGTCGATTTGTTGAGAGATGGATCGCGAAGTAATTCGATTCCGCGGTTCCCGTCGAATGTTGCGGTACCTATTTGAGTATTCATTTGTCGGACATGCTACGCGCTCCGTTGGGCCTGCCGCGATAGCGCGTCCGCGGGACTTTGGGGTACCACCTATGAGGTAACGCTCTCTCCCTCTTTGGAGAGAGAGAGAGAGAGAGAGTCGACGAAAATCCCGTGTTCAAAAAATGGGGAGGAGCCGAAATCCTTCGAGGGTATTAGCGGAACCTCATTTTTGAGATGCTCATATCAGCTCCCTATGAGCTTGATCGACAGCTCTGCCGAAGCAGGCGTGTCGCATGCCACATGCCAGCGGCCCGGTTTCCCCAGAATTTTGCGGCTTTACAATGGCCAAGATCTGCAGAATCCGCGCAAGTCGGAGAAGTCTTTAGCGCCCAAGTAATCAGCGCAATCAGTCTCCCAGTGGGCCGAACCCATCGAATAAAGAATGATACCTAAGCTGTAGCCGACGGAGTGCCCGCCTTCACGGACGGTGCACCGGTGGGCGCCGGTGACGGGGGCGCCGGCTTCTTTTTTGCTGCCGCTTGGGCAAGCTTGGCGTCAACCTCAGGGGCATCCGTCGGACAAATGCTGTGGTAATACGTGTTCGATTTCGCCAGATCGCTCTTGCGCAGCAGTAAAGCGTCGAAGCGTTCGCGCCGGCTAAGCTCGAAGACTTTGTCCATCTTGATCGCTTCAAAGGGACAAACCTCGACGCAGATCTGGCAGCTCATGCAGACGGAAATATCGATGTCGAAGACTGCCGGATAAAACTGCGGCTTGCCCATGTAATCGGGCTTTTTGTCTTCACTTTTAGTAATATAAATGCACTGCGGTGGGCATTCCTTTTCGCAAATCTTGCAGGCCACGCAGCGCAGGCCTGCCTCGGGATCGTCGGTGTCGTAAATAAGGAACGGGAAGTTCCGGTAATTCTCCGGTAGTGGGCTGCGTTCCTCGGGATACTGGCGGTGACCGCCATTCCCTTAAGTATGCCCGTGCCGATCATTTGTTCATTACAAAGTTACAAGGGTTGCATCGTTACAAAAAAAACTCCACGCATCCAGTCTCCGTTCCTTTGTAACATTGTAACTCTTGTAACGGTTTTTACCTCCGCGTCAGCGATCTACTTCTCCCATCACGATATCTACGCTGCCGAGAATTACCATCACGTCGGCCACTGTGTGCCCCAGGCACAAGTCTTCCAACACAGTCAGATTGATGAAACTCGGCGGGCGCACACGGTAACGATACGGGTTGGTTCCGCCGTCGCTGATTAGATAGAAACCGAGCTCGCCCTTCGGCGCTTCGATCCGTCCATAGGCCTCTCCGACAGGCGGACGAAATGCGCGGATCTTCACTTTCGGATTCATAACAGGACCAGCTGGAATTTGTTCGAAAGCCTGCTTCAAAATTCCGATACTCTCGCGCATTTCGAGTACACGCATCATTAACCGGTCGTAGGTGTCACCATGGTCGCCGAGCGGAACGCGAAATTTAAAACGCGGATAAAACCCATAGCCATCCACTTTCCGCACATCGTAGTTGACTCCGCACGCGCGCAACATGGGGCCCGTAATGCCTGCGTTGACGGCTAATTCAGGGGAGAGTTTGCCAACCTCCTGCGTACGCGCGATAACGACCTCATTCGATAGGATGAGCTTCTCGAACTCATCCAGGAAACGCGGGAACACATCGACAACCTTCTTTGCGCGTTCCATCCAACCCGGCGGCGTGTCGCACCGGCACCCACCAAAGCGCATGTAGTCGCACATCATGCGCGAACCGGAGAGCGATTCGAACAGATCGAGGATCTTCTCGCGTTCGCGGAATGCATACATGAGCGGAGTTCCCCACGCGCCCATATCATTGAGCAAGAATCCCAGCAGCGAGACGTGATTTTGAAGTCGCGTCAGTTCCGCCAGAATGACGCGCAGATATTCCGCGCGCTCCGGAACCTCGATGCCGGCAAGCTTCTCCACACTGAGCGCGTACGCCCAATTGTTGGTCATCGAACAAAAGTAATCGAGCCGGTCGGTGTACGGCATCGAGCCGAGGTAGCTGGTGTTTTCGCCAATCTTTTCGTGATTGCGATGCAGATATCCGAAGACCGGCTTGAGCTTGCGCACGATCTCGCCTTCGAGCGCGACATTCATGCGAAACACACCATGCGTCGATGGATGCTGCGGCCCCATCGATACTTCAAGCAATTCGCCGTCGAGTCTCGAACCCATTGTCGTCGGCGGCCGCTCGATTGGTTCCAGTGTTTGGATGGTCGCGGTCATGCTCGCTTAACGAATTCAGAAAGGCCACGGATGAACACGGATTGACACAGATTTTGATGTCGGAACCCTGAATCCCTGAAACCTGAACCCTTCTTCATCTGTGTTTCATCCGTGTAAATCTGTGGCGGTAATCTTTTCTGCTCCGTCCAGTTGCGGCCGCGGCGCATAGTGCTGTTTCGCCCTCTCCAAGACGTCGTCGTGCGGCGTCGGTTCATATTCATAATCGTCCGCTTCGCGATAATCTTTGCGCATCGGATGATCGACAAATTCATCCCACATCAAAATGCGCCGCAGATCGAGATGGCCGTCGAAGCGCACTCCATAAAGATCAAAAATTTCCCGCTCCTGAAATTCAGCGCTGCGCCAGATGGGAGTGAGCGAAGGCAAACGCACGCCCTCGGCACGGTCTGTCGTGCGCATACGAATCACCACCGGCCCGTGTTTCTGCGTCATCGAGTAAAGGTGATAGACCGCTTCGAGATAACCGGAGATTTTTTCTTCTGTCGTCTGATCGACCTCTTTCTCTTCGCCATCAATCGTCTTCTTCACCTTCACCGTTTTCTTCACCGTACGATCGAGCCAATCGATGCCTGTGACATTCGAACAAAAATCGAGCCGCAGCGCAAGATCGTCGCGGAGAAATCTTGCGACGGCCAACGCGTGTTCATTGTCGATCAAGAGCGACAATTGTCGCGAAGGACTCCCGTTGGGAACGATGTCGATCTTCACACCGGGTAGGGCCGCTTCGGCGCGCGCTTTGATTTGCTCCGGGGATTCCATGACCGTTAAATCGTTAAAACGTTAAATTGTTAAAACGGACCACCGCTCCTCAACGCTTCGTCAAGTAGTGCGATTTCGCCATCGCTGCCTTCGCGCACGGCCGAACGATCGTTAGCCTTACGGTCACGCAGGTAACGAAGATAGCCATTGATCAGACCTAAAACGCGCCATGCTTCTCCCTTTAATTCGGTAATTTCGTCGCCCTCGAGATACTTCTCGTCATTGCAAACGTTGATATCATCTACCAATTCTTGCAGCGATCCCCGAGAGCCGAGAAAAAAGCGAACTTGATCGGCAAAGTGATACCTGCCGTGGCCTTCGGCCATGTTGTTCGTCAAAGATACGGCGGCTCTACGAATCTGGCTTGCCAATCCGAATTTCTCGAAATCGGGCAGCCGTCGCGCCACACCGTACATCTTCTTTCGGAACTCGCGCGCTGCTTTGTAAACCTCCAGGTCTTCAAACGTCCGAAACCCGCTTCCGTCGGGAGTGGCCTGCTCCTTCCCCTTTTTAACGTTGTAACCCATTTAACGTTTTAACCCTCCCTTTCAACCTTCGGCGGCTGAAAGACATTCGGATTTGCCGGCGGCTCCAGATCATGTTCGCCAAACGCTGGCACTGGAAACTCGCTGGGTTGTGCCGCAGTGAGATGCTCGGCTTTGGTCGCGCCGGTTAGTTTCTGACTGTCGATTTTGCGCTGCAGTTCCATGAACGCATGCAGCAACGCTTCTGGTCTCGGCGGGCAACCGGGAATGTAAACATCGACCGGGATGTAACGGTCGATACCTTTGAGCACGTTGTAGCCCTGCTTGAAAGGCCCGCCTGAAATTGCGCACGCGCCCATCGAAATAACGTATTTCGGGTCGGGCATCTGGTTGTAAAGCCGGACGATTTGCGGCGCCATTTTTTTTGTCACCGTGCCGGCGACAATCATGAGATCAGCCTGACGCGGCGATGGGCGGAAAACTTCGCCGCCAAATCGCGCAATGTCGTAGCGCGAGGCGGCGGTGGCGATCATTTCGATCGCGCAGCAAGCAAGCCCAAATTGCAACGGCCAAATCGAGTTCTTGCGTCCCCAGTTGTAAAGCTCCTGCATCGAAGTCACCCAGACTCCCTGTCGTTGCAATTCGGCGCGAAGCCCCTCGTCGATTTCGCTCATGCTTTCCGTTCTAACAATGTAACCCTTTTAAGCCTTTTAACTACCGCCTCCTAGCGGGCGGCCCAGCTTAAGCATCCTTTCCCCCAGGCCCAAACGAGACCTTCAATCAGGAGCAACAGGAAAACCAATATCGCGATGAACGCCCCAACCGGCAAACCGGTGAATGCCACCGCGAATGGCACCAGAAAGATCGCTTCGACATCGAAGATTAGGAAGATGATGGCGTACAAATAATATTGCGACCGAAACTGGATTTGCGCTTCGCCGATTGATTCGACGCCGCACTCGTAAGTCGCATTTTTTTCGGCGCCCGGCTTTGGCGGCTGGAAAACCCGTCGCCACAGCCAGGCCAGCGCCAGCGGGATCAAGGGGAAAACCAGCGCCACACCAATAAAAATTATAATGAAGACGTAAGGATCGGGCGTCATGAGATGCAGAGCCAATCATACATCGGCGGACTCGAAAAAGCGACAAAAGGCCCGCTTAAAGAGTCGAAGAGTAGATGGCCTTGCTGAACCACAAACGTTCCGGCCGATTCCGAACGTCACGGGAAATTATTTTTCCGGCTCCGCTGATTTTTTGCCGAACCATTTCCGCTTTTTCGGCTTCGGCTCTTCCACAGGTAGCGGCGCCGGTTCTTCTTCTTTGGTCGCTGGTTCTTCTGGTTGCGGAGCGGGTTCTTTTTGTTTTGCGCTTGGCTCGACCTCTTTTCGTTTCGCCTTCTTTTTTTCCGCGGCTTTTTCCTCGATGACTTGTGCGCCATCGACCCACTCGATGAATGCCATGGGAGCGGAGTCGCTCTTGCGTTGACCGAGCTTGACAATGCGCGTGTAACCGCCGTTGCGCTCCGTCGATCTCGGCGCGATGTCGTCGAAGAGTTTCTTGACCGCGTTCTTTTGCCGCAATGTCGCCAGAGCGGTCCGGCGCGCATGAATCGATCCCTTCTTGCCGAGGGTCGCCATTTTTTCCGCGAGCGGTCGAACCGCTTTCGCTTTGGCCAGCGTCGTCTGGATGCGTTGATGTTCGATCAACGAACAAACCTGATTCGCCAGCAGCGCTTTGCGGTGCTCAGCCGTGCGGCCAAGCTTGATCGTCTTTTTTTGGTGTCTCATAGCGTGGCGAACGTGCTCGTCGATCCAACGATTATTCTTTAGCAGCCGACCCGTTCGGGCTGGCGCCATCACCGCTCACCGGCAGCTCCACCAGGCCCGGATCGAATTTCATTCCCAGACCCAAACCAAGGTGTTGCAGTTTGTCTTTGATTTCGTTTAGCGATTTCTTGCCGAAATTGCGATACTTCAGCATCTCGGCCTCGGTTTTTTGGGCAAGCTGACCGACTGAAGTGATGTTCGCGTTGTTCAAACAATTCGCAGCCCGCACGCTAAGCTCGATCTCATTCACACTCATGTTGAGCAGCTTCTTGAGCTTGAGGTTTTCTTCGCTAACGCCAGCCGGCGTCTGGTCGAATTCGATCACGTCCTCATTGAAGTTCACGAATACATCAAGATGATGCCGCAAAATCGCGGAGGCCTGGAGCAACGCGTCATCCGGGGTCAATCGTCCGTCAGTCCAGACTTCGAGAATGAGTTTATCATAATCGGTGCGCTGACCGACCCGCGTATTTTCCACCGCGTATTTCACGCGCGTGACCGGTGAAAAGATCGAGTCGATTGGGATTAAACCGATCGCTTGATCGGGGCGTTTATTTTCGTCGCCAGTTGCGAAACCGCGGCCGACGCGCACTTCGAGCTCGGCATCAAATTTATGTTTCTTGTCAAGCGTGCAGATCACCTGCTTGGGATTGAGCACGTCGTAGCCCTGCATCACCTGAATGTCGCCTGCGGTGATTTCGCCTTCCTTGTTTACAACGAGGGAAAGTTTTCTCGGCTCATGATCGTCGGCCTTGAACTTCACTTTCTTGAGGTTAAGAACGATATCGGTCACGTCCTCGACCACGCCGGGAAGCGTGGCGAACTCATGTTGCGCGCCGGCGATTTTTACCGCGGTGATGGCCGCGCCTTCCAGCGAGGAAAGCAGAACACGCCGGAGCGAATTTCCGACAGTGTGGCCATAACCGGCTTCAAAGGGCTCGGCGGCAAACTTGGCGTAGGTATCTGTGGCTGTGCTCTCGTCCTTGACGAGGGTTTTCGGCATTTCAAAACGACCGTAACGGATTGGCATCTCTAATTTTCGACTGTCGATTTTCGACTGGCGATTGAAGACCACATGTGGCCAGACAATCGAAATTTGAAAATCTTAAATCGAAGTTCCTTCTCGCGCCGGGTTTCCCCTGGCGAGTGCGGTTTCCCGTCTAGCGACGGAGACCCAGGGACCAACGGCGTAATTTAAAAACTCGCTGCGGAGTAGAAATAAAGACCAGATGCCCGATTTTGCAAGGGCTGATTTTGGTAGGGCGAGACTCTGTCGAGCCGACGAATTCGACGGCTCCGCGGAGCGTCGCCCTACCGTTCGACAATCTCATCCGGCAATTCATTCGCCGATGTGGATCTTCTCGGAAAATGGGCCGTCAGCAGTTTGCCGATCTCGTTAATCGCTTCGACCAGCGCGTCGTTGAATTTCTCGTTTTGAAAATGCTTCCGCATTCCATCGACAACGCGCTGCCAGAATTGCTCGCCGCATTTTTCATGAACGGCTTGGTCGCCTACCACGGCAAACTTATGCGCTCGGGGCGCGACGAAGATGAGCACGGCATTGCGCTCGCGCGTTTTGTGCATGCCGAGTCGATGGAATTTTTCCTGGGCAGCAATCAGTGGATCGGCACTCAACTTGCCGCGCTGAATGTAAACCCGGATTTGACTGGAGGTTTTCGATTCCGCTTCCCGAATCGCCCCAACGATTCGATCGTGTTCGAGCCTACTGAGAAATTCCTTCGTTCGCATTTGGCTACCAGCTCGAACCTGCCCCGCCCCCACCAAAACTGCCGCCTCCTCCGCTGAATCCGCTGGATCCTCCGCCACCGGACGACCAACCTCCTCCGCCACCTGTCGGGAAAAATATGGGACCGCCTCGGCCTGACGAATAGCCGTAACCGCCAAGTCGCCGCATCACGCTCGAGATCACGATCAACACAATAACAAAAATGATGAAGAACAAAAAATTCGGAGCGCCCGCTTTACCGCGTTGCTCCGCAACCGTTTTCCCCGATCCCTTGTACTCGCCTAGGATCGCCTTGCAGATCAAATCGATACCAGTGGCGAGACCGCCTTCATAATCGTCATTACGAAAATGCGGCTTGATATGGTACTCAGTGATATCGAACGCCGTAATATCCGGCAGGGCCCCTTCCAGGCCGTAGCCGACCTGAATAAACATCTTGCGGTCCTGGATGAAAACGAACAGGACCGCCCCGTTTCGTCGCTCCTTTTGTCCAACGCCCCAAGCTTGCGCGATGCGCTGTGTGTAGTCTTCGATTGAGGAGTCGCTCTGCATTTTCGGAAACACTGCGACGACCACCTGGTCTGAGGTTTCGCGCTCGAACTGGGCAAGCTGCTCATTGAAACGATGCCCCGCGTCTTTTGAAACCACGCCGGCGTAATCATTGAAGTAAGCAGCTGGCTTTGGCGGCATCACCTCCGCGGCATGCACCGCTTGAACGATTAAGGCAAGAAGCGCAACAGCAATCAGTTGGGTGGATCGACCGCTCCGTGGGGCGATGCTAATTAATGCGGCTTCGCCGCCATATTTTAACATCGAGCTCGCCACAGGACGAGTCCGTCCGTTTGGCGGACAAGGGACTGCTCGATCCACCTTCTCGATCTGCGCGTGCAATGAGCTACGGTGTTGCCGCCGGCGACGGCGCCGGCGAACCGAAACTGGGAAAATTCACTGCCGGCGCTCTCTCCGCTCCTTGTTGCGACGCAAAAAACGGTTTCGAAGAAAACCCAAACATTCCAGCAATTACATTTGTTGGAAATCGGCGAACCGCCGTGTTGAAGTTCTGGACCGCCGTATTGAAATTATTTCGCTCGACCGCGATGCGGTTTTCCGTTCCTTCGAGTTGCGCCTGCAATTCCCGAAAATTCTGCGTCGCGCGAAGTTCCGGATAGCGCTCGCTCACCAGCAGCAAACGTGAAAGCGCATTACTCAATTGCCCCTGCGCAGCCTGAAACTGCTGCAACTGGGCCGCGTCGGTTGGTGCCTTAGTCGGATCCAACTGCACCCGCCCCACGCTCGCCCGGGCGTTCGTCACTTCGGTCAGAGTCGATTTCTCGAAATTAGCCGCGCCTGCGACGGTGTTGACGAGGTTCGGAATCAAATCCGCGCGGCGTTGGTAAACCGTCTGCACATCGCCCCACCGTTTGTTAACTTCTTGATCCAGCGTGACCAGGCGATTGTAACTGCCGCCCAGCGCGAGGGCCGCAATAACGACAATAAAAAGAAGAACGGCAAGCACCACGCCGCAACCCATTGCGAATTTGCTCATAAGGTTGTGAATCGTCCAGGAAAAGCGGCCCTAAGTCAATCGCGGCCCAGCACCAGCCGCAGAAAATGCGCGTCGGAAAATCTCGCGTTTGATCCCTGACGCACGATGATTGCCTTTAGAGATGGAATGACGAATAGCCGCTGGTATCCCGAGCCAAGCGCCACCACCATGTCTGCAGGCGCATCCTTGCAGATGCAGACATCTGTCCATTGCACGCTTTGCCACGGGAAATCGAGCATTCGTTCCATGTCTGCCTCGCGCCCGTTCGGTGCCTGTTGATTTAACCAAAATGCGAGCCCGTATGACGGGTTTGCCTGCGAGCCGACAAACGCGTCGCGCAACAAATTTGCCGGAACGATTTGGCGGCCGTGATAGTTGCCACGCCCGAGCACCAGCTCGCCGAGTCGCGCCCATTCGCGCGCAGTTAACTCAAAGCCTGTCGCAGGCAGCGGGTTGCCACGCGCGTCCTTTTTGTAATTGAGACGACCGAGCCCGAGCCGATTCAGCACACGTCCTTCGATGTAGCTGGTTGTCGCGCGACCGTTCAATTTTCGGCGCAACAGCTCCAAAAAAATCTGCGGATGACTCGGGCCATAAATGAAAGCCGTGCCGGGTTCAGCAACGATCGGCAATCGAATCGCCATGGCATTTCGGTCGCGGATCGATGCACGCTGAAGACGTGAAGCGCCTTCAATGCCGTCGGTTTGACTGAGCAACTGACGGATGGTGATCTGCGATTTGCGCGGGTCGCTCTTCCATTCAGTGATCGTGTCGGCGACGAGATCGTCGAGCTTGAATAGTCCGTCGCGTACCGCCGCGAGCGCGGCGATTCCCCAAAAACTTTTTGTTCCGCTGAAGATAGGCCATCTTCCGCGCGCCGATCCGCCATTGGCATAATGCTCAAAAATCGTGCGGCCGTTTTGCATGACAAGCATGGAGACACCGTGCTTGCTCTCAGAATATTTTGCGGCACGCGCACAATCAGCGGCTTGTATTTCCGCAAATGCTGAAGCCGATCTTAACAGCGCGACCGCGGCAATGACATGAACTGGATAGCGCACGCGTCTCGCGTGTTGGTTTTGGCGTCTCGCTAGAACGAACTTCGACTTGATGGGAAACACAATAAAAGCTTCGCAAAAGCGAGACGCTTTTGCCAGCACGCGAGACGCGTGCGCTACCCGGAAGGCGGTGTGGCGGCGCGTATTGGTTGCGTTCGGGGAGAAGCTACGGGCAGATTGTGCTTTCGCAGTTCTTCCACGTTTGGCAATTCATCCAGATTTTGCAGGCCGAAGTGATCGAGAAAAAATCGCGTCGTTTCGTACAGAAGCGGGCGCCCGGGAATTTCGGCGCGTCCGGCGATTTTAACCAGGCCGCGTTCCATCAATGTTTGCAGCACGCCATCGATGTTCACGCCCCGCACGGCTTCGACATCGGCACGAGTGATCGGTTGGCGATAGGCGATAATCGCGAGCGTTTCCAGCGCGGGTGCGCTCAGGCGCGCCGGTTTGGGCGCGGAAAGTAGCTGGCGCACCCATCTGGCAAATGCCGGATCGGTGGCAAGCTGCCAGCCTTCCGCTTTCTCGATAATCTGAAAGGCGCGTTCTTGCTGTATATACTCGATTTTCAATTCTTCGAGAGCCGCGGCGATTTCCGCTTCGCTCGCGCGCGCAAACTCGTTAGGTCCGGCAGCTGCCGGATCCTCCGCGCCCGCAGCCTTGATCGCCGCGGCCATTTCACGGATCGAGAGCGGTTTTTGAGCGCTGAAGAGCAGCGCTTCAATTACGCGAGACAAAGTCATAACACAACGCGCGTTTACACATCGAACCTTAGTTGACGCCAATCGCACTTTGAATTGCGTCCGCAATCCGGTTGGCCTGCCGGTCGATCTGGTCGAATTCACGGCCTTCGATCAGCAAACGAATTTTCGGCTCCGTGCCTGAATAACGCAGGAGCACGCGGCCTTTGCCGGAAAGTTCTTTCTCCGCTTCGTTTACCAGCTTCATCACAGTCGAAAGTTCCGAGAGCGCCGGTTTTTCCTTCACCACCAAATTGCGCTGGGCCTGCGGATATTTTTTCAGGCAGGCTTTTAATTTGCCCAGTGGCTGGCCGGTCTGGTGCATGATCCGCAAAATCTGGAGCGCGCTGATAATTCCGTCGCCGGTCGTGGTGAAATCGCGGAAAATGATGTGACCGCTCTGCTCGCCGCCGAGATTTAGCTTCCGCTGCACCATTTCTTCGATGACGTAGCGGTCGCCCACTTTTGTCCGAATCACTTTGCCACCTTTCGCGGCGAGCGTCTCATCCAAACCAAAATTGCTCATTACGGTCGCCACCACCGTGTTCTGCTCAAGCCGCCCAGCGCCCAGGAAATCAAGCGACGCGATGGCGAGAATCTCGTCACCATCGACAATCTCGCCATTTTCATCGCAAAGCAGAACCCGATCAGCGTCGCCATCGTGGGTAATTCCCACATCTGCGCCGCTCACTTCGACGATGCGCTGGATCTCCTCCGGGTGCGTGCTGCCGCAGCCGTCGTTGATATTCATGCCATTGGGCTGATTATGCGCGACCACCACGTCTGCCCCGAGCTCGCGCAAGACGCATGGAGTCGATTTATAAGCGGCGCCGTTGGCCACATCGACAGCGACGCGCATTTCTTCGAGCGACATCCCTCGAGGAAAGCTCGCCTTGGCAAATTCCACATAACGGCCGAGTGCGTCATCGATGCGCGTGGCACGCCCGATTTTGTTAGCGGTCGGCCGGATGGAATCAATCTCGCCCGTAAAAACTAGCTGCTCGATTTTTTCCTCCACCTGATCGTCCAACTTGTTGCCGTCGTGCCGGAAAAATTTGATGCCGTTGTCTTGGTAAGCATTATGCGAAGCGGAAAGGACGATGCCGGCATCGGCGCGAAGCGAGCGAGTGATGTAAGCCACACCGGGTGTCGGCAACGGCCCGATAATGAGAACATCGACACCGAGCGATGTGATTCCTGCCACCAGCGCGTTCTCAAGCATGTAACCCGAAAGGCGCGTGTCCTTGCCGAGCACGATTTTGGGGCGCGCACCGGCAGGGGTCCTGCGCGGGTTCAGCTCCGCGAAAACGAACGCCGCCGCGCGGCCGAGTTTCAGCGCAGTTTCCGCCGTGACCGGCTCGACGTTCGCGACGCCGCGAACGCCATCAGTACCGAAAATTTTCCTTTGCTGGGTCACGGCCTAATTGAAACGCTCGAATCGTAGTTCGTAAACGGAAATTTCGCCCGACTTTTTGGGCACTCCTCTTTTCTGTCATGTCGGGCGAAAGGCTTGCCTTGAGCGCAACCGAATGGGTCTAACAAATCGAGATTCTCTTCCTTTTGAAGAGCATGGTAAGAAATTGCAGGTCGGATATTCGCCCGCCTTACAGCTTCGCACAGAGGACGGATTCGCTGCGCCGGAACAGGATGCCTGTGTTCCGTTGAGATGCAGGCTTGATTTTCGTACGACTTTTTACTTGAATCGCAACGTGCCTGCCGTTGATAACGGGGCGTCGGGGAGTGCGATTGGTCAAATCACTCAAAGCGGCGCCGTTGCATTTGCCACCACGCATTGGAGCGTGGTGCTGGCAGCGCAAGGCGAATCAACGGAGGCTAAGGCGGCGCTGGAAAAGCTCTGCCGGACTTACTGGTGGCCACTTTACGGGTTCGTCAGACGCGAAGGCTATAAACCGGAGGATGCGCAGGATCTCACTCAAGCTTTTTTTGCGCGGCTGCTCGAACGGAGGGACCTCGAAACTGTCAGGCAGGAAAGGGGACGTTTGCGTTCTTATCTGCTGGCGTCGCTCAAGAATTTTCTCTCCAAGGCGCGGCATCGCGAATTGACGGTTAAACGAGGCGAAGGCCGGCCACTGGTTTCTCTGGAGGATTTGCTCGCGCGTGAGCGCGCCGACCAAGAGCCGTCCCACAAATTGAGCGCGGATCGCATTTACGAGCGTCGTTGGGCATTAACATTATTGGAGCAAGTGCTCGCGCGGCTCGGAGCCGAATATGAAGCCGCCGGCAAACTGCCGTTATTCGATCGCTTGAAAGAATTACTCGCCGGGGAATCCGGCCAGCCTTCGCAGGCTAAAATCGCCGCCGAAATGCGAATGACCGAAAACGCCGTGAAGCAAGCGTTTCACCGCTTGCGCCATCGCTATCGGCAATTGTTGCACGAAGAGATTGCCCACACGGTCGCGGCGCCGGACGACGTCGAGGACGAGTTGCGACATTTCATCGCCGCATTGCAAACGTAACCTGTGAAAGAATTTCCGGCAGTACATGTGGAGACGATAAATCGGCCGGAAAACAGGATGACAAACGCCAAGAGAGTTTGCACAGAATGCGGGACCACCGTGTTCGCGGATGCGCCGCAGGGAGTTTGCAGCGTGTGCCTGTTTCGGACTGGTCTCGCCTCACTCGACAACGAAAATGACGAGGCGTTTGCACCAACGGTTGCGCGGATGTTGAAAGATTTCGGCGATTACGAATTACTCGAAGAAATCGGACGCGGTGGCCAAGGCGTGGTTTATCGGGCACGACAAAAAAGTCTGAACCGGATTGTGGCGCTCAAAGTGATTGGTCTCGCTCACTGGGCGACAGAAGCACACGTGAAGCGCTTTCGTCTCGAAGCAGAAGCCGCCGCCAGTCTGAACCATCCGTGCATTGTCCCGATTTACGAAGTCGGAGAGCGCGACGGTGCCTGTTACTTCAGCATGGGACTGGTGGAGGGCGGCCAACTCGATGCCGTCGCGAAGCGCGAACCGGTACCGCTGGATCACGCAGCGGAACTGATCGCCAAGCTGGCCCGCGCAGTTCATTATGCGCATGAACACGGCATTGTCCATCGAGACATCAAACCCGGAAATATTCTGCTGGACGCAGAAGGCGAACCGCATCTCACCGATTTCGGGCTGGCACGGCTCGTCGAAACAGAGAGTACCGTCACGCGCACCATGGAAGTTTTGGGCACGCCCAGCTACATGGCGCCGGAACAAGCGGTGGGAAATAACGCCGGTGTCACTAGCGCCACGGATATCTACGGACTCGGCGCAGTGCTTTATCAACTGCTCACTGGCCATCCCCCTTTTGCTGGCGGCACGACTTATGAAACGGTCCGATTAGTCTTGGACACCGAGCC
>VBQC01000262.1 GCA_005887825.1 Verrucomicrobiota bacterium | reverse complement strand
GCAGCGCAACATGACGGCCTACCTGATTCTGACCATCGGCTCGCTGATGTTCTGGTCCCTCTACCAGATGGCGCCTAGCGGCCTGATGCTGTTCGCGGTCAACAACGTCGACCTGATGGTCGGTCCTGTGAAGATTCAGCCGCAGTGGATTCAGAACATCAACACAGTCTGCATCGTGTTCGGCGGACCGGTGCTGGCGTCGCTCTTCATCCGAATGCGGGCGCGTGGGTGGAGAATCGACATACCAAAACAGTTTGCGGCGTCACTGCTGTTGATGGCGGTTGCGTTTCTCATTCTGCCGCTCGGCATCAAGCTGGCGGGTGCCGATGGCAAGAGCGCATTCGTGTGGCTGTTCCTAAGTTACGTGCTGCAGAGCATTGGTGAACTGCTCATCATGCCGATCGGCTACGCGATGATAGGCAAGCTCGCACCGAGGCAGTATCAAGGCGTGATGATGGGCAGCTGGATGCTCGTGACCGGCCTCGCATCATTGTTTGCAGGCGACTTCTCGGGAATGATCCCCGAGCCGACCGGCACCACCGCGGTCGCCACCAACGCCGGGTACGCGAAGCTCTTCGCGGAGCTTGGCGCCGGCAGCCTCGCGGTCGGTATCGCGCTCGTCGTGCTGATTCCGTTCCTGCGCAAACTCATCACCGACAAAGCCCAGACGCCTTCCGTCGAAGCGGCTACCGTCGTTCCCGTCGCTTAAAAACACCTCGGTACCGAGGCAAAACCAAAGTCGATTTACAAAACCAGTTCATCGGTGCTGTCTGTAGCGTCCAACGCTAGGTTAGACTACTGGCGCAGCAATCATCGAGAATGTAAAGATCACAAAACCCAAGTCGAAGAAATGAATGTCAAATGTTTAGGGCGTGTTGCCCAAATAGAGCCTCTCAAATAAAACAGTACCCAAGCCGGCGGAGATTTGCTAAGACTCTTGTCCCATGATGGGACAACAGAAGAGTGAAGCGCAGTTATTCAACTACGCGGTCAACTTGGAGAAGCGGGTACGAAGCAATCATCCGCTGCGCAAAGTGAAAGCGGCAATCGATTTTGGTTTTGTGCGCGAGGCAGTGGCGCACTGCTACGGGAAAAACGGGAACGAGTCGGTCGCGCCCGAGGTGATCTTGAAGATGATGTTCCTGCTCTTCTTTGATGACATCAAGAGCGAGCGAGAACTGATGGAGGTGATTGGCGAGCGGCTCGATTACCTCTGGTTTTTGGACTACGGACTGGACGAAAAGATCCCCGATCACAGCGTGCTCAGTAAAGCGCGAGCGCGTTGGGCAAGGAGGTCTTTGAGAGCTTGTTTGTGCGCACGGTGGCGCAGTGCGTGGAGGCGGGGCTAGTCGATGGGCAGAAATTGCATGTGGATGCGAGCTTGATCGATGCCGATGCGGCCAAAGAATCGGTCATCAAAGGCGCGCCACCGTTGATTGCGGCATTGAAACGGGCCTATCAAGCGACCGAAAGTAAATTGGAAGAGACAAGCACACCGGAGAATTACCAGGCGGTCAATGATCGCATGATGAGCCAGAGCGACCCGGATGCGGCGTTAGTGCGCCAAGGTGGCGGCGACTCGCGTCCGCGCTACAAACACCATCGGGTGATTGATGATCAGAAGGGCGTGATCACCGCCACTGAGACGACGCCTGGATCGATCGCGGAAAACAAAAAATTGCTGGAGTTGCTCGATCAGCACGAGAGCAATACGCGTTGCCAGGCGCAAATCGTCATTGCTGATGCCAAGTATGGGACGACTGAGAATTACGTGGCCTGTCAGCAGCGCGGGATGACAACGCATATGGGAGATACGCTTTTCAAAGCCCGGGCGGCTCGCGAGCAAAACATCTTCGGCGATGAAGTCTTTACTTATGATCCGGGGCGCGACATTTACCTCTGTCCGGCAGGCCAAACACTCAAGCCGCGCCGCATGCATCCCATTCGTCGCACGATCGAATACAAGGCCCCCGCCCGAGTGTGTGCGGGTTGTGTGTTGCGCGCGCAAACGTGTGGCGAGACTGCAACCCGATTTTGCTTACTGACTACTCGCCTTAATCAACCGAAGTCTTCCTGCTCGAAATCGCCTAACGAACCTTGATCCTCCCAATTAAAACATGCTTTGGGCAACACGCCCTCAAATATTTGACACTTACACAAGCCGAGAAGGGAGCGGTGTTTGAAATCGATATACCTACTCTATTCCGCGAAATACTTTGCCGCGAGGGATTGCGCGCCCGCGCCTAACACATTGCCCGCTGCTTTGCTCCCCAGCAGTTTTCGCAACAAAGATTTCGCTTCGTTTTTCTCTTTCTCCGACACATCGGCTTGATTGATCGCGGTGATCACTTTCTCAAGTGCCTTCGTAATCGCCTGCTGCTGCGGAGTGCTCGCTGCGATCGGCGCTTGTTCCTGCCGAGGAACGGTGGTTTGTCGGCTCTCATCGATAGAGATCCGGATCGGGGACGCGACGCCAGCTTCGAGCACTTTGACTCCGAAGTCGTTTATCTTAGCAAAGCCGGACAGCAACCCCATCCCGCTCTGATCTTCAAGAGGGGTCCAGTCGATGAGGCGATACTCTGAAAGCTGGGCCACGGCACGGAGCCAGTCACGGCGACTTATACCTCCTGGCGGCGGGACGGCCTGCTCCGCATGGCCGAACGGAATGGAACCTTCGCTTCGACGTTCATAGAGAAGCTGCAGCAGGCATCCTCTAACGACTGAATCCTTCATGACTTCGTCAATATGATCCGCATCCGCCGCACCAACAACTCGTCTCGATGGGTGCAAGTCTGTGCTTGGAAATGCGAGGTCGCATCTAAACTCCGAAATTATTCGCCGGCCACTCGCCACGGCGAGCAAGCTTTAGGCAGGCTGAGCAGAGCATTTAACATGTAACCTTCGGTGACGTGAACCGTTGAATCGTTGAAGCGGAGCGGGAGGCGGAATAAGGTGCGGCATTCCTCGTTACCGCACATGACAGAATGGGATGCCGCCGAGTACTATCGCCGCTCGTCGCTGCAGGAAGCGATGGCTCAGGAAGTACTCGCTCTGCTCGATCTCAAGGGCTCGGAGCGAATCCTTGATGTCGGATGCGGCGATGGAAAGATCACCGCGGAAATCGCCTCTCGCGCCCCGCGAGGTTCGGTAATCGGGGTCGATCCGTCACGTGACATGATTAGGTTCGCTCAGAGCCACTTCGGCCCGGCAACGCGGCCCAACCTTCGATTTGAGGTGGCTGACGCTCGTTGCCTGCCCTTCCAAGACGAGTTCGATCTCGTGGTTTCTTTTAATGCGCTGCACTGGATTTCAGAGCAGGATGCGGCTCTTAGTTCCATCCACTCCGCCTTGATTGCCGGTGGCAAAGCGCAGATTCGGCTTGTTGCGGCAGGTGCGCGCAAGAGTTTGGAAAATGTCGTGGAAGAGACACGTCGAACGTCGAAATGGAGCGCTTACTTCCGGGATTTTCACGATCCTTATCTGCACCTGACAGCAGACGAGTACGCAGCCATGGCAGAGCGTAATGGCTTCCGGGTGCTGCGTGTTAATACCAGGGATCATGCGTGGGATTTTGGGTCACGTGCGGCTTTTTCCGCTTTCT
>VBQC01000257.1 GCA_005887825.1 Verrucomicrobiota bacterium | reverse complement strand
CATTTGGTGTGAATGTTGGAGTCTTCTCGGGATCAAGGCGGTCGAATAGTTCTACCGCTTCGCTCGCGATTCGATTACACAGCATCGTTTGCTTCCGGACCAACTGCTCGATGAGCGGTTTCCATTTGTCGTACTGATGGGTGGAAATAGTCGCTGGACCGCTAATGATGAGCGGAGTGCGCGCTTCATCAATCAGGATGGAATCGACTTCATCGACAATGGCGTAATGATAACCCCGCTGGACCTGCTGTTCGCGCGTCGTCGCCATCCCGTTATCGCGCAGATAATCGAAGCCAAACTCGCTGTTCGTTCCGTAAGTGATGTCCATCGCATACTGTTCGCGACGAATATCCGGCTCTTGATCATGTTGAATGCAGCCAACAGTGAGCCCAAGGAAATCGTAGAGTTGCCCCATCCATTCCGCGTCACGTCGAGCGAGGTAATCGTTTACCGTGACAAGATGCGCGCCACGCCCGGTGAGCGCGTTGAGATAAAGCGGCAAAGTCGCCACCAGGGTTTTACCTTCACCGGTCGCCATTTCTGCGATCCGCCCGCGATGCAACACGACTCCGCCGAGCAACTGCACATCGAAGTGCACCATGTCCCACGTCATCGGCTGATCGCACACCGTAAAAGTGTGCTGCCGATCTTTCAGCCGGCGCGCCGCATTTTTCACTACCGCGAATGCTTCCGGCAGAATTTCGTTCAGTCGGTTCCACTGATCTTGCAGCTCCGGAATTTTCGCGAACTCCTCTTTCCAGGCAGCCGTTTTCGCGCGCAAAGCTTCATCCGACAAGCCCTTGAATTGTTCATCGAACTCGTTGATACGGTGCACGATCGGCATCTGGCGCTTAAGTTCGCGCTGATTTTTCGATCCCAGAATTTTCTTTAAAATCCACCCAACCATTTCGCGTCCAATATCGACGAGATTCCGTCATTTGTCATTCCGATGGTAGCACGGGCCTCCGGCTTGGCCGCGAAATAGCAAGCTGGAAGCTGCTGGAAGCTTGCTCTACGTTGGCTACAATCGCCCGCATGAAAAAGATCATTTCCACCAGCGAGGCCCCGGCAGCGATTGGACCGTACTCGCAAGCCGTGCGCAGCGGAAGGTTACTGTTTTGCAGCGGCCAGATCCCGCTCGACCCCAAATCGGGCCAAATTGTTTCCGGCGACATCGGTGCACAAACACGACGCGTGCTCAATAACATCGCAGCCGTTCTAAGGGCTGAAGGCGCAACTTTCGAAGACGTTGTCAAAACAACAATCTTCCTCACCGATCTAGGCGATTTTCAAACGGTGAACGAAATTTATGGCTCGTATTTCAAACAACAGCCGCCGGCGCGTTCCACCGTCCAGGTCTCCGCGCTGCCGAAGGGAGCGAATGTGGAAATCGAAGTTATTGCCGTCGCGAATGAGGGTGGATCGACTGAGCAAACGGCGTATGACACATCCGGCTAAGCCTCGTAGCACAGGCATCTTGCCTGTGAGGCCGGCGCGCGTCTCGCCTGCCGGTTCTGCTCCAACAAAGGACGGTCTCCTAACATTGTTCCGCAAAACCGGCGCGCTGCTCGATGGACACTTCGTCCTGCGGTCCGGCTTGCACAGCCGGCAATATTTCCAATGCGCGATACTCCTTCAGCATACCGATATTGCTGCAAGAGTTTGTGGATGGCTCGCCGATAAACTGCGCGAATTTGATTGCGACGCGGTCATCTCCCCTGCCCTCGGCGGAATTATTGTCGGCCAGGAAGTCGGCTGCGAGCTGGGCAAACGCCACATCTTTGTCGAAAAAGAGGATGGCAAACTTGTCTTGCGCCGCGGCTTTCAAATCGCGCCGAATGAAAAATTCATCGTCATCGAAGACGTCGTCACCCGCGGCGGCCGCGTTCAGGAAACAATCGATATCGTTCGCGCCAACGGCGGTATCGTTTCCGCAGTCGGCGTGATTGTCGATCGAAGCGAAAAAGTGAAACCAAATTTCGGTTGCCCGTTCATCAGCCTGGTCGAAATAAAAGTTGAGAACTTTGCCGCGGACAATCTCCCGCCCGATCTCGCCACAATCCCCGCCATCAAGCCGGGCAGCAAATAGGCGTTTGCGATTTGTTGTCGGCTGAACATCGCTTAAAGCGCCAAGGGGCGCCCTGCAGGCAATCTTTTGTCGCATATGCAACGCAGAATGGGTATGAATTTTGGACGGGGCGGACAAGCAACGAACGTTAGCTGAACCTGGATCGGAACGCATGACAATCACAGCAAACTTTGAATGTTGGCCGGTTATCTCGTGAGTAATTCGGATAGTGCCTTCGGATCCGTGACAGGCGCTTTGCAGGTAAAATTCTCGCAAACGTAAGCGGCTGGTTTGCCGTCGACCATCGACATCGCTCGAATCGCTTCGTTTTTCTCGCCGAGATATTTCTGACCTTCGGCGCCATCTGCCAGAAGTAGGATTGTGTCGGGTAGAAAATATCGATGCACTTCTTTGAGAATCGCCTTCGTTTCCGGCGAATCCTTCTTCCCGGCGATCACGATTTGTCGCGGCTTACTTAACGAGTAGTCGATCGCGACCAGCATTTGGGGCATGGCGCTGGGGAAATGCGAAAGGGTTGCCGCAAATGCATCGATCGTCTCTCTCGCGCGCTCTGCTCCGGCAGCCGCCGGATCATCGCGAAATTGCGATAACCGCAATAGATTGAGCGCGGCGACGGAACTCGCAGCCGGCTCTGCGCTGTCGTTGTCGTCTTTCATGCGAAGGACAACGCTTTTGTCTTTGCCGTTCGTGCTGAAGTAGCCGCCCTGCTTCTCATCAAAGAACAGGCGGTCCTGCGTCTCCTGTAGCTCCACGGCAAGCTTCAGCCACTCGATATCGAATGAAGCTTCATAAAGATCGAGAAGTCCCTGGATGACGAACGCGTAATCGTCAGCAAACCCTTCGATATCGCTGCGGCCTTCGCGGTAATTGCGATACAAAATTCTGCGGGAAGCATCCCAAAGCTGTTTGCGAATGAAATTCGCCGCTCGCGCCCCGATCTCCAGGTAATGCGGTTCGCCGAGAACCTGGGCCGCGCGCGCGTAAGCCGAGATCATCAGCCCGTTCCATGCAGCGAGGATTTTATCATCGAGATGCGGTCGCGGCCGCTTGTTGCGGATCGCGAAAAGTTTTTCCCGGCTTTGTCTCAATAAATCACGAACTGCGTCCTCCG
>VBQC01000256.1 GCA_005887825.1 Verrucomicrobiota bacterium | reverse complement strand
ACAACGGTATAGGCAACGCTGTCACCGGTCACGAAACCTTGAATTTTACCGGCACACAAGGGACTGAAGGGCTCGCTGGTATATATACGCAGGGAACGGCTGTGGGTGACTTGGTTCCTGGCACCGAGGACTGTCCCATCGCGGGAGCGGGCACTTATACCGGACAGATCGTGTTTGCCCCGTAAGTCGGCCAAGTAAAAGACGCGACTAGCAATCAGCCGTCACGCTTTACTGCGTGGCGGCTTTGTGTTTGGGAAGCGTTCGCAAAACAAAACATTACGCTGTCGCTCACCGCTAACCGCGACTACGTGGAACGCATCTCATGAACGTTGTTTACTCAGTCTGGAGCGGCGTGTCTCGGACGGCGCACAGCCCCGTGGCTACAGCGCTCCGAATTTTTGAGACGAGTTCTAATACATCCCAAAAAAATTCCGGAACTTTGGACGCCAGTTCCTTTAGTGATGTGTATGAAAACTCACTGGTTTAATCAAAATCGTCTGTTCGCACTTGTGCGGTTTGCAACCGCACTGCTCCTCTCCTGCTTTGCGGCAGTGTTTATCTCCGCAACCACTCCCGCGGTAGCCAGCGAGATGGTGCCGTTTAATGGCACTGTTTCGGGATACGTTGAGAGTCAGGAGGCTGTGGACCAGTGCACCGTTCACGCACACGTAGTCAACTTCGGAAACGCGAATCAATTGGGAGCCTTCACCGGCACGGCCGAATTCTACCCGAACTTCTGCGAGGACCCTCCAAATATTACCTACACTGGCATGTTTCACTGGTTTGCGGCCAACGGCGACATAATCGAGGGCACTTTCGACGGCTACCTGACGGACCCGGACATGGACGGAGTGTACGACAATTATGAAACCGCGGAGGTGACAGGCGGTACAGGTCGCTTCGCCGACGCCACCGGCCATTTTGAGCTGGGCGGGCAAATCGACTTCACAACAAATCCGCCGTCCTTTGTTCTCCCCTGGCAAGGCGTCATTTCAAGTGTCGGCTCGACGAAGCACTAGAGGTCGTACGCCTGATCTGCGCATCGCAACTCCGGTCCGTCCAGTTGCGATGCGCAAATTCTACCGCAGTTAAACCAGTGAGCCTGCGAATCACGCGAATTAGCGCGAATCCTACCATTCGCGTGATTCGCGGGTTAATCGATCCTACCGTGTTTGTTCGGCCGATTCCGCAGATGGTTCTTCGCCGATTTCTTCTTCGATTTCGCGTCGCCATTCGCGCGACAGCCAGGGTCGGAGCACTCCGTAGAGCAAATAGGAAAGGAACAGTACCGCTGGCATCCACTCGTAATTCATCACTGTGAAAATGAGAATAAGAATAATAGCTAGAAACCGCGGGATGGATTTCTTCGTCTTCCAATTCACGGCCTTAAAGCTCGGATATTGAAACCGGCTGAACATCATGAAGGAAAGAAAGAGCAGCAACGGCGGTAGAACGAAGCGCCAGTTGCCGAGGTGATGTTCGCCTTCGGCAAGCCAAAGAAGGAATAACGTGATCGATGCAATCAGACCCGCCGCAGCCGGAATGGGAAAACCCGTGAACGTATTTTGATGACTGGCTGCGTCATGTTTCTCGTCGGAATTGAAACGGGCCAGGCGCAGCGCGCCGCAAGCCAGGTAAATGAATGCGATAATCCAGCAGGCGCGCGGAAACTCCTGCAACACGACGCGGTAAACCATCAACGCCGGGGCAAGCCCGAAGGAAACAATGTCCGCGAGCGAATCGAACTCGCGACCAAACGCACTTTCGTGTCCGCCGAGCCGAGCGAGACGTCCGTCCAAAAAATCAAAAACGAACGCACCGAGAACAAACCAGATCGCCTCGTGGAAGCGATCGGCCGCGAGATCTGCGTTGGTGCTTTGCAGCAGCGCGCCCTCGAGAATTTTGAGCGTGGCCGTGAATCCGCAAAACAGATTTCCCGCCGTCATTAGATTGGGCAGGAGATAGATTTTGGATGGCTGTTCGTTCATTAATCAGGCAGTCGCGCGATGATTGTCGATCCACCGAGGACGTGATCGCCTACTTTCACAAGAACTTCAGCGTTGAGCGGCAAATATAATTCCGTTCGCGAGCCGAAGCGAATCATTCCGAACCGCTCGCCTTTTTTCAATTCGTCTCCGATTTGCGACCAAGCTACGATGCGTCTGGCAATGGCCCCGGTGATCTGGCGCACCACAACCGTGACGCGCGGATTCTCGAAGGCCCATGTCATCGATTCGTTCTTCTCGGAACAGTCCGGGCGGCGCGCATCGAGACAAAGTCCCTCTTGGTGCTGGCGGTAAATGACTCTGCCATCGATCGGCACGCGATTCGTATGAACGTCGAAGATCGACAAAAAGATTCCGACACGGCGGGTCTTCGTTTTGAGGACCTGATTTTCATCCGTTTCGACAATGTCCATCACGGTGCCATCGGCAGCGGCCACGATTAGATTTGGATCTGCCGGCACCGCGCGCTCGGGGTCCCGGAAGAACGCGACAGTGCAAAAAAACAGCAATACAAACAGCAACGATAACCACACGGAGAGGAACACAGCGGCAACGGCAAGGAGTGCAAAAAACGCCAAAATCCAGCGTGCTTCCGAAAGCGTTTGGAGGCGCATAAAAAGGTTCTATTTTCGAAGCCTGAAACAGCTAGGTCAAGACGCCAAAAACGGGCAAACAAAGCTCGGCTGCTGAACCACAATATCGTGGGCTTTGGCTAGGACGCGCCTCCAAGCTGTAGGGGAAATAACCTGCTGACAACCACGAGATTATTAGTTGTTTCCAAGCCGTTTCCGGCTATGGTCTTTTTTGTGGGTCGCATGGCCCTACTTCTATGCCGCAAGTTCAAGAAGAAATTCCGGTCGAAAAAGTATCTCGCAGCTCGACCGGAATCGCCGCCACCCAAAAATATGATGCGGCGCAAATTGACAAGTTGGAAGGCCTCGAAGCAGTCCGGAAACGGCCCGGAATGTTCATCGGAGATCCGGATGAGCGGGGGCTGCATCATTTGGTTTACGAAGTCGTCGACAATTCGATCGACGAACACCTCGCGGGATTTTGCACGAAGATAGAAGTAACCATTCATGTCGATGGATCCATTTCGGTACGTGACAATGGTCGGGGAATCCCGACCGATATCCATCCCAAATGGAAAATGCCTGCGGTCGAGCTGGTGCTGACAAATTTGCATGCCGGCGGAAAATTTGGACAAGGCGCGTACAAATATTCCGGTGGTTTGCATGGTGTGGGCGCGAAATGCACGAACGCTCTTTCCGAATGGTTCAAGGCGGAAGTATCCCGCGATGGGAAGGTTTATCACATGGCCTTCGCCAAGGGCAAAACCACCGACAAACTCACTGTCATCGGTGAGGTCAAAAATAAAAGGCTTTCGCCAAAGGGAAAACGACCGACAAACTGACTGTCATTGGCGAGGTCAAAAACAAAAAGACCACCGGTACACTCATCACTTTTTTGCCCGATCCGACGATCTTCACAATTACGACGGAGTTTAGGTTCGAACGCTTGGCTGCGCGTTTGCGTGAGCTGGCATTTCTCAATCCTGGCCTGGAGATCACGCTAACGGACGAGCGTGCCGACCCGGCGAAGAAGGAGACATTTTTTTACAAACACGGCATCGAAGAGTTCGTGAGGCAGCTCGGCGAAAATAAACAGGTCCTGCATCCCAAGCCGATCGTTATCTCACGTCAGCGTGATGAAGTTTTTGTCGA
>VBQC01000255.1 GCA_005887825.1 Verrucomicrobiota bacterium | reverse complement strand
TGAGCGAAGATCTTCTGTCTCTTTTCCGCAAGACAGGCGCGCTGCTGGACGGCCATTTCATCTTGCGTTCCGGCTGGCATAGCCGGGAATATTTCCAATGCGCACTGCTACTTCAGCATACGGAAATCGCTGCAAAAGTTTGCAAATGGCTCGCCGATAAATTGCGCGAGTTCGATTGCGACGCAGTCATCTCCCCTGCCCTTGGCGGAATCATTGTCGGTCAGGAAGTCGGACGGTCGTTAGGCAAACGTCACATCTTTGTCGAAAAAGAAGATGGCAAGCTCGCCTTGCGCCGTGCTTTCCAAATTTCGCCTAACGAGAAATTCGTCGTGGTAGAAGACGTCGTCACTCGTGGTGGCCGCGTGCAGGAAACAATCGACATTGTTCGCGGCCATGGCGGCACCGTCTCAGCTGTTGGTGTAATTGTAGATCGCAGCGGCGACGCAAAACCGGACTTTGGTTGCCCGTTTGTGAGCTTAATCCAAATGAATGTTAAAACCTTTTCCGCAGACAATCTCCCATCCGATCTTGCCAAAATTCCGGCAGTAAAACCCGGCAGCGGGTAGGGGCGGTTCACCCGAGCCGCCTGCGGGCGATTGGGGTCAATCGCCCCTACCTCGACAATAAGTCGCGGAGTGCCGTCGGCTCGGTCACCGGCGCTTTGCAGGTGAAATTTTCGCACACGTAAACGGCCGGTTTGCCGTTCACCAGCGACATGGCACGGATGGCTTCATTTTTCTCGCCGAAATATTTTTGACCTTCACCGCCATCTGCGAGAAACAGGATTGTCCTTGACAGAAAATGGCGATGCACCTCTCGCAGTAGCACTTTCGTTTCCGGCACATCCTTCTTCCCAGCAATCACGATCTGTCGCGGCTTGCTCAACGAATAGTCCAGCGCCAGCAGCATTTGTGGCATGGCGCTTGGGAAATGTGACAGCGTGGTTGCAAATGCATCAATCGTTTTCCTCGCACGCTGCGCCATCTGTTTGTCATCACGAAATTGCGACAATCGCAGAAGATTCAGCGCTGCGACAGAACTGGCCGCTGGCTCGGCGCCGTCGTTATCGTCTTTCATGCGGAGGAACACGCTTTCGTCTTTACCGCTCGTGCTGAAGTAGCCGCCGTTTTTCTCGTCGAAAAACAACCGGTCCTGCGTCTCCTGCAGCTCCATCGCAAACTTTAGCCACTCAATGTCGAATGAAGCTTCGTAAAGATCGAGAAGGGCTTGGATAACGAAGGCGTAATCGTCGGCGAACCCTCCGATGTCGCTCCGACCCTCTCGGTAATTACGATACAAAATCTTGCGCGATGAATCATACAAGTTTGCCTGAAGAAATTTCGCCGCGCGCGTTGCAATTTCCAAGTAGGGCGGGTCATCCAGCGCTTGCGCGGCGCGAGAGTAGGCGGAGATCATCAGACCATTCCAAGCCGCGATTATTTTGTCATCGAGATGCGGTCGCGGTCGTTGAGCGCGAATGGCAAACAATTTTTCGCGACCCTGCGCGAGCGCTTTCGCAATTTCCTCTTTGGTTTTCCGAAAGTGTTCTGCCGTCTCTGCGATCGTGTGACGTTCGATCAAAATATTTTTGCCGCGGAATTCATCATGCGGATCGCTTCCTTCTGGTGCGTTGCCGTGCGCTTGAACGCCGTAATGAAAATCAAAAATCTCTGCAGCATCACCCAGCGCCGCATCGATCTCTTTTTTCGTCCAGATATAGAACGCGCCTTCAGCGGTCTTCCCGTGACCGGGATCGCCGATCCCGGCTACAACTGGGCTGTCGGCATCTTCGGCGGAGAAAAAGCCGCCTTCCTTCGATGTCATGTCGCGGGCGACGTAATCAAGAGTGTCGCGTGCAATCGCTTCGTATTGCGTGTCCCTCGTGATTTGGAACGCGTCGAGATAGGCGACGGCAAGTTGGGCCTGATCGTAAAGCATTTTCTCGAAGTGCGGCACGTGCCAGTAACGATCGACCGAGTAACGATGAAAGCCGCCGCCGATATGATCGTGCATTCCGCCGGCGGCCATTTTGCGCAGCGTGAACAAAGCCATTTCCAGCGCGTGTTTGCCGGATTCGCTCTTGGGATCGCGTGCGTAAGATCGCGTCAAGAAATTGAGCGTCACTGGGCGCGGAAATTTCGGCGCATTACCAAACCCGCCTTCCTTTGGGTCATAACTGCGGTCAATCTGCCGGTAAGCGGCCTCTAACGTTGCAGCGTCGATTTCGCCTTGGGTCGGTGCCGCCGATTGCGACTCTTGCAGTGCCGCAACGATTTTGCCGCCCTGCTCGACAATATTGTCGTGATTTTCTTTCCAAGCCGTTGCGATCCGTTCCAGGACTTTTTTGAACCCGGGTTGGCCGTATCGGTCTTGCGGGGGAAAATAGGTTCCGCCAACAAACGGCTTCAGATCAGGCGTCAACCAAACGCTCATGGGCCAGCCGCCACCGCCAGTCGTAGCCTGCACAAAAGTCATGTAGACGCGATCAACGTCGGGGCGCTCTTCCCGGTCCACCTTGATGTTGACGAACTCGCGATTCATGATTGCGGCCACTTCTTCGTTTTCGAACGATTCGTGCGCCATGACGTGACACCAGTGACAGGTGGAATAACCAACCGACAGAAAGATCGGTTTATTTTCACGATGCGCTTTGGCGAACGCTTCCTCGCCCCACGGATACCAATCGACTGGGTTATGTGCGTGCTGGAGAAGGTAAGGCGATTTCTCATGCGCGAGCCGGTTCGTATGCTCGGAACGCACAGGCGTGTGCTCGGCAAACGTGTCGCTAGATGTCACCAACCACGTTAGCGCGAGAAATCCAAAGCGGAAGTGACTTGTCATGAGATGACCGCGGCCTAATTACAGCTCCATACTAACCATTCTTGTCATTCCGAGCGCAGTCGAGGAATCTCTGGACATTTTAAACGGGCGAGCCGGCGCTCTAATACAAATTAGAGATGTCTCGACTCCGCTCGACATGACAAAACATGGACACTGCGCATCTAGTATTTCTGTTTCTCGCAATCGGTCTGATCGCGTTTCTTTATTCGTCGGTGGGTCACGCCGGTGCATCGGGGTACATCGCGACGATGACACTTTTCGGACTTGCGCCGGCCGTTATCCGTCCGACTGCGCTTGTGCTTAACATTTTGGTTGCGTCCATTGGCGCATTTCAATTTTGGCGTGCCGGTTATTTCTCTTGGAAATTATTTTGGCCATTTGCGTTGCTTTCCATTCCGGCCGCATATGTGGGCGGCTATTTGCAGCCGTCCGCAGCGGTTCTGAGAATCTTGATCGGCATTGTGCTGGTTTTCTCCGCCGGGCGACTTCTCTTTCGGCGGACTGATCCGCGGCAAACGTTCACTCCATCGCGGCCGATGGCGATAAGCGTCGGAGCAGGGCTCGGATTTCTTGCGGGCCTGACCGGAACCGGCGGCGGAATATTTCTCACGCCGCTTCTGTTGTTTTGCCAGTGGGCGCATATCCGGCAAGCTGCTGCCGTCTCAGCGCTGTTCATTTGGGTAAACTCGATCGCCGGTTTGGTTGGTTACTTTACAAAGGTTCATTCCATCCCCTCGCTAGGCCTGATTCTTTCAGCGGCTGCGATTATCGGCGGCGCCATCGGCTCGCATTTGGGCAGCAGGCGTTTCGCGGTTCGAGTGATTTCGGTCTGTCTAGCGACGGTG
>VBQC01000254.1 GCA_005887825.1 Verrucomicrobiota bacterium | reverse complement strand
GCCGTCCCCCACCGCTCCGAACAACCGGAATTATTCCTGTGTTGCGTCGTGAAGCTCTTTGTGGGCGTTCATCATGTCTTGATGGGCCTTCTGAATGTCGTCGAGCTTCTTCTGCTGATCAGGTGTGAGCAGCGGCCGAATCTGCGATATCGTGCTGTCCATTACCGTTTTCATTTTCTGCATCGCCTCCTGATGAATGGCGGCGATTTGCGGCTTGGCCCCATCGATAATCGGCTGAACCTTGGTCTGTTGGTCGGACGTCAGGTTCAACTTCTCGGTTATTCCCTGGAGGCCAAAGCCATGTCCATGCCAGTGGCCACCGCCGCCCGGACCGGGTTGTGCTTGCACTACCACAAAGCCACCAAGCGCGATCGCACCGGCGGCCACAAGCGTTAATACGTTTCGTTTCATAGTTTTTGTTTCAGTTTGTTGTTTTGCTGCGCGCTTTTTGCGCTTCTGTAGCTAATGACCGACAGGCGATCTGGGCGGTTACAAGTTTTTCAACTGCCAGGGAAAAGTGATTTCGCGTTTCCGGCGCACCCGCTTTGGTGCGTAGGAGACCAAATAGACTCGGCGGCTGGGAAACCGCCGCTCCTTATGGCAAAATTGTAACCGCAACGCGCTCCTGCCGGTCATTGCTAGTGGTGTGGATGCGCTCTCGACTACATGGATGATTCTGATGCAAGCGCGCTGGTTGACGCTGCGCTTCAGCATGATGATGAGGCGGCTCGCGCATTGGTTCGGCGGCTATACCCGCTCGTGGTCAAAGTGGTCCGCGCGCACCATCCGCGCCGAACGGCGGAGGAGGATCTTTGCCAAATGATTTTCATCAAGGTTTTTCAAAAATTATCTCAATTTTCCGGCAAGGTGCCGCTGGAGCACTGGGTCTCGCGCATTGCGGTCAATACTTGCCTCAACCAAATCGAGTCGGAGAGAGTGCGGCCTGAACTTCGCCACGCCGATTTGAGCGAAGAGGAGCAGGCTGTCGTGGAGAACCTCGCGACCTCCTCCGACGAGCTCGCTCCGGACCAGCGCTTTGCTTCACGTCAACTGGTCGAACATCTTCTGGCCGCGCTCAAACCGGTCGAGCGGCTGGCGATCGATTTGCTATATTTGCAAGGGCGCTCCGTTGAAGAGATTCGTAAAATCACCGGCTGGAGCGCAACGCTCATTAAAGTGCGGGCGTTTCGAGCGCGACAAAAAATGAAAGGTCAGCTAGCCAAAATTTCGGCAAGAGAGAAGTTATGAAAGATCACGAAATCGATCGGTTGCTGCGATCGGCCGCGCAGGCACCCGAAGAGGTTCCGGTCGCGATGCCGTTTGGATTCGATACGCGAGTGGTCGCGCTTTGGCGCGCAAGTGCGCACAGGCCCAACGGCTTGACGCCTCTGCTTAGCCGGATCGCCTTGCTCTCGGCGGCTGTAATCGTTGTGTCGACGATTGCGGCGGTCCGCGAAGCCAGCCAAAGCCGGGAAATTGGAGAATCCCTCACAAATGAATTCGCCATCGCAGATTCGGCGATTCAGGATGAATTTTCACCATGAACCGCGCATTGCAGTGGAAATTAATTGCCGGCTTCATACTCGTCTTCATCGCTGGTGGAATGACGGGTGCTTTTCTTGGTGGGGTCCATGCGCGGCATCTTTTCTTTGAGTTTCATCAGCCCGGTGTGATGGCCACAAGAATGCGAGACCGGCTCCGCACTGAGCTGCATTTGACGCCAGAACAGGTCGCCAAAATATCACCAATAATCGATAAAACGGCCGCACAACTCCGGCAAGTGCGGCGCGATACTGGCCGGCGTGTCCACGAGATCATGAACGAGGCGCACCAGCAAATGGCTGTAAACCTCACGGACGAACAGCGCCAAAAATTGAAACAAATCGAAGAGCGACATCGCCGCTCGCATCACGAACGCTGGCCGCACGAATCTACGCCGGAACCGTCACTAACTCCGTAGAAATCATCTTATAAACACGGAGAAGCAAATCGCCTGCGAGACTTGACTGCTTTAAGCAGTCAAGTTCCCGCTCGCTTCCGAGGGAAGAGGATTAACTCGAGTGGTGGTCGACCTCACTGAATCGACGCGCTCCGGGGAGAGACAGCGACACACCGCCGCTACAACGCTTAAGCGCAACGGTGCGGGCCATGACTTACAAACGCAGCCCATTTTTAAAAGAAATTCGTTCGCGTTCGACGGTTGCGCCTCGGCTCAGGAAGAAATCGCGCAGTTCGGGCGTGTAATAGTCCCCATCGAAAAGGGGGTTGAGACCAAAAAAAACTTTGCCGCCGGGGGCGAGGTGTCGCTGCAGGTCACGCAGGAAAAAATCCCACTCCGCTGATCCCCAGCGTCGTTTTGACGGGTGGTAGAGATTAAAATTGACCGAGAACGCAGTGATCCAGTCGAACTCGTGACCGAAATCGGGCAACGGCTCGAACGCGCTAATCTTCCAAAGCACACGTGGAACACCGAAAAGCGCGAGCAATTCGGTAAACAGAGCGATGTGCCCAACGTCGAGACCGAGTACAGAATGGCCAAGTTTTTTTAGGATGAATAAGAAAAATCCCCCGCCGCAACCGAGATCGAGCACTCGTTTAGGCATTGAGCGATGGAGTTTCAAATCTTGCACGCGTTCCCGATTCAATCGCAACCATGGCTCGACATTCGCGTACTTGGCATAGCCCGCTTGCGAATTCGCATAACGCTGCTGGATTTCGCGCAAACGTTCTTGATCGATGCTGGCCAGCAAGGGCCGAAGCGGGACGCGAAAAATGGAGCGTTGCGCTCTGCGCCAGCCACGTTGGTAAGTCAGCGGCTCGGTAAATTTGAGGAGTTTATGGGACAGTTTCATTTCGTGTCCTGCAACACAGATTCCATGATTTCCCGTAGAAGTCGCGGCCCGCGATAAACGAAGCCAGTGTAAACCTGAAGGAGTTGCGCGCCCGCATCAAATTTTTTGCGAGCGGATTCCGCGTCCGAAATTCCACCGGAGGCGATGACTGGAATTGTCGATCTTGCAGCGATGCTGCGTACCAGTGCGGTCGATTTTTCCTGCAACGGCGCCCCGCTCAAACCGCCCTCCTGATTAAGGGTCGGCGGAATTGATGAATGATCGAGTGTTGTGTTAGTCGCGATAATTCCCGCAACGTTATTTTGTTCACAGGTCGCGATGATCTCTTCCAGCTCGGTGGCCAACAGGTCCGGAGAGATTTTGACCAGCAGCGGTTTGGCGCTTGGGTTCTCATCGCGAATCGCCCGAAGCAACTGGGAAAGCGCCGCTGGTCGCTGGAGCTCACGTAAGCCGGGAGTATTTGGCGAGCTGACATTCAACGCGACGTAATCGGCAAACTCACGAAGCAATCGGAAGGAGTATAGGAAATCATCCGTTGCTTCTTCCAGCGGCGTAACCTTCGATTTCCCAATGTTAATCCCTACCCGGCAGT
>VBQC01000253.1 GCA_005887825.1 Verrucomicrobiota bacterium | reverse complement strand
CGCTCCGGCAACTTGGCAAGGCAGTCACGCATCGTCTGCCAGAATTCGTCGCGATGCATGACTTCATCGGCCTCCGGTTTCCATTCTTTTGGGCCGTTCATGTGAACCCAGTAACCTTCCGGCACAAATCTTTCGGCGCATTCATCGTCGAGAAATTCCAAGTCGGTGAAGGAGCTCTCGCGTCCGAGCTTGCGATAATAGTCGCAGACCTTGTTTTTTAAGATACCGCAGAGCCAGGTTCGTACTGAGGATGCCCCGCGAAATTTCTCGCGCATGCGTAAGGCACCGAAGAATGTTTCCTGGACGAGGTCTTGTGCGATCTCAGATTTCCGGACACGGACGAGCGCATATCGATAGAGTACGTCCCCGTGCTCATCCACCCATCGTTCCGGGTCGCTGCTGACCACGACCGATGCGGCGTGTTCAACGGCATCCGTCGTGATTCGGCCGCCAGTGCCTCCCGGTTGAGACATACCGCCGATCCTACTCGGAAGCGCGCAACTGTGAAGAGCAAACATTGCAACCGCCTGCTGGTTTGTTCTTTGCAATGAGCTACATCGAAGGATCATTGGAGAGGACAGCGTCGGCAAATCCCCGCGGGTTATCTCGCGCGAAGTGAAGTCCCTGTGCGGGGAAGTAGATTTCTGTAAAAGCCCGGACCGTTTCGGCAGGCGGTAATCCTTCCTGGCACCGCATGCTCGCGCGTTTCAATGCGGTTGCAAACGAACAATCGATCCAGACCTTTACATCGAAATAATCTCGATAGGACGGCTTGAAGAGGAAAATTCCCTCCAGCAAGACGATGTCGATGTTGCGGAACTCGTAAAGATGCTTGCGATAAACAGTTGTTTTCGCGTCGGCGCATTCTGCCAACAGGCTTATTGAACGCTTCTCCTTTAGCGGGACGATCAGCCGATTAAACATTTCGTCGACGCGCATCGCATGCTCGTAGAAATGCTCGGCCGGTTTGTGCCGACTCAAGCAGACCTCGGGGAGATTCAACCAATCGTCTGCATTAATCGTAGCGACACGCCAGCCGGCCTCCTGCAACCGTTGCGCAATCTTTTCACTGATAAAGCCTTTGCCACTGGCATCTATCCCGCTGATGCCAACGAGGACCGCCCGCTCGCCAGATGCGTCCGCTCGTCTGGCAAGGATTTCGGATATTACTCGATCGAACTGATGCAAGCACGCTTCGACATTCACGAATCGACAACCTTACTTGGCTGGTGCTTTCACAAACTTGAGTGCCGCCGAATTCATACAATAGCGAAGCCCGGTTGGCTTGGGGCCATCGTCGAACACATGCCCGAGGTGCGAACCGCACCGGGCGCAGGTGATCTCGCTGCCGCCGCCGAAGCTTGAGTGGCTCGCTGCTTTAACAGCTTCTCCTCCGATCGGTTGCCAAAAACTCGGCCAGCCAGTACCGGAATCGTATTTCGCTTCGGAACTGAACAACGGATTGCCGCATGCTGCGCAAACGTAGGTTCCGTTCTCGTGCGTATGCCAATAGGCATTGGTAAAGGGCACCTCCGTCCCCTTTCTCCGTAGCACGTAATACTGCCAGCTCGTTAGAACGTATTTCCATTCATCGTTTGTGAACTGTACTTTTTCGTCCAAAGGAATGGCATCAAGCTTGGCGCGGATTCGCGCCGACTCCGCCTGATTGGATTTCGCCGAGTTGCAGGACGAGATCCCTACGCACGCGAGAACGAGCGTGAAGAGTCTTAAGATAATTCTACTCATGCTACGGGACCGTTTGTGACCTCTGTGCCTGCAGAGATAGCGTTTGATCCATCAGGCAACGGCCGTCATTTCTGGTTCTGGCCGGCGGACGTTCATGCGTTCGAGCAAGTGGTCTCCGACGCGCAGCGCGTTCGCGATGATAGTCAGGCCCGGATTGACCGCGCCACTGGAACAAAAGAAGCTTGCATCGACCACGTAGAGATTATCCAGCTCGTGCGCTTTGCAGTTGCGATCGAGCGCGCTCGTTTTTGGATCGTTGCCGAAGCGGACCGTACCGTTCTGGTGCGCGACGCCGGCGAGTGGGATGCGCTGGCCCAGATACAAATTGCGCGCGAAGAGGCCCTCGTGGCATTCGTGCCCGTGGATTGTGCACTTTGTTTGGTCCTGCATGAGGGCTTCCAGCGTTTTCGTCAGCCGTTTGTGACCTTCCTCGTTATTCACTTTGTATTGCAGCACGATTTCGCCGTCGCGATTGATTGTGACCCGGTTGTTTGGGTCGGGCAGATCTTCCGAAGTGAGCCAGAAGTCGAGCGAGTGCTTGCCCATCAGATCGAGCGTCCACTTCGGCGCCACTTTTGGCGCTCCAGCCTTTAGCGTGTCCCCGTCGAGCTTTCCGACGAACGAGATGTGGCCCATCGGGTACTCCCATTTCTTCGTCGCGAAATAGAAATCGTTCACCGAAAGCGTTTTTTGGAAGACGGTCGGGTTCGGGCATTTCGAAAGCGCCATCAGCACCGAGTTCACGTGGCCCATGTAATGCCGCCCAACGACACCGGAACTGTTGGCCAGGCCGTTCGGATGTTTGTCGTTGGCCGAACGCAACAATATCGCGGCTGAATTGATCGCGCCGCCTGCAACGACTACTATATCCGCCGCGTAACTTTCGATCGAACCATTGCGCTCGACGCGCACCTTCGTCACTTCGCGTCCGGAAGCAGTTGTCTCCAGGCGCGTGACTTTCGTGTCCGTCATCAGCGTGATGTTCGGATATTCCAGCGCCGGATCGACGCAGCAGATTTGCGCGTCCGCCTTCGCATTCACAAGGCAGGGGAATCCATCGCAAGTGTTGCAACGAATGCATGGGCTCTTGTGGCGATCGGTTTCGTTCAACATGACGCCGAGCGGGGTATGAAATGGTTTCAGACCATGCCGCGCAAAATCGTCGCTCAATTGCTGAATGCGCGGCTCGTGGCTGACAGCAGGGTAGGGAAAAGGTTTGCTCCGATGCGGCTCCGTCGGATCTTCGCTGGCTTTGCCATGGACGTGATATAACTCTTCGGCCGCCGAGTAATACGGCTCCATGTCGTCATAGGAAATCGGCCACGCGGGTGAAATGCCACCGTAATGCTTAATCTCGCCAAAATCTTGCTCGCGCAGGCGGAAAAGAGCTGCGCCATAGAATTTCGTGTTGCCGCCTACATAGTAATTCGTGTGCGGATGCAGGACGCTGCCATCGGCGCCGCGCCACTGTTCTTTTGTATTATATTTTCCTTCCACGTTCACCGCGCGGGGATTCCAGTTCTCTTTCTCGCGCGGCACATACGGCCCGCGCTCGATCAAGAGGATGCGCTTCCCGCTCGGCGCAAGTTTCCAGGCCAGCGTGCCGCCGCCCGCGCCTGAACCGATAATGATGAAATCGTAATGGCCATTATTCATACGCCAATTCGTCGGCACGAGTGCCGAATCCTTACACGATCCTTTTGTGTAAGAAGTCCCGGGGCGAATCGACGAATCCGGATGCAACCAAGCTTTCAGATGAATGCCCCAACCGACGGCACAGTTCGGCCCGCCTTTTATTCCCTCGATTGACGAATTCCTCAAGGAAGTAATGTGGGTCTGGTGTCGCTGCGATACAGCCGGGAGAACGTTCCGCTTCGTTAAGATTGTTGGAAATGGCTGAAACCAACCCAATGATTTGCCCC
>VBQC01000057.1 GCA_005887825.1 Verrucomicrobiota bacterium | reverse complement strand
GGTCGAGCCGCTCGGCTTCGTTGAAGTAACTCTCGCTCTGGTCCCACTGGCCTCTTCGCCGCGTCACATAGGCTAGCTGTTCAGGAATCCGGCTGCTGTTGGGCAGGAACTGACGTGCTTCCTCAAAATAACGCACCGCGGTGTCGTAATCCTTTAAGCAGGCGTAGTAGTAATATCCCTTGGCCAACACGGCTTCGCCGAGATTGGGCTGAAGGCCCAGCGCGGTTTCGGCTGCCTGCCGCGCCTCTTCACGCAGGGCGACTGTTGGTTGAAGAGCCTGGTTGAGGTAGCCGCGCGCGTCCACGTATGACAGCAGCGCCCAGGCAAGGGCAAACTTCGGGTCTAATCTTACTGCTTCTTTCAGATATTTCTGTGCGCCCAGGGAGTTGGCGGTTGTGTTGGTGGTTTTCAGGTTATAAGCCAACCCGCGCAGGTAAACATCGTAAGCCTCAGGGTTGTCTGTCGGTTTGGCGGCGATGACTTGCTCTTCCTGACCAGTGAGTTTTGCGCGCAACTGCTCGGCGATGGCTTTGGCCACCTCACTCTCGACGGAAAAGATGTCAGTCAGTTTGCGATCAAAGGTATCGGCCCAAAGATGAGAATCATTGGCCGCTTTGATTAGCTGCACATTCACGCGCACGGCATCGCCGTTCTTCTGCACGCTTCCTTCCAGGATGTGCGCAACCCCAAGTTGCTTGCCGATCTCGGGCAGGTTTTCCGGCGCGCTTTTGTAATGCTGCGTCGATGTGCGCGAGATCACCTTCAGATCGGCGATCTTGGCTAAGCGGGTCAGAATCTCGTCCTGAATGCCCTCGGCAAAGTAGGCATTATCTGGATCGCGGCTGAGATTTTCGAATGGAAGCACCGCGATGCTCTTTTCCGGCGCAGCCAGCACTGATCGCACGCGATTACGGGAAAACATTACGATACCGGCGACAATTGCCGCGAGCGCCAGCAACGCTGCAGCGGTCGCCGTCCAGCGCAGACGCGTCCGGCGCTTCTGCACGGTCTGGAATTTCCGCGGCAGCTTCGCATTGCCAAATTGATCGTCATAGAGGTTCACAACCGAGACGCGCACGCCATGTTTCACTTCGCACGAACCAAGGTCGTGCAGTAGCGGTCGCCACCCTTCGTATTCTTCGAGGTCTTCGGCGACGTGTTTGGAGAGAAGAATGTGCCCGGCGTCGCCGCAATCCATCACCCGTTGCGCCATGTTGATTCCAGCGCCCGTGAGATTGGCCCGTTCGGTTACATCGACAACCCCGCTGACTGGTCCGCTGTGGATTCCCATCCGAAGTTGCAGGCGAGGATGTTCCTTGAGCGCGCGGCTGATCTCTACCGCGCATTGCGCAGGCGCTTCTGGACTCGTGTAAAAGACCAGCACCATCCCATCGCCCGTTGGAATTTTAATTAAGCGATCCGTGGCTTCGGCTCGTTGAGATTGCTCGGACGCGCGAGCAATCTGGTTTAGTTCTTCAACCGCCGCGTGCTGGTCGTTACTCGAAAGCTTCGAATAGCCAACGATGTCGATGAACAAGATATGGGCGATCTCGAGCTGGATCTCTTTTTTAACCTCGGCAGACATACGGATTCACGCCGAAACGCGCATCACAGATACTCGCAATCTCATTGCCAGCCGTCGAGAGCAAAGGGCCGCGGTGCAGCAAGCGACGAAATAACACGGTGATATCGCCGCGGGCAGCGAAGCCTTTTCATATCTTGACACGCGTGCTGGCGAGCGCGTCCTCGCGATCGCGAACTTTTCTTTGGACTTCGCACTTTACTCGAGCGACGAGATTCAAAGCAAAGCCTGTTTCGGCGCGACGCCGAAACCAACACGCGAGACGCGTGCGCTACCCGGGCGCGCCCAATCCGCGTAACTTCAACAGTCTGCACGCGCGTCGGACATCGACGGTGTTCAGCGAACGCGCTTCATAATTTCGCGCACACGATCGTGCGGCAGGGCATCGACGCGATGATTGTCGCGACCAGTCATGGAATGGTTGTCGATCAACGCATTCACGACGGCTTCTTCAGTCGCTTGCACAACGCCAGCGAAAAGCGGGTCCATGAGATCATTGGGAATTGTTTGCACATTATGTGTAACCTGATCTGGATTCGCGACGTTCGGGTTCGCAGTTGAAAATGCGATGAACAAATCACCGGAGCCATTTCCCGAAATTGTTCCCGTCCGGGCGAGACCGAGCGACACGCGGCGCGCGAGTCGTTTTAATTGATTTGGCAGCAGCGGCGCGTCCGTTGCGACCACGGCGATGCACGAGCCGCTTTCTTCCTTGTAAACTTCGCCCGGAATTTCCTTGCCAACCGGTACGCCTGCGATCGTGAGTTGCGGACGGCGGCCGAAGTTCGCTTGTAGAAACACGCCGATGACAAAACTTCGTGGCGGAGCGTCTTTCCCCGCAGCTGCCGGGCGGATGTCGATCTTGCGCGAGGCTGTCCCGTTTCCACCTTTGAACTCGTAGCAAATCATTCCAGTTCCCCCACCGACGCTCCCCTCTTCGATTGCGCCGCCGTGCGCGGTATCGAGTGCGTGCCAGACATCCTCTGGCTTAACGTGAAAGCCATTAATGTCGTTAAGCCAGCCGTCCCACGTTTCGGCCACGACGGGCAAGCTCCACCAGTAGCCAGTCTTATCGGCTGCGCCGCGCTTGATCCGCCACGCGATCACGGCATCACGCGCGACGCCGACACTGTGCGTGTTTGTAATGACGATCGGGCCTTCGAGAAAGCCACTCTCCTCAACCCAGGCTGTGCCGGTCATTTCACCGTTGCCATTTAAACTGAAAAAGCCGGCATAAACCGGATCATTTAGCGAATCATGCCCCCGCGGCAGGATCGCGGTAACGCCAGTGCGCACCGGGCCTTTGCCAACCTCAAGTTTACCGTCGCCACTGATAAGCGTCGTATATCCAACTTCGACACCAGCCACGTCGGTAATCGCGTTAGATTTCCCCGGCGTGCCCTCAAATGGAATGCCGATATCCCGCGCACGGATTTGCTTGCTCTCAGTTGTCGGTCTCGCCGGCGGAGATTTTTGCGGCTCGCGACCTTGTGCGTGGGTTATGAGCAGGAGCAAGAGCACGAGCACGGGAGAGGCAAAGCTTTTCGATGTCATTTCCGATCCATCAACTATCAACTACCAACCATCAACTTTTCCGTTTAGGTTGATAGCGTGAGCTACGAAGTTTTCGCCCGAAAATATCGGCCGCAGACTTTCGATGATCTGGTCGGGCAGCCGCATGTCTCGCGCACGTTGAAAAATGCGGTCGCGCAGAACCGGCTGGCGCATGCGTACCTTTTTGTCGGTCCGCGCGGCGTTGGCAAAACATCGACCGCACGCATTTTGGCAAAGTCGCTCAACTGCATCCAAGGGCCGACCGTGACGCCCTGCGGCGTTTGCGATAATTGCCGGGAGATCGCCGGGGGCAACAGCCTGGACGTGATCGAGATCGATGGCGCCAGCAACAACAGCGTCGAAGATGTGCGCCAATTGCGCGACAACGTTCGTTATGCGCCAGCCAAGGGCCGTTACAAAATTTACCTGATCGATGAAGTGCACATGCTGTCATCGGCGGCGTTTAATGCGCTCCTGAAGACGCTCGAGGAGCCGCCGGCGCATGTGAAATTTATTTTCGCGACCACCGAGCCGCAGAAAGTTTTGCCAACCATTTTGAGCCGCTGCCAGCGTTTCGATCTGCACCGTATTCCGGCAAATCTGATCGCGCAGCACCTGCAATTCATCGCTGGAAAAGAAAAAATCAATCTCCCGCCAGCGGCAGCGCATGCGATTGCGCGCGGCGCAGAGGGCGGTTTGCGCGACGCGGAATCAATGCTCGATCAGCTCGTCGCTTTCTGCGGAGAAAAAATCGCGGAGAGCGATGTGCTCAACGTGTTCGGATTCACGAGCGAACAAACCGTGATCGACATTACGGGACGGATCTTACATGGCGAAACCCCGGCGGCCCTCGAGCTCCTCTACGAGCAATCTGAAAGTGGCAAGGACATGATGCGACTCATGTCGGATTTGATCGTTTATCTGCGCGATCTGCTCGTGTTTAAAGCCAAGCCCGATGCCCTGCAGGAAGATGTCGATCCTGACGCGCAGAAATCGCTCGCTTCTCATACCGAACTGATCGCTACGGATCGTTTGCTCGAGCTGATCGATCAGTTTGCCGCTGCCGAAGGCCGAATGAAATGGGCGCCGAACAAGAAGCTTCATTTCGAAGTTGCGATCATCAAGGCGATCCAAAGCCTGGGACAAGCGACACTCGATGAAGTGATCGAGAACTTGAGCGCATTACGCGACGGTGGTAGGGCACGACCGCCCGCCCTTGTAGCCGGCATCGGCGATGCCGGCGAGGAACCCGCGCGAAAAACCGGGATCACCGATCCCGGCTACAGTAAAAACAAAACTTCACGCGTGGCAGAGTCGCCCCCAAAATACAAAGCGGCTGAGTCGAGCGCCGATGTCGATCCTGCGCGAGTGTGGGAACAGCTCAGCGCGAAAATTCCTGTGCAAAAAGCTTTCCTCCGAAATTCTGCCGCGGCAGCCCACGTGCTCGGAATCGAAGGACGCAATTTTCAGCTAGGTTTTTCGCCGAATGAGAAAGCGATGATGGATATTTTGGGCACACAAACGAATCGTAAATTCCTTGAGACCCTGCTCCACGAAATCACTGAAAGAGACTGGACTGTAAAGCTCACCATAAATGACGAGCTTCCTTCAAAACAGGCAATGGCTTCAGAAAGCGGCAAGGGTTCTGAGAATTTCAAAGATGATCCGCTCATCCAGGAAGCCCTTGAGATGTTTAAAGCTGAAATCAAATCCTGATTCCAAAGTTATGATTTTTTTGTCATGTTGAGCGGAGCGAAGCGACGTCGAAGCCCTCAAAATGACAAAAAGGCTGATCCAGATCTTATGAACGTCAACAAGCTCATGAAGCAGGCGCAGAAAATGCAGGAGCAAATGGCCAAAACACAGGCTGAGCTCGAAACGAAAACCGTCGAAGCGAGTGCCGGCGGCGGTAAAGTGAAGGTGACAGCAAATGGCGCCGGTGACGTTATCGCGATCAAGATCGATAAGGAAGTTGTCGATCCAGACGACGTCGAATTTCTCGAGGAAATCGTCTTGAGCGCCGTGAAACAAGCTGTCGAACAAGGCAAGGCGCTCACCCAATCGGAGATGGCAAAGCTCACCGGCGGCCTTGGGTTCTAACCTCGAATGAACATCAGTCTTCGCGCGCTACCCTGTGGCAGCAAATCGATACAAAAAATTGTAGGGCGTCTGTGCCAGACGCCAATTCCTTGGTCGGCGTTTCACAGAAACGCCCTACAACATTCGTGCTTATTTGTGTTCATTCGTGGTTAATCTCGCTCGCGCCAAAGTAGGGCCGCAATTTTTCTGGTAAACGGATCGAGCCGTCTTTCTGCTGTCCAGTTTCGATCAACGCCGCGAATAATCTCGGCAACGCCACTCCCGATCCATTCAGCGTGTGGCAAAACCGGTTTTTCCCCTGCGAATCTTTATATCGGAGCTGCATCCGGCGGGCCTGAAAGTCCTCAAAATTCGAGCAGCTCGAAACTTCGAGATATGTGTTCTGGCCCGGCGCCCAAACTTCGATGTCGTAAGTCTTGGCCGAGCCGAAACTCAAATCGCCGGTGCAAAGCTCGACGATCTGATAATGCAAACCGAGCAGTTGCAAAACGCGTTCGGCATCAGCCGTGAGCGATTCCAGCTCGTCGTACGATTTTTCCGGTGTCGTGATCTTCACCAACTCGACTTTGTCGAACTGATGCACACGGATGATCCCGCGTGTCTCACGCCCTGCTGCGCCAGCCTCACGGCGAAAGCAAGGCGTGTAGGCAACGAACTTTTTCGGGAGATCGGCAACGTTCAAAATCTCGTCGCGATGAAGATTCGTCAACGGGACTTCCGCAGTCGGCACAAGGAAAAGCTGGTTCTCTTCCAGCCCATACATGTCCGCTTCGAGTTTCGGGAGCTGCGATGTGCCAATCATGCAGTCGCGTCGCACTAAAAACGGTGGACTGATCTCGATGTAGCCATGCTCCCGTGTATGCAGATCAATCATGAAATTGATTAACGCGCGTTCCAGTTTCGCTCCCGCGCCCGTGAAACAAATAAAACCGCTGCCGCTCAACTTCGCGGCGCGCTCCAGATCGAAGAGCTTCAGCTTCGCGCCGAGCGCGACGTGATCGGCGGGGTCAGTGAACGGCGGCTTCTCGCCCCAAGTGCGGAGGACGCGATTGCCGCTCGGATCCTTTCCAATTGGAACGCTCTCGTGAGGCAGATTCGGAGTTTCGAGAAGTAAGCTTCGTTGCGCTTCGTCGAACGCGCTCGCGCGTTGTGTTAGATCGACAATTTGCTCGCCAATCTGTCGCACCCGGGCTTCAAGTTCTTCGCTCGATTCTTTACGCGAACGTTTCGCGCCGATCTCCTTGCTCAAGCGATTGCGCTCCGACTGTAACCCCTGCAGTTCGGTCTCGGTTTTGCGTCGCTCCGCGTCGATTGAAATGACGTTGTCGATCTTCGCTTCATCGCCCCCTCCACGCGTGGCGAGCCGCTCACGGACAAAATCCGGCTTCTCCCGGATCAAACGAATGTCGAGCATGGCTGCGATTGTAGAGGCCACCGTCTCCGGCGGCAAATTCGATTGGGTAGCGCACGCGTCTCGTCCGGCAGCCGCCGGAGCGAGCGCGTCCTCGCGATCGCGAACTTTACGCGTGAATTCTGAGCCTCGGTTGCAGACGAAATCAATCAAAAGATCGTTTTGGCGCGACGCCAAAACCGACACGCGAGACGCGTGCGCTACCCATAAACCGCGCGTGACATTCGCGGGTGCGCGCCGCATACTTTTCACGTGGAGAAATTGGACTTGCTTGCTGTTGCGCTCGGCCTGGCCTGCCTCGCTGGCATCAACCTTTATCTCACGGTTTTCGCCACTGGCCTCGCCATTCATTTCCACTGGATTACTCTCGCACCGGCGTATCAATCGCTCGAAGTGCTGGGGCATCCGGCGATTATTACTGTCGCCGGCATTCTCTATTTCCTCGAATTTTTCGCAGACAAAATTCCGTGGATCGACTCCGCCTGGGATGCCGTCCACACCGTTATCCGCCCGATTGGCGGCGCGCTGCTTGCAATTCAGGTACTCGGTCATCCAAGTCCGGCATTCACTGTTATCGTCGCGCTGCTCGCTGGCGGCACGAGCCTCATCGCTCACACTGCAAAAGCGGCCACGCGTCTGGCCACCAACACATCGCCGGAACCATTTTCGAATATTGGGCTGAGTCTCGGTGAAGACGCGGCGGTCTTGGGCGGACTTGCTCTTGTTCATTTCAATCCGTTGCTCGCGTTGTTCATCTTGCTGCTCGGCATTGCTGCCTTCTTCTATTTTGCGCCCAAGATTTTGCGGACAATGAAAGCGAAGATCTGGCTGGCGTGGAAAAAATTGAATGGACCGGCTAATGTCAGCATGCCGGTGAAACTGCCGCTCGCCTTGCCGACGCGGCTCGCGTCCGTTTTCAGCCGGGAAAATGTTCTGGGCGAAACGATCGCCTGGGCCGCGCCGTGCATCAGCGGCCGAGGCCGCCGCATTCCACCAAATCTTTCCGGCGCGCTGGTCGCCACAAATGAAGAGCCGCGCAAACTTGTGTTCGTGGCGCGCAAGAACGGCCGACCCTTTGCGCGCACGATCGATCTGGAGGGCTCGATGGTCACGCACGAACCGAGATTTCTATCCGAGAACCTCGTTATTTTTCCCGCTGTTGGAAAGGGCCCGAGGTATTTGTTTATTTTTCCACGGCCGCATGCGGCTTTGGTCGAGCAGATCGTTCAAGATTTGCGCCAGCGGCTGAGCGAAACCGCACTGCACGAGCAAGAAGCGGCCGTTTAGGTAGCGCCGGTCCACCGTGTGGCTGGATTGGGTAGCGCACGCGTCTCGCGTGTCTGGCGAAGCCGTCTCGGCTTCGCGGACTTTTTGCGAGGCTTATGCCCGCCGCGGAGGCAACGTTCTACGGAAAGATTGTTTCGGCGCGACGTCGAAACCAACACGCGAGGCGCGTGCGCTACCCAGAATTCACGCATGACCCAACGCGTGACATTTGCACGTGCTCTTCTCATAATCTGCGCGTGAGGACTCTCGCAGATCGTTACGCACAATTACGCGATACCGCGCGCGTCCGCGAACGCGCGTTGTTCCTCACTCCGCATATTCCAAATGAACTGGAGCTCCAGGCGCGCTGGTTCGCTGGAGATTTCGGCACGCACTTTGTCAGTGCGGCCGGCGACAAAATCGACATTGTCCAATTCGGAACGTGGAATCGCGAAACCGGACCGGACTTTCGCGATGCGGCAATTAAGATAAATGGCAGCGATCCGATTCGAGGCTGCATCGAACTCGATGTGAGCGATCGCAGTTGGGAAACACACGGTCACGCGACCAATCCGGCATTTGAAGAGACAGTGTTGCACGTTTTTGTCGAGAAAAGCGGGCGCGAATTTTTCACGCGCACGAAATCAAATCGCAACGTGCCGCAAGTTTGTGTCGATCCCACGATTTTACCGGACGCGTTCAGCGGAAATATTCCGCTCGCGCGACCGGGGCGGTGTCAGTCACCGCTGAAGGATTTGCCGGAAGAGCGAGTAAACAGCTTGCTTGATGCGGCGGCACAGCTTCGGTTGCAACAAAAGGCGAATCGAATTCGCAACAAGATCGACAGTCATGGCCGCGACGAAGCGTTTTTTCAGGGAATCGCGGCTGCGCTCGGTTACAAACAAAACAAACTGCCGTTCACGCTGATCGCTCAACGCTTGCCACTAAAGCTTCTGCACGAAAAGCGCGATGATGGAGAGGCGATCCTGTTCGGTCTGGCCGGTTTTCTCGAAGCGCCGGATCTCGGCGTCTTCAAAGGATCCACGCGGAACTATGTCAGAACATTATGGGACCGGTGGTGGCCGCATCGTGATGCAATGCAAAGGATGATTTTGCCCGCCAGGGTTTGGCGCATGAGCAGCACGCGTCCAGTGAATCATCCCCAACGCCGGCTTGCCGCCCTGGCCACATTGGCGGGCGAATGGTCTCGGTTTCAGCGTATACTCGGCAAAGCGATTGCCGGCCATGCGCCTGCCACTACAGCTCAAGGATTTTTCAGCGAGCTCGATCATCCGTTCTGGAAATTTCATTACACGCTCACTTCCGAAGCAGCATCTACGAAAATGGCGCTCATCGGTGAATCGCGGGTTGCCGACATTCTGGCGAACGTGCTTTTCCCTTTCTGGATTTCGCTAGATGCCGATCCTTCGACTCCGCTCAGAACAAGCGTTTGGCCGGCATACGCAAAACTGCCGGCGCGTTTATCGAATCGCCGGCTGGAAACCGCCGCCACTCGCCTTTTCGGAAATGATCCGCGGCGCCAGCGGTTTCTGAAAACTGTCGCGCATCAACAAGGTCTGCTTCAGATTTACGAAGACTTTTGCATGCAGGACAATTCCGATTGCGCGCAATGCCCGTTCCCCGAGCAAATGCGGCGATGGACGTGATTCGTTAAAACGTAGACACGATCAACGTTTCACAGAGCGGTGGGGCGAGCACGCTGACATTCGCGTGGATGGACGAAGAGCTACCTCCACGGAAGTGTTCCATAAACGGAGCGACGTTTATCAGGCCATAAGGAGTCTGTCAGAAGGCAGTAAGAGATTGCGGCTGACACAGCTGAACGAAAGCATTGTGCAAACTGATTTGACGCGCCATAATGCCGGCGCGATGCGAAAGCGAACTGTAGGGCGTCTGTGTCAGACGCCGGTTGGGCCGAGTTCGGCGTTTCACAGAAACGCCCTACAACAGCGGCGGGACGAGCGCGCCTTCACCCTCATCGAGCTCCTTGTGGTTATCGCGATCATCGCCATTTTGATCGGTCTTCTTTTTCCCGCGTTCAGCGCCGTGCAGAACCAGGCGAGACGAACGCAGGCGAAAAACGATCTCACACAGATCGTAACCGCGGTGAATGCTTACTATACAGAATATGGAAAGTATCCTCTCGTCACTGCCGACACGATCATTACAACGGCGTCAACTCCGAACAACGCCGATCTTTTCTACACACTGCGCGCAGTTGCAGGTGGCTTGAATGCTCTCGACGTCGCCAACCCGCGGAAGATTGTATTTATCAACCCGCCTGATGTGAAGGATCCGGCGAATCCGCGTTCAGGAATCGGAACGGCTGCGGCCAACGTAGGGCGATATTTTGACCCATGGGGAACACCTTACCTAGTGCGAATCGACGGAACGTACGACAATCAACTAGTCAACCCTTACGCGCTGAATGCTGGAGCAACGCCGCTTCAAATAGGAGTCATCGCGTGGTCGTTTGGTAAAGATGCACAATCTCAAAGTGTTCCGGGGCCTGCGGCGGATAAAAAGACGGGAACAAACGACGACGACGTGATTTCCTGGCAGTGATTATTCGCGGCTTGCGAGATCGGTTAGCTTTTGACTATTCACCGTTCACCAATCACAATTCACTTCTTCCAACGCGGGTGTAGTTCAATGGTAGAACGGCAGCTTCCCAAGCTGCACACGAGGGTTCGATTCCCTTCACCCGCTGATTTTCGTATCAGGGCTGAAATCGGTCGCCTAAAGCGAACAGTCAGAACCGGAAAGTCAGAAAACGTCTACTGATTTACGCCTTTCTCCGCCAACCGACTAACAGTATTTGCCTAAATCAAACATCAGGCCTGCGATACCGAACGTTTAAACACCCGGCTCCTGAGACTAGTGAGCCGGGCACGGGCCAGGTCCCGGCGTAAAGTCGAAGAAGCCGGAGACGGTCCCGCTGAATTGCGACGAGGCAGTTATTGTTCCAGTAGTGTTTACAACGACGACAAAGTTCGACTGTGCCGGAACGGTAAAAGAGTAGGAGGCGCTCCCAACCGTTGTTCCCAGACCTACCACTCCGCTATCGCCGAGATAATTCTGACACAGGTTCGCCGGATTATAGCTGTTCAGATAGGCAGCGCTCTCAATATCGCCAGCGCCACCCGTGGCCGCGTTAATTGTGACAGTAAAGCATGCCGGCGCTGCCGCGGAGTTGGTGAAGTTGTATGTCTGAAAGCGCTTCGTCCCAGGAAAACCACCGCCGGGGCATGCCTTTCCGCCGCATCCGCTCGGCTGACCATCGCGTCCGAGCCGATCAGCTTGGGTCGGATCGTTCGCGTCAAGTACGCTTGAGGGAATCGTCTGGTCGGCACCGCCCGTGCAGGTTGGTACGGTAAAAGTGACAGTCGTGCTCCCATTCGGGAAGGTCAGAGTCAGGTCAAAAGCGATCTCCGTTCCGCAATCGAATGAGTTAGATGTCTGGATCTGGAATGGCGTGGAATTCGTGCCAGTCGCGTCGATGGCCAGGTTAGGATAACTCGAGCTGTCTTGTGTGACCGTCACGCCCGGAGTGCTGGTTGTCAGCGTCGCTGAGATTCCCGTCGCATTGGCGCAGCCGTTGTTCTTCAACGCGACATTCAGATTAACGCACTCATTACTGTTGATGACGCCATTACCGTTGCCTGATGTCGCGTCGTCAATCGCCACGTCGTTCTCCTGGAGGTTTGAAGTTCCGACCATGGAGAAGTTTTGGGTCGTCGTGCCACCGCTGGTTATGGTGACGGTCGGCGAGGGAGGCGAGGCAGACGTGCAGTTGCGGTCTGCGTCAGCCGCCGTTGCGGTGTAAGTTCCGGGCGGGACTAAAAACGAGTAGACACCGTTCGCGTTGGTCGCGCCGGCATATCCATTGCTTAAAGTGACGACAACGCCAGAGAGCGTGGCGTTGCTTGGTGAAGAACGTACGGTTCCGGTAAGTGTTCCCCACGCAGGCGCAGAAGTACAGGACGGAAACCTGTACGACGCGATGCGGGTAGACCAATTGAACTGGCCGTTTGTCTTTAAGTACTCATTTGTGTAGTAGAAGGTGCACTGGTCGACCGGATCAAGAGTCATGGCGCTGTAGTCGCCCCAGCGGTTTCCGCCGGCCTGTTGCACGCCGATGCCAGCTTGGACTTGTGCCTCAGTACCCAAAGTGTTGGGGGCGTCGGTGCTGAGGCGCCCGGTGATAAATATTGATGGTTTCACCGATAGGCTCGATTTGCTGTAGCCGAGCGCGATGTTGTGGTCTTTGTCCATCGCGATGGATCCAAGCCAGCGGTATGCTGCGTCCGGATCATACGTGCTCGCCTGGAAAACGGTCGGAGTGGTCGTGGAGTTGCCCGCATTTCTGAACTCGTACCAACGAATCGCTCCATGGTTGGGGTTACTGTTTCCGCCCTTCACCGTGACATTCCCGACGAGAGATTCCTGCACGGGACTGCCGCCAAAATTACGATAAGCCAACCGGTACATCAGGCGGAAGTCGAGGTTATCAATGTAATCAGCCGGAGTCGCTGGTGCAGGCTCCGGGACGCAATCGCGATGATCGCCCGCATCGGTATCGTTGACACACGGCGGGATACCCCAAGTCTCCGCGATGAGACTTTCGGTTAGTCTAATCCTCGGCGCACCGCCCCATGTGACCGCCACTCTTGCCGAGGCAAGCCTGTTGGTACTGGTGGGGTGCGGACCAATCACGAATGCAGCCTCCCCAGCCGGCGGCGGCGTCAAATTGTCGAGATCCGATGGAAGAAATCCGAATTGGGGTTTGTTTGCGTACCTTTTCAGGTCAGCCTGAAGTTGCCGGGCCGGAAGACCTTTCAACATTTTTTCGCGTTCAAAAACAAAGATTCTTCCGGCGAGAAACGCTGTGCCGGTCGAGTTGAAGACATGACCGCTCATATAATAACCGTCCGGCCACACGCCGATCTTTGGATAATCAACGAAGTTCGCGGGGTCGGTTACGAAATCGTAAAGGAAGTACGCTCCGGTGGCGTCCTCTGTCTGAGAGACGGCTACGCACTGATGCGAAAACTCGGGGTCCGCCCCAACAACAAACTGTGAGAGGATCCAGCGCCCGGCCAGGATGTCGAACGCGACTACTGGGTCACCGTCATTGTGAGTTGCACAAACTCCGCCGAGCGATTGAAAAAGCGTATTGCCAGCAGCCGGCCCGTAAAGCAGTGCGCCCGTCGTTTTATTGAAAACAGCGAAACTGGTATTGTTCCATTGAACATATTGTTTCGCGCCGACCCGGCCGTTGGTATCCGGAGGATTGCTCGACGGGACAAATCCGGCAAGTCCCACCCCGACACCATCCCAACTCACGCCTGTCGGCGTAGGCGCTGAGAGGACTGGACCTGGAAGGGTTTGCTTGAAGCCACCGGTTGGGGTGTCAGTCGGCGGCTTAGGCCGGGCCGGTTCCCGAACTTCACGGCGCACCGCCAATGCTGGAGGGATCTTCGGCAACTGACGAAGTGGCCGAGTATGCACTGCCTCTACCGGACGAAAATTATTATGCGGACCGGTGTAATTAGCAGCCGTTTGATCCTGCGACGTTCCCTGGAGCGGTTCTCCGGGGATCTTAGAGAGTGGAACGCCGGCGCCACCCCCTTTGGGTGCTGGGAGAGACGCAAGTTTCTGCGAGTCCAAATGCACGCCAAGAGCTGAAGCGAGCTGGTGAAACCAACCCTGAGTATCCGTTAGTGAATTACTGTTGTTGAGCGGCGTGAGCCCAAACGCGAATAGCGCAAGGGCCACGCTGATTAAACTTAGCGCGAAGCCGATTAAGACTCGCGGAATGAAGAATGCGGATCGCATGGAGCAGTTTCTTTTCATGTAATTCTAAGCCTTGGGATGGGCTGACTGGTTAAGGTGAACTGACGTGGATTCGTTCTCTTGCGCATCTTCTTCACTTGTCGAAGTCGCACTGGCGTACTCGTCAATACGTTCAAAAAAAAAATGGTCAAACTTTTTTTGCAAAATCGCGAAATAATCCTAGGAGAAACTACTAAGCAAGATAAGACTCACCTGGCACGATACAGCGGAGCGGCCGCACCATCGCTGCATCTGTGATCCCACTGCGGGAACACGCTATCCACGACCCGCGCGTGCATTTCCGAAGACTTTTCACCGCATGCCCGAATCGCAGCGCCACTCCACCTCGGTCATTTTGCCTGCTTCGACATCAATTTCGAATGGACCGCATGGCCTTGGGAATCGATTCTCGGCCAGCAAAACAGAGTAGTGACCCGGCTTGAGGGGGACTCGGAAATGACCCTGCGTATCGGTCGTGAACGTTGTAACTGAGCCCTCATTGCTCGTGACACGAAACGTTGCGTTTGGAAGCGGCGCCGCATTAGGAGTATCGGATCCGGCTCTAATCGGTCCAGGACGAGTTGGACTAACAGTAATCACTCCTTCGATTCCGGTAGTCATATCTCTATTTGACTGGCCGAGAGCAACGCATGCGACCAGGAGCACCAAAACTATTCCCACCATTCGGAACCGCATTATAATACATCTAGTCTCCCGAATTCAGGCCGTGGGCAAATGTTTCTGTGACGGCGTCGGATATTTGCAATCCGGGCTGCAGCTTGTTCACAATGTGATAACGCATACGAAGGGGAATTCGCGCGTCCGCAGGTCAATCGAATCCTCGCATCACGTCGCAGTTACCGCTCAGCCGATTACAGAATAATTCGATCGATATAGTTTCCCACCGCCACCCGAGCGTGCTGCGACGATTCCATAAACGATGGGCAGCGACTCGGATGTTCCATTTGAATCCGAAGCCGAGGAGTTGAGCGAGCTTTCGATTCTCGGTTATCCGAAAACGCGCCGGAAATTTATCAAACAAGTCGCAGGAACAAGCGCGGCAATTGCGATCGGCCCGAATCTTCTAAGCGCGGTTTCGCTCGACCAGGCCGAGGCAACGAGCGCCGCAGGCGCGGCGAGCGATTTGGTTAAAGTGAACCTGAAAATCAACGGCAAAGATTACGCGCTGGATGTCGATCCGCGCGTCACTTTGCTCGATGCGTTGCGCGAACGATTGCAACTAACCGGCTCGAAAAAAGGATGCGATCATGGCCAATGCGGCGCATGCACGGTTTTGGTGAACGGGCGACGCATCAATTCCTGCCTCAGTCTCGCTGTCACGCATGAAGGCGACGAGATCACGACCATCGAAGGTCTCGCCAGTGGTGAAGAACTGCATCCGCTGCAGGCTGCATTTATCGAGCATGATGGATTTCAATGCGGCTACTGCACGCCCGGCCAGATTTGTTCCGCGGCGGCGCTGTTAAAGGAAAATCATGCCAATAGCGATGACGAAATCCGCGAATGGATGAGCGGCAATATCTGTCGCTGTGGCGCTTACCCAAATATCCTCGCTGCAATCAAGGAGGTTAAAACAAAGGCGGGCGTATGAATCCCTTTACGTATTCACGCACGAATGACGCGCAGCAGGCGGTCGCAGAAATTTCTGCAAAACCGCACGGAAAATTCCTCGGCGGCGGAACCAATCTGATCGATCTGATGAAGATGGGCGTTGAGACGCCCACGCGGTTGATCGACATCAATAAATTACCTCTGGCGGAAGTGGAAGACTTGCCGGGCGGCAAAGGCGTGCGCATCGGAGCCCTCGCGCGCAACTCGGACGTGGCCGAGCACAAATTGATCAGGCAACGCTATCCGATTTTAAGCCAAGCGTTGCTCTCCGGCGCCAGTCCCCAGTTGCGCAACATGGCGACGGTGGGCGGGAATCTTTTGCAGCGCACGCGCTGCTACTACTTTTACGATCCAGCATTTCCGGCATGCAATAAGCGCAATCCAGGAAGCGGATGCGGCGCTCTCAACGGCTACAACCGTATTCACGCCATTCTCGGACAGAGCGACGACTGCATCGCCACGCATCCGAGCGACATGTGCGTCGCGCTTGCCGCGCTCGATGCAATCGTACGCGTGCGGGGTCCGAATGGTGAGCGCGAAATTCCGATGACCGACTTTCATCGTCTGCCCGGAGATACACCCGAACGGGACACAAATCTTAAGCCCGAAGAATTGATTATCGCGGTCGATCTTCCGGCAATGCCGTTTGCGAGGCGGTCTCATTATCTAAAAGTGCGCGACCGTGCGAGCTATGCCTTCGCATTGGTCAGCGTGGCGGCGGCGCTGGATCTCAATTCAAACAAAAAGATCAAGGCGGCGCGCGTCGCCCTTGGAGGCGTTGCCCACAAACCGTGGCGCGCAAATGCCGCAGAGAAAAAATTGATTGGCCAGGAAGCGAACGAGAAAACGTTCCGTGCCGCAGCCGAAGCCGAGCTCGCGCCAGCGAAGGGCTACAAATACAATTCCTTTAAGATCGAGCTG
>VBQC01000252.1 GCA_005887825.1 Verrucomicrobiota bacterium | reverse complement strand
CGATCTTGTTCTCTATCTTCGTAACGCGGCGCGATTTCCCGACGCGAAGTGATCTTAGCAAGACAAATCTTTCGCAGCATTCCGCCGAGCCAACACCGCGCTGTGCAAGAATTCGTGCAAGACTGAGCAACAAACGGATTTGCCCGGTGACAAGGTTCAATATTAGGCGTACAAAAAATCTGCAAATTTGCGGGGTCGATCCACGGGGTGCTCGATCACGAACGGATTTTATTTTGGCGACAACGCCGCCGCGCCTTCCTGAATGAACGAATCCAGCCTGTTTAGATCAATCGGTTTGACGAGGTGATGCCTGAATCCCGCCGCATGACTTTTGCGGATATCATCTTCCATTCCGTAACCAGTAAGAGCGATTCCGAGAAGCGGCCGCTTGGAGTTCAGCCTTTCCATCAGATCAATTCCGCTGCCATCGGGCAAACCAAGATCGCTAATGAGCACATCAAATTCCTCCTTCGCGCTTAGCTCGAGGGCAGATTGAAGGTTAACCGCTGACTGGACGTGATAACCGCGCTGGCGAAGTAAATTCGTGAGCGATCGATTCGTGTCTTCGTGGTCCTCGACGAGCAGAATGCGCATGGCGTGGCGCTCCGGCTGCGGGGGCGGAAGCACTGGCGCGGCTCGTGCATCCGCCTTTTCGCACGTCGGAAAAGTCAACGTGAATCTCGCCCCTTTGTTTCGACCGGCGCTTTCCCCGGTGATCGTCCCGGCATGCGCTTCGACAAGCATTTTGCTGATCGCAAGACCAAGGCCCAGGCCCCCAAGTTGTGTACGGCCGCCTTGCTCAAAAGCATCGAAAATTTTCGGCAATGATTCGAGTTCGATGCCAAGGCCGGTATCGGCGATTTCCACACGCAGTTGATCGTCGGAAGAGTTGCTCGTGGAAACGGAAATTATCCCCTCTCGCGGGGTAAACTTCACCGCGTTGCCTATCAGGTTCCAAAAAATCTGCTGGAGTCGCGCCGAGTCTGCTCGCAGATGGACTTTTTGCGCGGCCAAATCGAGCCGTAACGCCAGATGCTTGCGATCGATTTCCGCCTGATAAATCTCCAGCGCATTTTGTAACAGCGTCTGAGCGTCAACGACTTCAAAATTCAGTTGCACCTTACCTCTGCTAATACGCGTCAGGTCAAGCAGATCATCAATGAGCCGGGCCTCCAACTCCACATTGCGGCGGATCATTTGCAGGGATTCTTGAATATTCTGCGGCAAGGCCTTCTCATTTTCGAGTGTGAGCGCGGAGGCAAGCACCGCAGTAAGAGGAGTTCGCAATTCATGACTGAGTGCGGCAAGAAATCGATCTTTGGCCAGATTGGAGCGCGCCTTTTCCTGCAACTCCTCGTTGGTTTTCTGCAACTCCTCCTGACGGCTTTGGAGTTCTGCCGCAAGCGATTGCGATTGCTTAAGCAGATTTTCCGTCCGTGTGTTGGCTTCAATGGTGTGAAGGACAATGCCAATGCTTTCCGTCAACTGATCGAGAAACGCCTGGTGTGTGGAGTTAAAACGCTCCAGCGATGAAAGTTCCATGACCGCTTTTACTTCTCCTTCGAATAAAATCGGCAGGACCACGATGTTCACCGGACGTGACTCACCGAGACCGGAACTCACTTTCACGTAACCGTACGGGACGTCGGTCAGAAGAATACGTTTTTTCTCCAGCGCCCCCTGTCCCACCAAACTCTCCCCCAATTTGAAGCGGTTCTTCGCACCTTTTCGCTCGCGGTACGCGTAGCTTGCCAAAAGCTTTAGTTCAGGCTCTTCCCGGGAGTTATCCATCATATAGAAGAGGCCGTGTTGGGCAGAGACGACTGGGGCCAGTTCCGACAAGATAAGTTTACCAACCGTCAGCAGATCTCTTTGTCCCTGCAGCATGCGTGAGAATTTCGCCAGATTAGTTTTGAGCCAGTCCTGTTCATCATTCCGCAAGGTCGTGTCTTTCAAATTGCGGATCATCTCGTTGATGTTGTCCTTTACGAATGCGACCTCGCCACGCGCTTCTACCTGGATCGAGCGTGTCAGGTCTCCTTCCGTAACTGCCGTCGCCACATCGGCGATCGCGCGAAGCTGCGTGGTCAAATTCGCCGCCAGCCGGTTCACGTTATCGGTCAAATCGCGCCATGTGCCAGCCGCGCCTGGTACGTTGGCCTGACCGCCCAGCTTTCCTTCGACACCGACCTCGCGTGCCACTGTCGTAACTTGATCGGCAAAAGTGGCGAGTGTCTCCGTCATGTTGTTAATCGTGTCGGCGAGCTCGGCGATTTCACCTTTTGCTTCAACAAGGAGCTTTTGCTTCAGGTCGCCTTTTGCGACGGCGGTGACCACTTTCGCAATGCCGCGCACCTGGTTCGTCAGATTGCCAGCCATGAAATTCACGCTGTCGGTCAAATCCTTCCACGTGCCGCCGACGCCCTCGACGGTGGCTTGTCCTCCTAATTCACCCTCAGTGCCGACTTCGCGCGCCACCCGCGTCACTTCTGAAGTAAATGAGTTGAGCTGATCGACCATTG
>VBQC01000251.1 GCA_005887825.1 Verrucomicrobiota bacterium | reverse complement strand
TGATAGAGCGCAGCAAAACCGATTGCCGTGTTGCCTTCGGCGGTGTTGCGATAGAGCGCAGCGTAACCATTGGCCGTGTTGTAGCCGCCGCTAGTGTTATTCGCGAGCGAATAAGCGCCAGTGGCGCTATTGAAAAATCCGCTGGTGTTGCTAAAGAGCGAAAAAACACCAGTGGCGGTGTTAAAGCCGCCGTTGGTATCGCTAGACAAGGCCCGAAGACCTGTCGCCGTATTTTGATTGCCGGCCGTGAGGTGGTTAAGTGCCTCGAAGCCAGTGCCGGTGTTCCAGACCCCGGTAGTCCGGCTGACGAGCACCCCGATACCTTCGCCATTGTTGGAGCCGGGTATACTACCATCCGTGTCGGGACCCACCGCTTGCGCGATCGGTAAAAGCGCAAAGCAGACGAGCACGAGTGGGATGAGAAGTCCTGCGACCGTCCCGCAGTCGCGGGACGAATGCTTCATTGAATTTCTAACATGTGGAGTTGTTGTTTTGAAAGAGGGGAGAAAGCTGTCCCGGGGAAATCCTCCTCCACCGATTCAGGTTTTGTTAGGCAGAATTGTGCAAAAAATTCCGCCGGCGTGTCAAGATAAAAACCACAAACCTTTTCAGTGCGTCGTGTGTCGGTTCCGGCACGCCCTACTTGCTCAACTCGAGCATGCGCAGAATTGGCGCCTCCGCGCGTTTGCGCACCGGTTCGGGCAAAGTGATCTCGGGTTCCATGTTCAGAAGCGCGTCGTACGCTTTCTCGAGGGTGTTCATCTTCATGAACCGGCATTCGCCGCAGAAGCAATTATCTGTCGGTCCGGGAATGAATGTCTTATCAGGGATCTCTTTGTGCAGCCGATGTAACAAGCCGGCCTCGGTTACAACGATGATCTCCTGCGCAGGCGATTCTTTGCAAAACGTCACCATCTTTTCGGTCGAACAAACTTCATCCGCAAGCATGCGCACGGCATATGTGCATTCCGGGTGGGCAACCACCGGTGCATCGGGATATTCTTCCCGGATTTTAGCAATGCTGCGCGCCGTGAACTCGACGTGAACGTAACAAGTGCCTTGCCACAGATCCATTTTGCGCCCGGTCCGTTCCATCACCCAGGCGCCAAGGTTTTGGTCTGGAACGAAGAGGATATTGCGATCACCCGGCGCGGCGTGCACGATCTTATCGGCATTGCCGCTCGTGCAAATCACGTCAGACTGCGCTTTCACGCCAGCGCTGCAATTAATATAGGCGATGACGTAGTAATTTTTGTCGGCGTGCTCTTTTAGAAACTGCGCCAATTTTTCCGACGGACATGATTCTGAAAGCGAGCAACCGGCATCGAGATCGGGCAATATCACTCGCTTAGCGGGATTGATGATCTTCGCTGTTTCAGCCATGAAATGGACGCCGCAGAACAAGATCACGTCCGCGTCGGTCTTCGCAGCCTGATAACTCAGACCTAACGAGTCGCCGACGAAGTCCGCGACATCCTGCAACTCCGGCACCTGATAATTATGCGCCAGTATGACGGCATTCCGCTGACGTTTGAGCTGTTGCAGTTCTTCCCCGAGATCAATGCCAGTCCCCCGAATGCTTTCGGTGCCGAAATTCACGCCCGCACTTACCATCGGTTA
>VBQC01000250.1:3874-6442 GCA_005887825.1 Verrucomicrobiota bacterium | reverse complement strand
CTACGTGCTGGACTCTGTGGCGACGACCACCGCGAACATCTTAAAGGCCGATGCAACGGTCATGGTCACGCCGTACAACGTGACATATGACGGCAATCCGCACACGGCGACCTACACGATCACGGGCGTGAACGGCGAGACGGGAGCCACCGTTGGCACTGTCACGCTGAACACGACGCATACGAACGCCGGGACATATGCCAGCGACAGTTGGAGCTTCACAGGGGCGGCGAACTACAATAACATCGGCAATACGACGATTACCGATATCATCGACAAGGCGAATGCGACGGTGACGGCGAACGATAAGAGCAAGACCTATGGGCAGGCTAACCCGACGCTTACCGCGACGGTGGTTGGCGAAGTGACGGGAGGTGATCCGGTTAACTACACGCTGGCGACCACGGCGACGCAGTTCTCGAACGTGGGGACTTATGCGATCACGGTGACCCTGGGCTCCAATCCCAACTACAACGTGACGCCCACTAACGGAACACTGACCATCGACAAGGCTACTGCCACGGTGACGGCGGACGATAAGACCAAGACTTATGGGCAGGCTAACCCGACGCTTACCGCGACGGTGGTTGGCGAAGTGACGGGCGGCGATCCGGTTAACTACACGCTGGCGACCGCGGCGACGCAGTACTCGAACGTGGGCACTTACGTGATTACGCTGACACTGGGCTCGAACCCGAACTACAATGTGACGCCCACCAACGGCACACTGACCATCAATCCGAAGGATGCCAGCGTGACTGCTGACAACAAGAGCAAGACCTACGGCGACGATAACCCGACGTTAACCGCGACGGTGACAGGGACGGTAAACGGCGACACGCTGAACTATAGTCTATCGACTACAGCGGTGAAGTTCTCGAGCGTGGGCGATTACACAATCACCGTCACTCTCGGCTTGAACCCCAACTACAATGTGAGTAAGACTGACGGAAATCTGCATATCAACCCGAAGGCAGCTTCGGTGGCTGCGGTCGATAAGGGTAAGACCTATGGGGACGACAATCCCACGTTAATGGCGACAGTCACGGGCACGGTAAACGGCGACACGTTGAACTACAGCCTGTCGACTACAGCGGTGAAGTTCTCGAGCGTGGGCGATTACACAATCACGGTGACGCTTGGCTCGAACCCCAACTACACCGTGAGCAAGACTGACGGAAATCTGCATATCAACCCGAAGGCAGCTTTGGTGACTGCGGACGATAAGGGTAAGACCTATGGGGACGACAATCCCACACTGACGGCGACGGTCACAGGCACGGTAAACGGGGACACGTTGGACTATAGCCTGGCGACTACAGCGGTGAAATTCTCCAACGTGGGCGATTACACGATCACAGTGACGCTTGGCTCGAACCCCAACTATACCGTGAGCAAGACTGACGGAAATCTGCATATCAACTCGAAGGCAGCTTCGGTGGCTGCTGACAATAAGGCTAAGACGTATGGCGACCTTAATCCCACGTTAACGGCGACAGTCACAGGCACGGTAAACGGGGACGTGCTGAACTACACGCTGTCGACCACGGCCCTACAGTGCTCTAACGTGGGCCCGTACCCGGTCACGGTGACGCTTGGCTCGAACCCCAACTACACCGTCGCCTTCACCAACGGAACGCTCACCATCAACAAGAAGCACCTAACGGTAACGGCCGATAACAAGTCCAAAACTTACAATGCTGCGCCATTTACTGCCTTCACGGTAACGATCACTGGTTTCACGTGTGGAGACGGGATGGCGGTTGTGAGTGGCAGCGCTACTTACACCGGCAGTGCCGTCGGCGCCACCCTTCCCGGGACCTACACGATTACTCCGACACAGGGTACCTTGAGCGCGGCAAATTACGACTTCACACCGTTGATGAACGGGACGCTGACGATTGGGTATGGCAACTGCAGTGGTTCGAACCCGGGAGGCGTCATTTTGCAGCCAATCAATGCCGACGGCAGCAGCATATTTCCCCGTGCCGGCCGCACCGTTCCGGTCAAATTCACGGTGTGCGACGCTAACGGGAATCCAATCTCCGACCCGAACGCGGTCTTTGCGGGCACTGGCGGCCAGTTGACTATGCTAAGTGCGGTACGCGGCCAAATTCCGAACCCGGACGAAAGCCAGTATAACGATATTCCGGACGCTGCCTTCCGCTATACCGGTGGCATGTGGATGTTCAACATGGCCACCAGCAACCTGCAGTCGGGTTACACCTACGTGTTCCGTATCAATCTGAAGTACGGTAGCATCGCCTTTACAATCGCCATAAAGTAACGCCGGCTGCCCCGGTCGAAAACAGTTAGGTTGGGAGTTAGCGCCGAGAGGTAAATCCTCTCGGCGCTTTTTCTTTTCTGCGAACTTCGGGGAGCATACGCGCCTCGCGTGTTGGTTTCGGCGCCCACGCCGAAACAATCTTCTCTGATCCCCTTCGGAAACTCCGTCATCGCGATGGCGCGATCACCAACACGCGTGGGCGCGTGTGCTCCCCAAAGCGCAATCCGGACTTCTCAATCGTAAGATCAGGAATTAAATCAAGGCGTGGAAGCGGTCCGGCT
>VBQC01000250.1:3199-3827 GCA_005887825.1 Verrucomicrobiota bacterium | reverse complement strand
GCTGGACGCGTTCGATTTTTTCCTGCTCACTTTCGTGATTACGGTGATGGCGCACGATTTTGGCACCAGCGTCGCCAAGCTTACCTACGCGATCACACTCACGCTGGCGATGCGCCCGGTGGGCGCGTTCATCTTCGGGTTGCTGGGCGATCGGTTCGGGCGGCGGATTCCGCTCATGATCGACATTATTTTTTATTCAGCCATGGAACTCCTCACGGCTTTTTCTCCGAGCTATACATGGTTGCTGATTTTTCGCGCGCTTTATGGAATCGGCATGGGCGGAGAGTGGGGGTTGGGCGCATCCCTGGCGATGGAAACTTTGCCGACTGCCGCGCGCGGATTGTTCTCTGGAATTCTGCAACAAGGCTACGCATTTGGTTATCTGCTGGCAGCGGTCGTCTATTGGGCGGTGTTTCCATTCTTCGGCTGGCGCGGTTTGTTCGTGGCGGGAGTGCTTCCGGCGTTCCTTGTCATTTTCATACGCGCGCGCGTTCCGGAATCGCCGGCATGGTTGCGTCGGCGCACCGCGCCGACTGATTTCTGGAAAAACGTGCTGACCGTCGTGAGGCGGCACTGGGCTCTTTTTCTTTACGTGATCCTGTTGATGACGGCATTCAACGCCATGTCA
>VBQC01000250.1:0-3029 GCA_005887825.1 Verrucomicrobiota bacterium | reverse complement strand
ATTCCTGCCTGGGCTTTTTCGCCGAGTTTTTCCCTGCTGGTGATTGGCGGATTCGCCATGCAATTCATGGTTCAAGGGGCGTGGGGGATCGTGCCAGTGCACTTAAATGAGCTTTCCCCGGGGGAGTTGCGCGGAACTTTCCCAGGATTTGCCTATCAGCTCGGGAATTTGCTCGCCGCGAACACGGCCGTCGTGGAGGCACGGCTGGCCGACCATTTTCGCGATGCGAGCGGGCATCCGGATTACGCGAAGGCGCTCGCGCTTTTTGCGCTGGTCATTTTTGTGGCGCTGATCGTGTTGGCCGCGATGGGGCGCGAGGAGCGCGGCAAAGAATTCTAATGATGGACCGCGGGTGGCGTCGGCTCCGATCCGGCGCTCGCCGGTTGCGGCTGCGCGGCGGCTACTTGGGGAGACGCGTGATACACACCGGGCCCATAGCGTTGTTCGACAATTGCTTCTGCGATTCTCTCCGACAGCAGTTCGCGATATTCGGCATCGCGCGCCTGGTTGCCTTCGGATCGATTGCTCAAGAATCCGCACTCCACCAGAACTGCCGGATAGTAGGCGAGGCGCAGGACGCGGAAATTCGCTGTGTGCACGCCCCGATTCATCGAGTGCGGGATCGTCATCAGCTTGGATTGGATCCGATTCGCCAGTTCAGCTGAAGTGCCTGAGTGATAATAGGTCTCGAAGCCGTGAATACCGCGTCGGCGTGAATCGTTGAAATGAATACTGACGAAGATGGCTTTTTTCTGCGAATTCTCGATGGCGACGCGGTCATTCAATGGGATAAACACATCCGAAGATCGCGTCATTACTGTTTTTAATTGCGATTCGCGCAAATTGCGCTCGAGACGCTGGGCAACGTCGAGAGCAACGATCTTCTCCGGCGGCCCGTACCGGCGATACGCGCCATTATCTTTCCCGCCGTGCCCCGCGTCCACCACTACGGTCGTAAAAGTCTTGCTCGTGTCTTTGATCGCGGTTCTTGGTACTGTGGTGCAAGCAGCCAATGAAGCGACGAAAGTAACCGTAACAGCGCGATTTACCAGGCTCGACATCGTTCTCATTTAATCCTAAAAAACGCGATTTCCACCAAAAGTTTTGCTCCGGCAAACTTGGGTCACGCATTTGTAATTGCGCGGAATCAGCTATCTATTTTTGGTGATTGCATACAAAACCACTTGTTTTTTGCGCGACTACACTTAAAACGTTTACCTCTTTTTATGATTCGATTTGCGATTTTCCCTCTGCTCCTGGCGCTCAACCTTTCGATGTGCAAAAGACAGGAAACCGCGGCAGGCAGTTCTCAGCCGGCGACTTCATCGCCAGCACCGGCTGAGGCGACTGCTGGCGGCAGTCCGGGCCCGGGTGTTGCGGCTGCAGCGCCGTCGCCGAAAAAAATTACCAAACCCGTTGTCGATCAAACGGCGCAGACACTCATCTTTTGTTATCATCGTTTGGTCGACAAGATTCGCTATCCAGGCACCGAGATCACACCGGCCGCGTTTGAAGCGGAGATGAAACAACTCAAGGATGCCGGGATCACCGTAATCAGCATGCAAGATTTGCTCGCCTGGAAGCGTGGCGAAAAAAATATACCGCCGCGATCCGCGGTTGTTACATTCGATGATGGTTGGAAATCTCAATATGAGGTCGGGTGGCCGATCATGCAAAAATTTGGATATCCATTCACGATGTTCATTTATACGGAAGGCGTCCGCGGAGGTAGCTTGGGCGGCGGGGAGGCGATCACGTGGGAACAGCTCGCCGACATGCGTGACAACGGAGTCGATATCCAGGCGCACACCGCAACGCATCAAGACTTACGCGAAGGGCATAACATCATGCTGGCTGCCCCCGGCGGGAAGAGAACGAGAACGAAATTGACGGGGCCCCAATACGAGCAATGGGTCCATAACGAAGTGGTCGGCTGCAAACAGCTTCTTGAGCAGAGGCTTGGGATCAAAGTGAATTGTTTCGCCGTGCCCTTCGGCAGTTATAACGAGCACGTCAAAGAAATTGCGCGAAATGCCGGCTACGAGGCAATGTTTACCGTTTACGGTCAGCCCATCACCTTTACCTCCCCAAACGATTCACTGGGTCGTTATGCGATTGAAGCGACCAAGCCGAAAGTGTTCGTTGACGCAGTCAAGATGATCGGCACATCCAGCGGTGGCGCGAGCGCGGTTGCTGAAGTCGGCGCGGCTAATCTCTCAACCCAACCGGCGGACGGCGAAACCGTGCGCACGGCGCTCCCCCTCATCAAAGCGAACCTCAGCGGGGTCGGCGCAATCGAGCCCGGCAGTGTGCAAATGCGCGTGAGTGGACTCGGTGTCGTTCCAGTAAGTTACGATCCGAAAACCGGAGCGGCCTCATATCAAGTAACGCAAAAATTGCGCGACAACTCGTGCACGGTGATTGTCAGCGCGAAATCGGAAGGCAAAAAGGTCGAAGCGCACTGGACGTTCGGCGTTGATGCGGCTGCCGCGGGCGCACCGGCGCCCGCGCCTGCAAAACCCGCGCCGACGCCGAAGAAATAAACACGCAATGACGTTCTGGGTAGCCCACGCGTCTCGCGTGCTGGTTTTGGTGTCCCGGCGAAACAATCTTTTGTTGTGCGGCATTTTGTCTGCGAATGATGCCTTAAGGAAAGTTCGCGATCGCGAGGACGCGCTCGCTCCGGCAGCTGCCGGACGAGACGCGTGCGCTACCCACACTTCGCGCGAAACAGTTGTTAGGTCTTACGATGTTCCCGCAACTTAGCGATAAACTTCAGGAGATTTTCAAGGAGCTCCGCGGGCACGGGACGATCAGCGAATCAAACATCGACGCCGCGTTGCGTCACGTGCGCCTGGCTCTGCTCGAAGCGGATGTCGATTTTCAAGTCGCCAAAAAATTCATTGCCCGCATAAAAGAAAAGGCGCTCGGCGAAACCGTTCTCCGCAGCATCACGCCGGGTCAGCAAATCGTAAAAATTTTCCATGATGAGCTCTCCGTCTTACTCGGAGGCGACGCCGCGCCACTCA
>VBQC01000228.1 GCA_005887825.1 Verrucomicrobiota bacterium | reverse complement strand
CGAATCGCCGCCTCCAGCTCCGCAAGATCGACGTTGCCATGTCGATCCACGCGCAGAAATGTCACCTCGCACCCGCATTTCGCGAGATCCTGGCAGGGGTGCAGCACAGCGCTGTGTTCGACGGCGCTCGTGAGGATATGTTTGCCGCGCGGGTCGAACTGCAGCGCGGAGTTAATTACCGTATTGTTCGATTCTGTCCCGCCGCTGGTAAAAACAATTTCCGAGGGTTCACATCCCAGCAACGCCGCCAGCCGCTCCCGCGCAAGATCGACAGCTTTTCGAGCCTTGGCGGCAAACGCGTAGCCGCTGGAAGGGTTGCCGTAATACTTCGTCAAAAACGGCAGCATTTCCTCGGTCACAGCGGGGTCGAGCTGCGTCGTTGCGTTGTTATCGAGGTAGATGATTTCGTCGTCCACGGGTAAACCTAAAATCGTCTTTGCAATCCGCCAAATGACCTTCCACGGACGCTGTGGCGCAAGTTTGTAACTTGCCAGCATCGGAACGGCAAGTTGGAAAGTCGTCCCACTGCAGTTAATCTTTCGCGCATGACCTCGATTTGGGAACTGGCGAACCCACAATTGCGCGACCTTGCTGTTTACCAACCAGGAAAACCGATCGAGGAAACGGCGCGCGAACTCGATGTCGATCCAGGCGCAATCACCAAGCTGGCGTCAAACGAGAACCCCCTTGGCCCCTCCCCAAAGGCAATTCACGCGACGCGCGCTGCAGCGGAGAACGCGCACCTGTATCCGGATGGCGGTGGATTTTACTTGTGCAAAGCAATCGCGGCCAGACTCGGTCTTGCTCCGGAGAATATTATTTCGGGCAACGGCTCGAACGAAGTGATCGAATTTCTCGGCCACGCGTTTCTCAATCTCGACGATGACGTGATCACCTCCGAGTATGCCTTTATCGTGTACAAATTGATCGCGACCTCTTTTGGCGCGCAGACAATTGAAACGCCGAGTCCGGATTTTCAGCAGAACCTCGATGCAATGCTGGACGCAATAACGCCGAAAACCCGGCTTATTTTTATCCCCAATCCCAACAATCCAACCGGCACCTTGATTTCGCAGCGCAAGATTGACCGTTTCATGTCGCGTGTTCCGGAAAATATTATAGTTGTTTTCGATGAAGCCTATTTTGAGTTTCTCGATAATCCGCCAGACACGCTGCGATTTGTTCGCGAAGGCAGAAACATCGTCGTCCTGCGCACCTTTTCCAAAATTCACGGACTCGCCGGTCTGCGGATCGGCTACGGCATCGCGGGGGCCGACTTGATCGAAGTGCTTCAGAAGACCAGACAACCATTTAATGTGAACAGTATTGCCCACGCTGGCGCGCTCGCGGCTCTGAACGACGACGCGCATCAGCGCGAGACGAAACGTGTCGTCGATGAAGGCCGCGCTTATCTCCAGGAACAATTTACCGAGATGAAGGTCCGGTTTGTGCCCGGCATGGCGAATTTCGTGAGGGTAAATGTCGGCGACGGTGCCGCGGTCTTCGAAAGGCTGCTGGCGCGGAAAGTCATCGTGCGACCGCTTAAGGGCTACAATTTGCCTGAGTGGATCCGCATTTCGGTGGGCACAATGGACCAAAACAAGAAATGCATCGCCGCGTTGAAAGATGTTCTCAAGTAGCACAGGCTTGCAGCCTGCCCCGCAGACAAGATGTCTCTGCCCCTAAATCTCCCGCTCACTTGGATTGCAGCGAACCTCTATGACCGTCGCTGACACAATCGCCGCCATCTCAACACCCGCCGGTGAAGGCGCAATTGCGCTTGTCCGCATTTCAGGCGTGAACGCGATCGATGTTGCCGAGAAGATTTTTCGCGGCAAAGAAAATCCGTCGCGATTCGGATCGCATGTTCAGCATTTCGGCGAGATCGTCGATGGCAAAGGCCGGTTGATCGACCAGGTGATGTTCTCGATCCATCGCGCGCCGGCCAGTTACACCGGCGAAGATTTGCTCGAGATCAGTTGCCACGGCGGAACTCTGGTAACGGCGAAAGTCCTTGAAGCGTGTTTGCGCGGCGGCGCGCGGGCGGCCCGGCCGGGTGAATTTACCGAGCGCGCATTTCTCAACGGCAAAATGGACCTGACACAGGCTGAGGCGGTGATCGATCTGATCCGCGCAAGGACCGATCTGGCGCTTCGTTCTGCCACCGAGCAGCTCGAAGGCAGGCTCGGCGAGAAGATCCGGAAAATTCGCGATGAATTGGTTTCACTGCTCGCGCACATCGACGCATCGATCGATTTTCCGGAGGAAGGGATTTCACCCGATGAAGGAGAGAAGTTGTGCGCGCGACTCGGTTCTGTTCGCGAGGAAATCGCCGCGCTGCTCGCCACTGCTGATCAAGGGCGCATTTTGCGCGAAGGCGTGCGGGTGGTGATTTACGGAGCGACGAATGCAGGCAAATCGAGTCTACTCAATCACCTTCTCGGCTATGACCGAGTGATCGTCAGCGAGACGCACGGCACCACGCGAGATACCATCGAAGAGACGGCGAATCTGGATGGTCTGCCAATCCGTTTACTTGATACTGCCGGCCTGCGAGCTTCCGCAGGCGAACTCGAGCAGGAAGGAATTGTGCGCACCGAAAGGTCGCTGCAACTGGCTGACTTGCGTCTGCACATCGCAGATCGCAACGCGCCCAAGCCTTCGCATTTCGATGAGCGAGCCGGCAACTCCAATGAAATTGTAGTTTTGAACAAAAGCGATTTGCCTGAAGACAGTGACTGGAACAATTTTACTGCCTTGCGGGTTTCGTGCATGACGGGAGAAGGCCTGCCAGAACTGCAAAAGGAAATTCTGGCGCGCATAACCAAACAAAACCTGAGGCCGGAG
>VBQC01000227.1 GCA_005887825.1 Verrucomicrobiota bacterium | reverse complement strand
GAACTGGATGAGGTGATCGCAAAAGTTGAAGAAGAGCTTGGAGAAATAAAGCAGGCAATTGAAGGGCGACATCAGCATTCTGCCAATGACCCGCGTGCCGGAAACGCATGTCATGAGGTTGAGAATGAGATCGGCGATTTGCTTTTCGCGGTGGTGAACCTGGCGCGCAAAGCCAGTCTCGACGCGGAAAGCGCGCTGCAAGCTGCAACCGACAAATTTGTCGCGCGGTTCAACCGACTCGAGGATGAGCTGCAAGCGCGGGGCAAGCAGCTTGGTCATGCTGATCTTGCAGAGCTGGATGCGATCTGGGACGCGATTAAGGGAAAAGCGCCAAACATCGAACATCTAAGGTCCAACGCCGAACTCCTCTGAGTTCGATGTTTGCCTGCCACAGAATTCTCCGAGCTGTTGCGGAAAAGCGAAAGCAGTGGGAGCATAATGCAAATCAACTTTGACTTTGGCATTGTCCGTATTCCCTCCAATTTTTGTGGGCCGTTTGAATAAGTTTATGGATAGGCCCAATAGAGCCCGCTGTTAGCGCACAGGTTCGGGAGAGAAATAAATTACCTTTAAAATTTCTTCGAGGTATCTGAATCGAGTCGGGATTAAGATGAGTTTTCTTGTCGCTTTGCGCAAAATTCGGAAAGGCTTATGAAAGCCGGTTGCACAAGTCGGGAAGTGGAAAAACAGGGCTCGAGTTTCCGAAAAGCCGGGATTTTTAGAAAATCTCCCGTTCACAAGAGCGGCATTCGCAAATCAAAGACCGGCCGCTGGCGCGCGGCGGCGCTCATCCTTCTCAATTTGCTGATGATTGCGCACATCATTCAGTGGCGGATCATGGGCAAGACGATTTCGCCTATCGAACCTTCTGAGACCATGCACACGCTCCAGCGTGGGGCGATCAACGCGGGATTCATCTTCTTTGCTCTAGCTATCCTGGCTACGTTAATCTTCGGTCGCTTTGTCTGTGGCTGGGGCTGTCACATTCTCGCCTTGCAGGATTTCTGCGGCTGGATGTTAAAGAAAATCGGCCTCACTCCAAAGCCGTTTCGCTCGAGACTGCTGGTCTATGTTCCTCTCATTGGCGCATTGTACATGTTTGTTTGGCCCACGGCGTATCGATTGTTCACCTCGCAGCCCGGGCCGCTAATCCCGAAATTCACCAATCATTTGGTCACCAGCAATTTTTGGGAAACCTTTCCGTCGGTCTCAGTCGCCATCCCGTTTCTTTTCGTCTGCGGGTTCATGACCGTTTACTTTTTGGGGCAAAAAGGTTTCTGCACCTACGCTTGTCCCTATGGCGGATTTTTCGGTCTCGCCGACAAGCTCTCGCCCGGAAAAATTCGCGTTACCGATGCTTGCAATCAATGCGGCCATTGCACTGCGACCTGTACCTCGAATGTCCTCGTCCACGCGGAGGTGAAACAGTACGGAATGGTTGTCGATCCGGGCTGCATGAAATGCATGGATTGCGTCAGCGTTTGTCCCAATGATGCCTTGTACTTCGGCTTCGGGAAACCCACGCTTCTGGTTCCGAAATCGAATGCGATCAAGAAGAACTACTCGATAACATGGCCTGAGGAAATTGTCGGCGCGCTCGTCTTTCTCGGAAGTTTCCTGGCCGTCCGCGGGGTTTACGCGCTGGTTCCGTTCCTGATGGCGCTCGGTTGCGCGACGATCACAACCTATCTCACTCTGAGAACGTGGAGATTGCTCAAGGCAAAAGAATTGTCCTTTTACCGTTTTAATTTGAAGTCTTCGGGCAGAATTCGAAAAGCAGGATGGGGATTTGTCGCCTTTGCGGTTGTTTGGATTGCCTTGACCGCGCACAGCGGTTGGGTTCGCTACCACGAATATCTGGGCGGTCGCGCATTTCAGAAACTTCAAATCCCCGATGAACTCGCGCTTGCGCAGGCAAACCCCGACCCCTGGCTCAGCCCGATCGATCGGAAGAGCATCCTTGCAGGAAAAAAACATTTTCAGGCCGCTTCGAACTTCGGGCTCTTCATCAATAGCGAGGCGCTACCGAAGCTTGCCTGGTTTGAGTATCTCTCGGGCGATGCGGAGCGATCGGTCGCGCTGCTGAGCAAGGCGGCGGCTAATCAACGAGGCCAGGCCAAGGCTTTGAGCCTGTATTATCGCGGCACGATCCTGAACCGTCTGGGACGTTACGAGCAAGCGGGGGCGAGTCTCGACGAGGCCCTGGCGCAGCGAGCCGATTTAATTCTCGCTCGCCAGGAAAAAGGCGAATCGCTCTGGCAACTTGGCCGCAAGGAAGAAGCCATCTCCGTCTGGAGCGACGCCGTGCAACGCAATGCGGGCCTTGTTTTGGCCAACAATCAACTTGCAGGCGCTGAGCGATCACTGGGCAGATTTGACGAAGCCGTCGTGCACGAAAAACAGGCCGACCAATTCACTCCTGACAATCCGCTTTTCCATTGGATGATTGGTCGAAGGCTGCAAAATCTCGAGATGAATGAGCTTGCTCAAAAACATTTCCAGCGAGCGATGCAACTCGATCCTGAGCACCAGGCGCGGCCTTAATTTCGAGCGTTTGCTTCCGCTTCGGCCTTCGCCATATTCCCCTCCCGATGTCGCTCTTACTCAATCTATGCTTGGCGCTCTTCGTGCTGGTGGCGCTGCTCATGGTGCTCGTAATTCTGATGCAACGTCCCAAAAGCGAAGGCTTGGGCGCGGCGTTTGGCGGGGCGGTCACGGAGAACATTTTCGGCGCGCAAACCACCAACGTATTGGTGAAGTTCACCTCGTGGCTCGCTGGTATTTTCTTCGCGCTCACCTTTGCATTATCGATCCTTTATGCCCATCAGAGCACAGCGGATAGCGCGTTTCGGCGTGCGCTGATGAAATCGCAAGCCGCGCCGCAGACTTCTCCCGCGACGACCACTGCTCAGCCTTCACCGGGCTCCTCTCCCACTGCAGCTCCAGCGACCTCACCATCCTCGGCTACGCAGGCCGCCGCTTCGCCGACTGCCGCGCCGGTCGAAACAGCAACGAGTCCCACGGCAACGCCGAAGTAAAAGCGCAGACCCTGACGTCTGATGCATCTGAAAGCTCTGGTGGCGTTGGGGTTTTCGCTTGCGTTGTTATCCGAGACTGCTGCCGCTGAAGATTGTCCCGAACACATTGAAGCTTTTGGTTTACGGCCAGGCCGAGTCGGCAAAACCCTAACGAGAGTTTAAGTGTAGCGATCGGGAGCCAATCTGACTTTCTCGATTTCATGTCGGCGGCTTCGCTCCATTCAATCCCGATTTATAGAGAATGAGCTGTCGCTTAGAAACAGTGTGAGCGGTGTGCATGTTGACAGTGTGGCATTCAATTCCAGTCGCCGCCGCTTCTCGCTGGACGACGTCTGATCTGTGGTAAGTGATAATCATCGGCCCTGAAAAGCTCCGGGCGATCTTAAATAGTTCTCCACAGTCTATGTCGTGATGACGGTACAAGCGAAGTCCTGCCCCACGTCCGTTAACAACATACGGCGGATCTACAAACGCGACCGTATGCGGGGTCGTGAGCTTCTTTCGCAACGCATGAATGGACTCGATACGCTTGGCGAGGGTTTCTGGATACCAGCGAGAGTGGATACCTTTGCCGTCTTCTCCAAGCTTGAGCCACCCCGCTCCCGGCGCGATGATTCCGCCGCGCGAGATGCGATTCAAAAGAAGACAGCGAAACGCGCGTGAAACCAGATCATGGCCACTGCTATTCAGTGTCTTGCGTGCGGATACATCCGTCAGGACGAATTTTCGAACGCGATCAGCCAATGCATTGGCGCTGCCATTAAGAATTACTTTCCAAATGGCAGCTACATCGGGATCGATTTCGACCAAGGTGACGTGATCAGCAAGATCAAGTTCGGCGACTGCCAGACCTACGCTTGCCCCACCGGCAAAGGATTCGAGAAAATGCTGAGGGCGGAAACCAAGATCGCCTAGCCACCTGATGATTTTCGAACGGAGTCCGCTCTTTCCGCCTGGATACCGAAATGGACTCAAAGTCGAGGGAGTTTGAACAGGGCTGCTGTTTTTCATTTCAGCGATTG
>VBQC01000226.1 GCA_005887825.1 Verrucomicrobiota bacterium | reverse complement strand
AAGATTTGGATTGACCGGGATTATGGTTCAACGGCGACAATATAGACACGAAAATGAACGGCGGCGTTCACTTTACGCAGTTGATCATTCGCTTTGCGAATTCTTCTCGCGCCATTCGCCCCCGGCTGGCTGTAATCGACCGTGAAAAGGGAAGCCGACGCTAAATTTCCGCACCGCGCTTGTCGATCAAAGCTTGAAAACGGGGATCATTACGAAGCGGGTCCCACATAGGGTCCAATTTCAACATCGGTACTGTGATTCCATTTGGGGTCTCGAGTGAACGATCCAGTAGTCGCAAGGCCTGATCTTTTTCGCCAACCCAAGCGTAGATTTGGGCGAGCGAAGCGGTGATCTGTGGGCCGTCGAAGGCATCCTCCGACTCTGGCGTTAGCTCGACGGCGCGTCTGCCCTCAGCAAGGGCTTCTTGTTTGCGGTCCAAGCCCGTCAGAATGAAACCAAGTTGTATATGTCGAGCAGCATCACCGGGGCTTTCGCGCAGGGATTGCTCTGCGAACGGGCGTGCTCGCTGGAATGCGGCTTGTGCCTTCGCCTTGTTGCCCTCAAACAAGTAAAGCATACCCTCAAGAGCAGCTTTCGACACCGGTGCGGTGCTATCGTGAAAGACCCCCTGCGGCAATTTGTTGAGAACCGCGAGAGCCTCCGGAAACTTTCGTTGCAGCATCAAAAGCCACACGCGAACAGAGGTAACCTGACCGTCTGGATCGACTCCTGGCGGCACTTGCGCCAACCGTTTCTCGATCTCGGCAAAATCGCCTTTTAACTCCACCGCAAGTTTGCCCTTTCCTGCGAGCGCGCCAAGCGAGTTTGGCGCGGCCTCGATGGCACGATCGTAAAGTTTGTCCGCCTCTTCGAAATTTTTGTTGGCGCGATAATTATCGGCGAGATTTTCAAGAAGGAATGCATCCTTCGGACTGAGCGCCGTCGCCTTTTCGAAATTGGCGGTCGATTCAGCCCATTTGCCCTGGCGCCGCTCGATCGAGCCAACCGCCATGTGAACTTCCGCCGAGTTTGGCAAACTTCGTTTCGCAATCGCAAATTCGTTCAGTGCCGCCTGATAATTACGTTCGCAATAGTAATGGTAGAAACCCAAGGCGAGGTGCGCTTCCGGCAGGTCCGGCTTCAAGCGAATAGCCTCGTTTGCAGCGGCTCGCGCTTTCTCCTTCCGCGCGGCGGTCGGATCGAAGGTGTGATACATCCAATCTTCCACCCAGGCCAATCCGGCAAACGCGCCAGCAAAATTCGGATCGAGTTTCGTCGCTTTCTCAAAAAGCTGCTCAGGATTTTCCGTATTGCTGCGGAATTTGTCAGGCCGAGTGAACAAATCGTGCCCCTGCACGAATGCCAGATAGGCTTCGCCGTTTTCGGTCGGTCTGCGCTCGATCTGTGCTTTCTCGCTCGGCGACAATTTTGCCCGCAATTCGCCCGCGATTTTCTGGGAGAGATCAGTTTGAATCGCGAACACATCGGTTAAATCCCGATCATAATCTTCCGCCCAGATGTGCTCGTCGCTGTCAGCGTTAATTAACTGCACGCTCACACGCACACGATTGCCGACGCGGCGAACAGTGCCTTCGAGAATAGTGGCCACACCCAGCGCCTTTCCAATCTCACGGACGTTGGATGCCTTGCCCCGGTAAGGCATGACCGATGTGCGGGAGATCACCTTCAGGTCGCCGATCTTGGACAAATTCGTGAGCACGTCATCCTGGATGCCGTCTGCAAAATAGGCGTTCTCTTTTTCATCGCTGAGATTTTCAAATGGCAACACCGCAATCGACTTGTCGATCTTGTGCGCGGAAACGCGTGGCAGCAGAAAGAACCCCGCAGCAGCAGAAATGATCACGCCAGTCGCGACAAGTATGATCATGTTACGACGGCGGTGCGCTCTCGGCGCGGCTACGGAAGGCGTAGTTTGAATGCCTTGCGCGGTTACATCAAAAGCCCATGCGAGAATGAGTGCGATTGGGAACCCGATGAGTAACAGGACGATCACCAGCCGCAGCGCCCAGTTTGGCAATTCCCACGCCGGAAACGAGGCCGAAGCCAGCTGAATCGCGCCTCCCGCAGCGATGATGTAGGCTGCCGCCACGCGGTAGACCTTGCGCCGCTTCACTTCATCGAAGAAGCCGGTCATGGCTACAAATTTGGGTTAGTCCGGGACTATAGCTCCGCTCCGACAATATTGACAGGCGAATGAGCCCTGGCGTTCACTTTACGCCGGTCGCGAAGACCGTTTGAAAATGCGGACTTTGCTGCTCCCGAGACACAACGCTTACTTCTATTTGTCGAAAGCCGCTTTTTTCAAGGAATTGGTGCAACTGCACTTCGCTAAAACCGAGCCAGTGGTCCGCATACAATTCGCGAGCCCGCTCGAAGCGGTGGCTCAAAAGATCGAGAATCACTAACCGGCCACCGCGCTTCAAAATCCGGTGGACCGCCGCGATAGCTCGCTGCGGATGAATGGCGTGATGCAACGCCTGGCTTAGGATCGCAAGATCTACACTGTTTTTTGTAATCGGCGGATCTTCAATGTCGCCGAGCCGGTATTCGACGTTCTTAAAGCCGTGCTTTTTTGCGAGCTGCGATCCGAACTCGACCATCTTTGCCGAATTATCGATGGCGATGACTTTGCGCGCGTTTTTCGCCAGCAACTGCGAAAGTGTCCCTTCGCCGGCCCCAAGGTCGGCAACTGTCAATGGCGGCAGCAAGGTGATGAGCGTGTGTGCCAGCGCTTTCCATGACCGGCCAGGCACATAACTTCGGCCAAACTTGCCGGCGAGCTCGTCGAAGTATTTCCGGGCTTTATCCTGACGTTTGTGCAGTACGAGCTTGAGGCTCGTGCGATCGCGCGACGCTTCCGGCAGCTCGCGCGCGAACGCGCGGGTTAGCTCCGCGACGCGCGCCCGCTGTGAATCCTGTCCATGGTGGTTCGCGCCGTAGTAAACATTTTTCCCGACTCGCCGATCTTCCACGACGCCGGCGCGTTTCAATTGGGCGAGATGACTGGAGATGCGCGATTGGCCCATGCCCAGAATTTCCTGCAGCTCAGCCACCGAAAGCTCTTCTTGCTCGAGAAGAAGGAGCAGACGCAAACGGGTCGGGTCTGCCAGCAATCGGAGCAAATTAATTGTTGACGCCATTCTATTAGCCAACGATATATCGACGTATCATGATTGGTCAATATGTTGCTGGCCGACGTTGCATTGCTAAGATGTTACATCGTTACAACGGTTGACCCATAAAATCGCAAAGCTGATCCGCTTTAACCTTGTAATCTTTTCAACGAATCACCTTTATTATGTCGCGTCGTTACATTTTTTCCTCTGAATCGGTCACCGAAGGGCATCCCGACAAAGTTTGCGATACAATCAGCGATTACATTCTCGATGCCTGTCTCGGGCAGGAGGCGAGATCACCAGCAACGCCAAACTCGATTTTGAAGAGCGGGTCCGCGACGCTATCCGGAGCATCGGCTATGTGAACGGCGATTGCGTTTTTCACGCCGACACCTGTCGTGTGATTTGGGAGATGAGCGAGCAATCGCGCGACATCAAGCAGGGTGTCGATGAAGCGGCGGCCGAAGGCAAAGGCACAGCCGAGCAAGGGGCCGGCGATCAGGGGCTGATGTTCGGATTTGCGTGCAATGAAACGCCGGAGCTGATGCCGGCTCCTATTTCATTCGCGCACAAACTCGGGCGCGAGCTGACGCGCTTGCGCAAATCGGGCGAAATTCCATGGCTGCGTCCCGATGCCAAGACGCAGGTCTCGATTGAATACGATGGCTATAAGCCACTCCGCGCCACCACTGTCGTTGTTTCTTCGCAGCACGCGGCCGATGTGAAACAAAAGGAAGTCCGCGAAACCCTGATCGAACTCCTGATCAAAAAAGTAATGCCGCCGGGATGGATCGACGAGAAAACAACCTACCTGATTAATCCCACTGGCCGGTTCGTGATTGGCGGTCCGGAAGGCGACGCAGGCATCACCGGCCGCAAGATCATCTGCGATACCTATGGCGGAATGGGCCGGCACGGCGGTGGTGCGTTTTCGGGAAAGGATCCGAGCAAGGTCGATCGCAGCGCAGCTTACATGGGGCGCTGGATCGCGAAGAATGTTGTCGCATCCGGGCTGGCGGAGCGGTGCGAAGTCCAGTTCGCTTACGCGATTGGTCACCCCGAGCCCGTGAGCGTCAGCGTTGATACCTTTTGCACCGGCAAACTAGACGAGGAGAAATTGGAGCGGGCGATCTGGGAAGTTTTCAATTTCAAGCCCGCCGAGATCATCAAGCAGCTCAATCTGCTGCGGCCGATTTATCGCAACACAACCAACTACGGCCACTTCGGCCGCGTCGACGATCTGGACGCGCTCACTTGGGAACGTACCGATAAAGCGGAAGCGCTAAAGAAAGTGGCCTCTTCGTTTTAAGGGAAGAATCGTCCCAAACCGAAACGCGCCCGCCGCAGAGAACCTAAAGCTTAACACTAAAAACTTAAAACTATGTCCACAAGCGCACCAGTACGAACTGACACAAAACAAGATCGCAAAATCCGCGACATCAGTCTGGCGGAATGGGGCCGCAAAGAAATTTCCATCGCAGAAAAGGAAATGCCGGGTCTCATCGCCATTCGCGAAAAGTACGCGGAGAGTAAACCGCTCGCTGGAGTGCGCATCACCGGTTCTCTGCACATGACGATTCAGACTGCCGTGCTGATCGAGACACTTGTCGATCTTGGCGCGAGCGTGCGTTGGGCCAGCTGCAACATTTTTTCGACGCAAGATCACGCGGCCGCGGCGGTCGCCAAGTCAGGCGTCTCGGTTTTCGCGTGGAAGGGCGAGAGTCTTGAGGATTATTGGTGGTG
>VBQC01000225.1 GCA_005887825.1 Verrucomicrobiota bacterium | reverse complement strand
CGCGGACCTGAAGTTGTCGTAATCACAGGCGCGTCAGCCGGCGTGGGCCGCGCAGCCGCGAGGAAGTTGGCGCGTCATGGCGCGCGAATCGGTCTGCTCGCGAGAGGAAATGATGGATTGAAGGCTGCGCGCAGGGAGGTGGAAGAGCTGGGAAGCGAAGCATTGATTGTCCCAACAGATGTTGCCAACGCAGATCAGGTCGAAGCAGCAGCCGCCCAGATTGAAGCGGAATTCGGTCGAATCGATATCTGGATCAACAACGCCATGACCTCGGTCTTTTCACCGATCAAAGAAATGACCGCCGAGGAATTTCGACGCGTGACCGAAGTGACTTATCTGGGCTACGTTTATGGTACGCTTGCTGCGCTCAAACGAATGTTGCCGCGCGATGGTGGCGTTATCGTGCAAGTTGGCAGCGCGCTCGCTTATCGCGGTATTCCGCTACAATCTGCGTATTGCGCGGCAAAGCACGCTGTTCAAGGCTTCTGCGATTCACTGCGTTGCGAGCTGCTCCACGATCAAAGCGGCGTGTGTCTGACTATGGTGCAGTTGCTTGCGCTCAATACGCCGCAATTTGGCTGGGTGAAAAGCCGCCTGCCACGCAAGGCGCGGCCGGTACCGCCGATTTTTCAACCTGAAGTAGCTGCAGAAGCAATTTACTTCGCCTCGCACAATCCGCGGCGGGAATTTTATGTCGGCGAGCCGTCAGTCGGTGTGATCGTAGCAAATAAGTTTGTTCCAGGTTTGTTGGATCACTACCTTGCGCGGAGCGGCTACGATTCGCAGCAGTGCGATGGCGCCGAAGATCCGAATCGTCCCGATAACTTATGGCAGCCAGTCCCCGGTGATCACGGCGCACACGGCGCGTTCGACGCACGCGCTCACAGCTGGAGTACACAATGGTGGACGAACGAACACCGCGGTTTGATTGCGACGGCGGTAGTCGCGCTCGCCTTTGCAGGTCTTCTCGCGGTTCTCAAAGACAGATGATTACGTCTCTGCAACGAGCGATCGCGCGAACTCACCAATGCGCTTCACGAGATCGGGGGAATTGCCAAGCTTTTCGATTCGCGTGACGATCGCGCTGCCGATGACAGCTGCGTCTGCAAATCGCCACACAGCGCGGACTTGTTCTGGACTTGAGATGCCAAATCCAACCGCCACCGGCAAATCGCTGACAGATCGAACACGTTTCACCAGGGCTTCAGCATCGCGCGTCATTTCATCGCGCTCGCCTGTTACGCCAGCGCGCGAAACCGCGTAGATAAATCCCCGTGCTTGCCGCGCCGTTTCCGCGCGTCGTTTGTCCGAGGTTGTCGGCGCGACCAAGAAGATTGGATCGAGTTTGTGTCGTAATAGCGTCTCAGTCCATGAGTCTGCTTCCTCAGGAATCAGATCTGTTACGAGCACGCCGTCGATCCCGGCCTCCCTTGTTGCCGAGGCGAATGGCTCCGGGCCGAATTGCAGCAGCGGATTGAAATAACTGAAAAGAACGATCGGTACATCGATATGTTGCCTAACGTTCCTCGCGCATGTGAGCGCGTGGCGCACGGTCACGCCGTTGCGCAGGGCCCGTTCGGATGCGCGCTGGATCACTTCGCCGTCAGCGACCGGGTCGCTGAACGGCACGCCCAACTCGATTATGTCTGCTCCCGCTTTCGCGAGTTCAATTAACAACCGCTCAGTAGTTGCAAGATCAGGATCGCCTGCGGTAATGAATGGGATAAAACCACCGCGTCCCGAGCGCTTCAGTTCGCCGAATTTTTCTCGAATTTGGCTCATCGGCCTTCTAACTCTGCTACGAGCTGAACGTCCTTGTCGCCGCGCCCGGAGACATTCACGATGATTGCGTCATCAGGCGGCAGCTCACGCGCAAGGCGAATCGCGGGCAGAATGGCATGCGCCGTTTCCAGGGCAGGAATGATGCCTTCCAGTTTTGCGCAGAGTCGAAGCCCTTCGAGAGCTTCTGCATCGCTCGCGTGCGTATATTCGGCTCGCCCGCAATCACGGAGAAATGCGTGCTCGGGGCCAATTGCTGAGTAATCCAGTCCGGCGGAAATGGAATGCGTCGTGGCGATCTGACCGTTCGTGTCCTGAAGTACATAGGACATCGTGCCCTGAAGAACACCGACGCGCCCGCCGCCGCTTTTTTTCCCGCTGTGAAACCTCGCAGCGTGTTTGCCTAACGAATCACCACAACCGCCAGCCTCTACGCCGATCAATCGCACTCCTTCGTCTGCGATGAACGGATGAAACAATCCAATCGCATTCGACCCGCCGCCGACGCACGCAACCAGTGCGCGCGGCAACTTGCCTGTTGCGGAGAAAATTTGTTCGCGCGCTTCGCGTCCGATGACGCTCTGAAAATCGCGAACCATCAACGGATACGGATGCGGCCCAAGCGCGCTGCCTAACAAATAGTAAGTATCATGCACGTTGGTCACCCAATCGCGCAAGGCTTCGTTGATAGCGTCCTTCAGCGTGCGTGTGCCCGCATTGACAGTGATCACATCAGCCCCCAGCAGACGCATTCGGAAAACGTTGAGCGCCTGCCTGCGCACATCTTCCGCGCCCATATAAATGACGCAGCGCAACCCGAACAATGCGCAGACGGTAGCGGTGGCGACGCCGTGCTGTCCCGCGCCGGTTTCAGCGATAACACGATCCTTGCTCATGCGCCGCGCGAGCAGCGCCTGTCCGACCGCGTTATTGATCTTATGCGCGCCGGTGTGCAGAAGGTCTTCGCGCTTCAGGTAAATTTGTGCGCCACCGGCATGTGCAGTCAGGCGCTGCGCGTGAAACAACGGCGTCGGACGACCACAATAATCGCGCAGTAGCAGGTTGAGTTCACGCCAAAAATTCGGGTCGCCTCGAGCGTGCATGAATTCACTCGTTAGTTCCTCTAGCGGCGCGACCAATGTTTCCGGAACATAGCGGCCACCGAACTTGCCCCAATGTCCATGCGCATCCGGCTCGCTCGATGTGATTCGCGCCTTTTGCATTGCTAGCTCCTAAACGAGGAAGCGTTCGTCATCGGGCTCGCTGCTCGCACAGCGCTGATGAATTGTTCGAGCGCACAATGATCTTTGACGCCGGGCGCGCTTTCTATTCCGCTACAAACGTCCACTGCGTGGGGCGTCACCGCCGCAATTGTTCTGCCCACATTTTGTGCGTTTAAACCGCCGGAGAGAATCAAGAATCGCGTGTAACCCATCGCAGCGCGCGCAGCGAACCAATCGCAGGTCTGACCCGTGCCACCCCGCAGCTCGGGATGGTACGCATCAATGAGTGCATCGCAATGTGGGAACGCTCCTACGTGTTCGGGCTCGAATCGGGCATCGGTTGAGAACGCCCGAATCACACGAAATTCTCGCGCCAAGTCGCTACACGCTACGGGGGTTGTATGTCCATGCAATTGGACGCAACGAACGCCGGCTGTTTTGGCGAGCTTGTGAATTTCTGCCGGATCGGCATCGACGAAAACGCCGACGGCGCAGATTCGCGTCGGTAGCGTGTCCACAATTCCGCGAACGATAGTCGGCTCGATGTAGCGCGGGCTCGCTGGATAAAAATTGAACCCAATCATGTCCGCGCCAAGTTCGACGCACGCGCGTGCGTCAGTCGCGTTTGTAACACCGCAGATTTTGATTTGTGTCGGAGTCATGATGGGCAAGATGACGAAGCTCGAACGACGAATGACGAATTAATGACGACGCCGCAATTATTGTACGAC
>VBQC01000056.1 GCA_005887825.1 Verrucomicrobiota bacterium | reverse complement strand
CTTCTTTGCCTTGTCGCGATGGAGCCGCCGACAGATCTAGGCGCTGATAGCATCCGCGACGAAAAAGTGAAAGTGGTGCGCTCACTCCGTCATTTATCGCGCAACGAAGTCGCCGCCAATGTTGTCCGTGGCCAATACACGGAAGGCGCGATCCACGGCAAGTCAGTATTGGGTTATCGCCAGGAGCAAAACGTGAAACCGGATTCGCAAACGGAAACGTTTGTGGCATTGCGTCTTTACATCGACAACTGGCGCTGGGCCGACGTGCCGATTTATATGCGCGTCGGGAAACGGCTTCCCAAATCGGCCACGGAGATTTCCGTCCACTTCAAAAAAGCGCCCGCCGTTCTCTTTAACCGAGGCTTGAGCGATCAAAATGTGCTCGTCATTCGAATTCAACCTGACGAAGGAATTTCATTGCGGATACAGGCCAAAGTGCCGGGCACAAGTTTCCGCGTCGAACCAGTCAAAATGGATTTCCATTACGGGACGTCCTTCGGCAAACCCAGTCCGGAAGCGTACGAACGTTTGCTGCTCGACGCGATGAGCGGCGACGCCACACTTTTTGCTCGTCGCGACGAAGTCGAGGAAGCCTGGGCTTTCATCGACATCATCGAGGAGGCGTGGGCAGCAAAAAAAGATGCGCCTGATTTATTTTTTTATCCCGCCGGATCCTGGGGGCCGGAAGAAGCGGATGATCTGCTCGCGCGCGATGGCCGTGCATGGAGGAGGCTGTGAAACCGTTCGCATGCACGAAACGCACGCGCCATCCAATCGCCTGAATATGCCTGCCGCGACTGAAACTTATTCGCTGGGTCTTCCGGTAGAGATCGGCAGGATCGATCAGGAACTGAAGAAACTTTGGGAGCAAGGCGAAGGCGCAATGACGCGCGCCTCTCTGGTCAACTTTGCCGTTTACAGCGAAGAACGGGACTCATTAGAAAAGAACACCCAACTCATCGCAAAGATTGCTGAAAACCATGCCTGCCGCGCCATTGTTATCGGAGCTGATTGCAAGGCGAAACAAAATCGAGTGGAAGCCTGGATTAGCGCGCATTGTCACGTCAGTCGGGCGGGCAGCAAACAAATTTGCTCCGAACAAATTTCATTCCTGCTCGAAGGACCGTGTACGAAGCTGCTGCCGAGCATCGTTTTCTCACACCTGGATTCGGACCTGCCCTTCTATCTTTGGTGGCAGGAGGAATTTCACGAACCGATGGACGCGCAACTTTGGGCCTGGGTTGATCGTGTCATCTACGACAGCCAAACGTGGAAGAATTTCCCCGCACAAATGCACCTGGTTGAGACCGCGCAGCAAGAAGCCAGGCAGCGGATCGTACTTTGCGATTTGAATTGGACGCGGCTCGATAAAGTCCGCTTCGCGCTCGCGCAATTCTTCGATCATCCGGCCTCGCATCATCATTTCGCCAAACTCAAAAATGCCCGGATCAATTTCGCGCCGGGCTTCAGATCCACCGCCCTGCTCTTTGCCGGTTGGCTCGCTGCGCAATTAAATTGGAACATCGAAAAAACGAAAGACGACGATGCGCTTCAATTCGTTGATTCAACCGGTCGCAAGATCGACATGAAATTGTGCGAGGTAGCCGGCGAGCCGATTGGCGAAATTGTTCTGAACTCGCGCGAAGTGGAGTTCGTTGTGGCCCGTGCCAAGTGCGGCGATCTTCTCGAAGTCTCGCGCGGCAAACCGGGTGAGAAACGCATGCCGCAACTGATGCCGGCGGGCAGCAACGATCCTGTGAGCTTGATGAGCGAAGAACTCATGCGCGGAGGACCGCATCATGTTTATTTGCGCGCCGTCAATTGTGTTCACGCTTTGCTGTAGCCACGCCGATTGATCGGAGCACGCTTTCGTCATTCCGACAGGACCCAAGCTTGACTTTACCGTGAAGTTTACTTGGATGCAGCGTGCCTGTTGATGATGACGAGGCCTCACGCGATACCAGAAAAAAATAAGAATTTTTGCATTTTGGCCGTCGCACGCTTCCGTCGCTTCAACTAAGACCGCGGCTCAACGCAAACTCTATTCATGAAAAAGAAATCCACTTCTCAACCCGCCTTCTTTAATCTGCGCGTTTTAATTGGTCTGGCTGTCGTCTTAGCTGGCGTGTTTCTGGCACTGCTTGGCCTTGGTGGGTCTTCGAACGCGTTCGCCCAACTAGTAAAAGGCTCGATCCCCGCCGTTGGCTCGGCGACGCAATGGGTCTGGCAAAACCCGCTGCCCCAGGGAAATGCACTCTACGCGGTCGCATTTGTCGATACAAACAACGGAACAGCTGTAGGTGGCAATGGGACTATCCTCAAAACGGCCGATGGAGGAAACAGCTGGATCATCCAGTCGAGCGGAACAACCAATACGCTTTATGGGGTTTCGTTTGTCGATGCAAACAACGGCACTGCGGTTGGTGCGAGTGGGACAATTCTCAGAACAACGGATGGTGGAACCACCTGGGTAAGCCAGACCAGTGGGACAACCAACGCGCTTTTAGGTGTTTCCTTTGCCGACACTAGTCACGGAAGCGCCGTTGGCGAAAATGGGACAATTCTGCGAACAACTGATGGCGGAGCTAACTGGGTGAGCCAGGCGAGCGGAACGACCAATAACCTTAATGCGGTTTCCTTTACCGATGCAAATAACGGAACAGCTGTCAGTTGGTATGGGATAATCATCAGAACAACAGACGGCGGAGCCAATTGGGTGAGCCAGACGAGTGGCACAACGAGTTTTCTTTATGGCGTTTCCTTTACCGATGCAAATAACGGAACGGCTGTTGGTGAAGGAGGCACGATTCTCAGAACAACAAATGGAGGAGTTAACTGGGTTAACCAGGCGAGTGGGACAACCAGTTTTCTTTGGGGCGTTTCCTTTACCGACGCAAACAATGGAACGGCCGTTGGTGACGGTGGAACCATCCTCCGAACAACAAATGGAGGACACAGGTGGGTTAGCCAGGCAAGCGGAACGACCAATACGCTTATAGGCGTTTCCTTTACCGATGCGAGTGTCGGCACGGTAGTTGGTTTCTTCGGCACAATCCTCCAAACAGCCAATGGCGGCACTAGCTGGGTTAGTCAGTCAAGAGCAGCGACGACTGGTTCGCTGGAGGACGTTTCTTTTACTGACGCAAACACTGGGACGGCTGTCGGTGAAGGCGGGACAATTCTCAGAACAATCGACGGTGGAAATAACTGGGTTAGGCAAACAAGCGGGACGACCAATTGGCTCTTGGGTGTCTCTTTTACAGATGCGAATAACGGGACGGCTGTTGGTTTTTTTGGTACAATCCTCAGAACAACCGATGGAGGGAACAACTGGGTCCCGCAATCAAGCGGAACAGAGAATGATCTCTGGGACGTCTCGTTTGCCGACGCGAATAATGGGACGGCTGTTGGTTACCAGGGCACGATCCTTCGTACTATAGATGGAGGAAACACTTGGACAAGCCAATCAAGCGGGACTTTCAATCCTATTGTGGGGGTTTTCTTTACGGATGCTAATACCGGAACAGTTGTGGGCGGAGCTGGCATAATCCTCAGAACAACCGATGGAGGGAACAACTGGGTCCCGCAAGCAAGCGGAACAGAGAATGATCTGCTGGACGTTTTCTTTACCGATACCAATACCGGGACAGCTGTCGGTCAATTTGGCATGATCCTGAAAACAACAGACGGAGGCGACCATTGGATTTCTCAGTCAAGTGGAACAGCCGAGTTGCTCGCCGGAGTTTCCTTTGCCGACGCAAATCACGGAACCGCTGTTGGCGCCTTTGGGACCATTGTTAGAACGATGGACGGGGGAAACAACTGGGTGGGTGAGACCAGCGGAACAGACTATGATCTTGCGGGGGTTTCCTTCGCCGATGTTGGTAACGGAACGGCTGTGGGTTACGGTGGCACGATCCTCAGAACAACGGAGTCGGCTCCGACACCTACACCTACACCTACAGCGACCCCAACGCCGACTCCGACCGCGACGCCCACGCCAACACCAACTGCAACGCCTACGCCAACGCCGAGCGGGATTGTCCTGACGGGGTCGGGGCGCAGGGTGCAGGGTAAGCAGACAGTGGACCTCTCCTGGACCGGAGCGAATGCGGCCAATGTGGATATCTACCGCGATGGCAATCTGATCGCCACGGTCCCGAACAGCGGCACCTATACCGATTCTATCGGAGTGCGTGGGGGCAACATGCGCTACACCTATAAGGTGTGCGAAGCGGCTACGCAGAACTGCTCCAATGAGGTCACGGTGAGATTCGGCGGCCCGCCGCTGTAGGGAATTTGATGCGAAGCACCATCCACCGACCTCACCCAACTCCACCCGGACACTAGAGTCCATCACAACTGAGAAAAAGGCGTCGGGAAATTTTGAACAAAAACAAAGGACAACCCAAAATGCGTAAACAAACTACCGGTACTATTATGAAGCATCTCCTTCGGGGTGCGTTTCTCCTCGTTCCGCTTTTTCTTGTTACCCATGTAATACCCCGCGCGCTGGGACATCGAGATATCAGCAAGAAACGTTTGGTCGACGCCGAGGCGCCATGGGTCTGGCAGAACCCGTTGCCGCAGGGGAATGATCTCCGCGGTGCCTCCTTTGTCGATGCAAACACCGGCACTGCCGCTGGCTATTACGGTACGATCGTCAGAACCACAGACGGAGGCAGTAGCTGGACAATTCAGACAAGCGGTACAACACAAAATTTATGGGCAGTTTCCTTCACCGATACAAATAACGGAACAGCTGTGGGTGAGGGTGGGACGATTCTGAGAACCACAGATGGAGGAGGCTTCTGGGTCAGCCAGGCGAGCGGAACAATTGTTCAGTTTCGCGGAGTTTCTTTCACCGATGAGAATAATGGAACGACTGTCGGTGAAGGTGGTACAATTCTGAGAACCACAAACGGCGGAAACACTTGGGTTCCTCAATCAAGCGGAACCGCGAATACTCTTTTTGGAGTTTCGTTTACCGATGCAAACAACGGAACTGCTGTGGGTGGAACAATTGGCCAAAGTGAAATCCTTAGAACAACGGACGGAGGCCAGCACTGGGTCAGCCAGCCAAACCCAGGAACGCAATTCCTTTTCGACGTTTCCTTTACCGATGCAAACAACAGAACGGCCGTCGGTGATCAGGGCACAATCCTCAGAACGACAGACGGGGGAAACACCTGGGTTCCTCAATTAAGCGGAACGACAAAAACGCTGTACGGAGTTTCGTTTGCCGACGCGAATACTGGAACGATCTGTGGCTTCGAACTCGGCGGTACGGGTATTATCCTCCGAACTACAGACGGCGGAAACAACTGGGTTGAGCAGACATCATACTCACTGCCTCAGGGCGCGAGTGCATTCTATGCAGTCTCCTTTACCGATGCTAACACCGGAACCGTTGTTGGCGACGCTGGCATAATCCTTCAAACAACAAATGGAGGAGGACAGTGGAATAGCCAGCCAAGCGTCACATTCAATTATTTGTACGGAGTTTCGTTTACCGACGCGAACACCGGTACTGCTGTGGGTTACGAGAATCCCGACGGCATGATTCTAAGGACGACGGATGGCGGCAGCACCTGGATACGTCAGTCAAGTGGCTTAATCAATACATTCAGCGGAATTAATTTTTACGGTGTACACTTCAACAGCGCGAATACCGGAACGATCGTTGGCGAAGAGGGAATAATTATCAGAACGACGGATGGGGGTAACAACTGGGTTCAACAGACAAGCGGAACAACCGATTATCTGTATGGAGTTCACTTTACCGATGAAAATAATGGAACCGTCGTTGGCTTTCTGAATGGCACAATCCTCAGAACGACGGACGGAGGAAACCACTGGGTTCAACAGACAAGCGGAACGACTGATGGCCTGTTTGGAGTCTACTTTACCGATGCTAATAATGGAACGGTCGTTGGTAACTCCGGTTTGATTTTAAGAACGACCGACGGCGGGCAGAACTGGATCCCTCAATCAAGCGGAACAACCAACCAGCTTCGGGCTGTTTCATTCACAGATACAAATACGGGCACCGTTGTTGGTGGTGATTTCGGGGTTAGTACTATTCTCAGGACAAGCGATGGGGGGCAAACGTGGGTGAGCCAGCAAAACCCGGGAAGCGACGTCCTTTTAGGAGTTTCCTTTACCGATGGGAGTGACGGAACGGCCGTTGGTCAAGCGGGTACAATCCTAAGAACAACGGATGGAGGCCAGAACTGGGTACGTCAGGAAAGCGGTACAAATCGAGATCTCTACAGTCTTTCCTTCACGGATGCGAATGCGGGAACCGCAGTCGGCGGTTATGGCGCTATTCTCAGGACAATAGAGTCGGAGCCTACGCCTTCGCCGACACCAACTCCTACTGCGACACCCACAGCGACACCGGGCGGGATCACACTGAGCGCCTCAGGGTACAGGGTGCGTGGGATGCACACGGTGGATCTTTCTTGGACTGGGGCGACGTCGGCCAACGTCGACATCTTCCGCGATGGCAGTCTGGTCGCCACTGTATCGAACAGCGGCACCTATACCGATTCTATCGGTGTTCGAGGGGGCAACGTCCGCTACACGTATAAAGTGTGCGAAGCCGGCACCCAAACCTGCTCCAATGAGGTGACGGTGAGGTTCGGCGGTCCGCCACTGTAGGGAAACAACGGAGCTCATGAGTTCTGGGCCTCGTGGTTGTCGGGATCAATGAGCGCGAGAAGGGAGCGCACATTCTTCTCGATCGAGAATAATTCCTTGGCTCGTTGGAATCCACGCTCGCCAAGACGCCGCGGCAAACCGATTTCGTTAAACAGACGCTCGATTGCACCAGCCAGCGCGGCGACATCGCCCGGCGGCACGAGAAATCCTGTTTCGCTTTGAATTACCATTTCGGGAATGCCGCCGACCGCCGTAGAGATGACCGGCAGGCCAGCAGCCATCGCCTCCATGATCACGGTCGGCAGATTATCCATGCCGCCATCGGGATCGACCACGCTTGGCAGTACAAAAGCGCTGGCCGCCGCCAAATATTCCCTTATTTCATGTTGCGGCTTTGCGCCCGGCAGTTCGACGCAGCCTTGCAGACCAAGCTGGGCGATCTGTTGGTGCAGGTCTTCTTCGAGCGGGCCTTCGCCAATGATCTCGCAACGAAATGATTTTCTTCGCTCCATAAGCAATCGACAGGCACGAATCAAATCGGCGAAACCCTTTTTCGCGATCAAACGGCCGACCGCGACGATCAATGGTGGAGTGGACGAAAAATCCGCGCGCGCGAAAGGCGCCAGATCCAGGCCGTTGTAGATGCGATGAATTCGATCCCCGCGACCTGGGAAGCGCTCGCGCAAGAATTTTTCCGCGTAATCGGTCTCGGTAATGATGACACGCGTTGCATCGACAAGTTTGTCCAGACCGATCTCGAAATCTCGCGGCGCGAAAATATCATTGGCGTGGGCAGTAAAGCTGAAAGTGATTGGGAAGAATTTGCCGATCCAGAAAGCAGTGCGCGCGGCCATTCCAGCGAAGTGTGCGTGAACGTGACGAATCCCGATTTCTTGCAAGCGCAGTCCGACATAAACTGCTTGATAAAGACGGAGAAAATCGGTACGCCTGCCCCACTCATCGAGAGCGCCGATAACCTCTTCCGTTAGCTTTCCTTTTTTCGACGCCTGGCGGACTTCACGCAGCAGTTGCTCCTCACCAGGCAGATAATGCACGCGCTCAACAATGCGTTGGTCCCAGTTCTGCGGCGGTTCACCTTTCGGATTTCGGATGGCGAAAATCGGAGAATTGACGCCTTGCCGGGCAAGCTCAGTAACTTCTCGATAGCAAAACGTTTGCCCAAACGACGGGAACCGCTCAAAGAGGTACGCGAACTTTGTCATCGGCGCGAATTAACGGGTGTCTGCAAAATGACGCGCTGCGATAGCCAGTCCTCAAGAAGTTTCCCTTTTTACAGGAATCGGTTTTCCGGAATCATCGACGGCGACATGAGTAAAGACGCCGTATGTGACGCGAATCTGTTTTCCATGCATATACCGGCGCACCCAAACCTCCACAGGGATGACCATCGAAGTGCGGCCAATTCGCTCAACCCATGCGTAACACGCAACAGTGTCCCCCACCCGGACGGGTTCGAGAAATGACATTCCTTCCATCGCCACTGTGACAACCCGCGCCTGCGCCACTTTTGCGGCGAGGATGCTACTGCCCAGATCCATTTGCGATGTTAGCCATCCACCAAAAATGTCGCCGTTTGGATTTGTGTCTTTGGGCATGGCGATAGTTTGGATGACCAGCTCGCCTTTGGGTTGATCGATCTCGTTCATTTGGCGCGAAGACTAACACAATCGGCATTAACCACGAATGCACACGAATAGACACGAATAGGAATTCGAATTGCGATTCAATCGGCGGTCGCAAATCCAATTTGTGTCCATTCGTGTTAATTCGCGGTTTGCAATTACAGGATCAACATGCAGTCCCCGTAGCTGTAGAATCGGTAGCCCTCGCGAATTGCTTCCTGGTAGGCGTGAAACAGAAACTCGCGGCCGGCAAATGCGCTTGCAAGCATGAGCAAAGTCGAACGCGGCAAATGGAAATTCGTAAGCAGCTGATCGACAACGCGGAACCGGTATGGAGGATAAATAAAAATATCTGTCGAGCCTGTTTGCGCAGTGAGTTTTCCATTCTCATGAGGGGCCGTTTCCAATACGCGCACGACCGTAGTTCCAACAGCTAGGATTCGCTTTGCGCCATTTATAGCGCTGGCCGCGGAAGCCGAAATTGAAAAGTGTTCCGCGTGCATTCGATGCTCCCACACATTCTCGGAGCGCACCGGCAGAAACGTTCCGGGTCCCACATGAAGCGTCACGAACGTGTGCGGAATCTCTGCGAGGATTTCTGGAGTAAAATGGAGTCCGGCTGTCGGTGCTGCGAGCGCACCCGGCGTTCGCGCAAAGACCGTTTGGTAGCGCGCCTCATCCTCCTCATTGCTTGCGCGCCCAATGTAAGGCGGCAACGGCATTGAACCACCAATGTATAGATCGACATCTTCATCCAACGCCACAATGCGCTCACCGTCAGGCGTGATTTCTTCGACCCGTAAAGTGGTTTCGTCGATCTTTGCAGTCGCGCCGACGCGCATTTTTCGGCCGGGCTTGACTAAACACTTCCAGCGCCTGGGCTCAATCTGGTCGATGAAGAGAAATTCAATTGTGCCGTCAGTGGAAAATCTTCGCGCCGGCAGAACGCGCGTATCGTTTAAAATCAGCAGGTCTCCCGGCTGCAAAAACTTTTTCAGTTCGTGAAACTGTCGATGCTCGATTGTTTGCGCATCACGGTGCATCACCATCATCCGGGAATCTTCACGCCGAGCCGGCGGTCGCTGCGCAATCAATTCCCGCGGCAGATTGTAGTCATAATCCGTTAGGCGCGCGCTCATCGGGTGCCAGAACATAGCCATTCTGGCTGTGCGCCCAACGGGCACGATGCCCGTTGCAACGGGCTACAAGCCTATGGTCCGGAAAAAAAAATTGCGGTGGCGCGCAAAATTCTGGATGATCGCGCCACATGACGCAACCGGCCCTCGAGTTTGTTATCTCGGCACTCGAAAAAATTCGCGACACGAGTGATCACTTGCCTCGTGCATCGAGAACTGCGTTGGCACGATTGCAGGTCATCGCGCCAAACAAAGCAGAGTTGCTCGCGCCGATTCGCGAACGCGTTCGTGGTTGCACGAAGTGTCCGCATCTCGCCCGCTCGCGAACACAGACTGTTTTCGGCGTGGGAAATCTAGACGCCGAGTTGATGTTCGTGGGCGAAGCACCCGGCACGGATGAGGACAGGCAAGGCGAGCCCTTTGTTGGGCGTGCCGGTCAACTGCTCACAAGAATAATCGAGACGATGGGCTTCGCCCGCGAGGAAGTTTATATCGCCAACATTTTGAAATGTCGGCCCGATACAGCGCCTGGCTCGTTTGGTAACCGGCCGCCGACGCCGGCTGAAATGCAGACCTGCCGACCCTACCTCGTCGAACAGATCGAAATCATTCAGCCCAAGGTGTTGGTGGCGCTTGGTGCAGTTGCTGTGGAGGGTTTACTCGGCACACGCGGAACGATGCGGGAATTGCGCGGGCGATGGCATTCATACAGCGGGACGCCGTTGATGATTACTTATCACCCCGCCTACCTGCTCCGAAATCAGGCGCCGTCTGAAAAGCGCAAAGTCTGGGAAGACATGCTGCAAGTGCTCGAACGACTCGAGCGACCGATCACGGAACGCCAGCGAAATTATTTTTTGTAAGGTGCAGCAGCGACCTGCAACCGCCGTATTTTAATCTTCGGCAATCAGAGACGATCGCAAACGCTTCGCGCGACCGAAAATCGCATCAATCTGCGATCGCGATGCTAGCGTGATGGCGAGCAAAGCGATAATTCCACGCACCTCGCGGCGCGAGACTTTGACCCTGCGATCCAGCATACTTATGCCTGCCTCGCGCAAGAGGGCAAGCGTGCGTGCTCCAATCAATGCCGGCAAAGCCGTCGCAGCGCGGACACGTCGATTTTGGATCGCACGTGAGTATTGCATCCCGCACTCGAGCCCATGCTCAGCCTTCTCGACCCAACTCAGATAGATAGGCTGAAATCGTTCTGGCTCCAAGAGAATCTGCGCCACAGTCATACGAGTGGAAGTCAATTCCTCGTCCGGGAAATAACATCTGCCAGTCCGGAGATCGGACCCGGCATCGCGCAGAACATTGATCAGCTGAAGCGCCATGCCATAGCGTTTCCCGAGCGTAAGCATCGCCTCTTCGCTCAAGCTGGCAAACTCCCGAACATGTCTGGAGCAAAGCCGCGTCCAAAATTCGCCGACACACCCAGCTACCAGGTAAGTGTACTCGTCCAGATCGGCGGCGCTTCGGAGTGCGCGAATTTCTGCCGGATTATCGAAGCGCCATAGGTCGAGCATCTGGCCATGGGTAATTTTCGCGAGCACGACGCGAATGTCACTGCGATCCGCTTCTTCCACATGCTCGAGCCAGTCCAAACAACCTGGCAACGACTCGAGAAGGCTTCGTTCGGTCGAGTCCTGCTGTAATGGCAAAAACGACGCGATAAGATCGACGACGACCTCACGCGAAGCTTTGGCCTGGATCGCGTTCGATAGCATTTGAAGAGCTTCGGTTCGCAGGTTGCGGGAGATCGATATGGTATCGGCGACCGTATCCGTTATCCGCGCAAGCAAATAGGCCAGGGCGATCGGCTCACGTAAATGCGTCGGCAAAAACCGGATCGAAAGATAGAACGACCGCGAGACGGAGCGGAGAATTGTTCCCTGCAATCTTCGAGTGGACGCGCTGGCTGATGCGCTCATCTGTTGTAGCCGGCATCGGCGATGCCGGTATCGGCTATTAGCGAGCATATCGGCGCGATCATCATCGAGAGCAGGGATCACCGACCCCGGCTACAGCAGCAGATTTCATCGTCCGATGTTTCGAATCTCAATCCGATTTGGTGCCGAGTTACCCAGATTAAGCTGGCTGGCAAAATCGACATAGGCCGCCGTGGAGCCAATAGGCGGTAGACTCGCGCGCGCACGCCATTGCTCGAGGTTTCTCAACGCGATCGCGTCCAACGCCACCGGATCTTTGCTCGCGTACAACGTGGCGTGATGCAGAGCATAGTTCGGTTGCGGCTGCGGCCCGCCGGCATACTGCGCGAGGAGACCATCCATTAAATTGAAAACGACTTTTTTTGCGATGAGCGGATTGCTGTAAATCTCCGCAAGACTTTCAGCGCCAAAACGAGAGCCTTGAGCAAAGCGACGCCAGTTGTCGAAGTTCGGAATGGTCGCGTTGTAGATGCAACCGGCGATCCCATTCGTTTCGCTGATGCTCATTACTGGAACATTGATGATCTTGGTAACTTCACTCGAAATGATCTTCGAAAAATGACTTACGTTGCTTGTATTCTCAGTGTCGGAAAGCATGACTATTTCTTTGTCGCTCCGGTAATCGAAATCGCCCCAAATTAATTTCCCCATCAGCGGTGCCGAAAAGGTCGCTTTCGGATCATACCCGTTACGCGCCTCGATCGCTTTGAGCTGATAGCCGTTGATCCCTGATCGGTAACCAGCGTCTTTGATTCCACCAAGCGAACGGTCCCAAACGATGATGCTGTTGCGCGCATGTCCTGCCGCGACGAGCCCATCGACGATCGCGTCCACCACGTCATGGTGCGTTGTGAAAAGTTCGCCGCCCGCCGCGGAAATCTTGATTCCAATCTTGTCGTCCGGAGAAACCAGCGTTGCCCACGCCTTCGCCACATCAGACTGGCCGGTCGCGGCGAGGACGAGTCGATTAACCATTTCACGCACAACGCGAGGTTTCGCCTTGTAGTCTCTGATTGCATCGGGATCGTGCACAGCATATACGATCGACGGCGTGGGCACAGGCTGCGGTCCTTGGGCAAGCCCGGAGGCGATGGCGCAAAAAAGAACAAGAGCTACGTTTCTCATCAACACGGTGCTTTAGAGGTGGCAACGGATTTTATGAGCAACGGGGCGAATCACAACTCTACGACTGTAGGGGCAGCAGAGGCGGCTGCTTTCTCAGGCACCGCAGGCGACCCGCCTTCGCCCGGCTTCGGCGTGGCGGGCACGGCTGCCGCCACAGGCCCAATTCGACATATTTACGTTCACATTCCCTTTTGCGCGCGGATCTGCCCATATTGCGCGTTCTACAAAGATCTGCTCGATCGTTCGCAAACGCAGCGATTTTGCGAAGCGATTCTGCGTGAACTCGAGCAATACGTTCAAGCAAGCGCAACTTCCAAGTCGGCCCAGCGGACTGGAGACCGCCGCTCCATGAAAGATCTTCCGTCGACAATTTATTTTGGCGGCGGGACGCCGACCGCCCTAACGACTGCGCAATTGGAATTTTTGCTTGGAGGTTTTCACCAGCGGCTTGATCTTTCAGCATTAGAAGAATGGACGATCGAAGCAAATCCAGGAAGTGTTTCGGCACGTAAGGCGGCTCTATTATACAAACTTAGAGTAAATCGAATTAGTCTTGGTGTTCAATCCTGGGACAACACATTGCTCAAAATTCTCGGGCGGGAACATAACGCAGACCAAGCTGAGCAATCGTTTCATGTTCTGCGCGACGCGGGATTCTCAAACATCAATGTCGATCTCATGTTCGGTCTTCCGGGCCAGACGATCCAGCAGTGGCAGAGTACGCTGGAGAAAACGATTTCGCTGCGCCCTGATCACATTTCTGCCTACTGCCTGACGTACGAGGAGGACACGGAATTTTTTCTGCGCCAGTCGCGCGGTGAACTAAAAACCAATCCCGACGTCGACGCAGATTTTTTCCATGTGGCGATGTCGATCCTGGAAAACGCTGGTTACGAACATTATGAAATCTCAAACTATGCGCGCCCCGGTTTTTCGTCAGTTCACAATCGCGCCTATTGGTCGGGCGAAGATTATCGCGGCATCGGTCCAAGCGCATTTTCCACTGTTGGTATGCAACGCTGGCAAAATCTGGCCGATTACCGCGCCTATGCCGCTCGCGTTCTTTCAGACCAATCACCGCTTGGATCGAGAGAAAATCTGACTAAAGAGATGAAGCGCGCGGAGAGAATCGGGCTTTCTCTGCGAACCCGCGAAGGAATTCCGGCTCAGGAACTGGAGCACTTTGCGCGGGAAACAAATGAATTTATTGCGCTTGGGTTGCTTCGAAGATCGAATGGCAACCTCGTGCTAACGCAAACAGGCAAATCTCTCGCCGACTCTGTTGTGGAAGCGTTCCTGTAGCGGTCGCCCTGTGGGCGACCCGATGCGCAGCTATACGCAGCACCGCGCTTCGCACAGGGCGAACGCGGCTACAAGCCCCAGCAGGCTATTCCACGCCTCCGTAACGACGCTGGCGGCGCCCATATTCTTCTACTGCTGCGATCAAATCCTTCTTTGTGAAATCGGGCCACAGTTTCGGCGTGACGTATATTTCCGTGTAAGAGAGCTGCCAGAGAAGAAAGTTCGACAAGCGCATTTCGCCCGAAGTGCGAATAAGCAGGTCGGGGTCGGGATAGTACCGAGTGTAAAGGTGTTTGCTAAACATCTCGACGTCGATCATTCCTTTGTCGATGTGACCCAGTTCAACCGCGCGGAGCAAACTCTTGATGCCGTCGATGATCTCGAGTCGCCCGCCGTAACTCAGCGCCAAGATGAGCGTGAGCCCGTTATTACCCGCAGTTTGTTCAATCGTCTTGTGAAGTTGTTCCTGCGAACTCTCCGGGAGATCAGTCAGGCGGCCAATCGCTTGAAGCCGAACATTTTTCTCCACCAGCTCCGGCGTCTTCTCCTTCAAAAACCTGTCGAGCAAACGCATCAACGAGAAGACTTCGCTTTTGGGCCGCTGCCAGTTTTCCGCCGAGAATGCGTAAAGGGTGAGATAGTCGACCTTCAATTCGCCGCAGCCTTCCACGCATTGACGAACGGCCTGCGCTCCTGCTTCGTGGCCTTTGATTCGCGGAAGACCGCGCGCTTTTGCCCAGCGACCATTGCCATCCATGATAATGGCGATGTGACGCGGAACCGTTTTCGCGGCCAGAGGCATGACTACAGAATGATAGTCTGGCCGCGCTCTGGGCCCACGCTAACCATGGATAATTTTGCTCCCGTTAATTCAGAAATATATTTAACGTATTGCCTTGCTGCCAAGGGAAGTTGCGAAAATTTCTTTGCCAAATGCGTAACTGTATTCCAGCCGCGCATTTCTTTGTAGATCGGTTCGCAATTAGCCAGCTGGGTCGCGTCGGATGGAGGGACGTTTAAGCGTTTTCCATTCAACCGGTACGCTACGCAGACTCGAATTGGATCGACATGGTCCAGCCCGTCAAGGTTCGTGATGGCGAGTTCGTCGATCCCATTGATCATGGTCGCATAGCGGGTTGCTACTGCGTCGAACCAGCCGCAGCGTCGCTTGCGGCCGGTCGTAGCTCCAAATTCACGTCCCAAGCCGTGAAGTCTTGCGGTAAATTGTCGATCTTCGGTGGGCAATGCCCCCTCGCCTACGCGTGTTGTGTAGGCTTTCATTACTCCTACCACACGATCCATCCGATGTGGCGGCACGCCCGTGCCTGTGCACGCGCCACCGGCGGTCGTATTTGAGGAAGTGACATAGGGATACGTGCCATGATCGATGTCCAGAAATGTGCCTTGCGCGCCTTCAAAGAGGATTTCTTTCCCGCGCTGAAGGGCGCGATGAAGATACACGACTGTGTTGCCGACAAATGGGCGCAGCCTTTCTCCCGCGGCCAGATAACTCTCGTTGACTTCGCGAAAACTGATCGGTTTTGCGCCAAGCGCCTGGAGGATTCTGTTGTTCTCTCGCACCTTGGCTTGCAATTTTTTTGAGAAAACAATCGGCTGCATCAAATCGGACATGCGCAGGCCTGTGCGGGCCGCTTTGTCTCCGTATGCCGGGCCAATCCCGCGTTTCGTCGTCCCAATTTTCGCCTGGCCCTGACGCAACTCGCGTTGTTCATCGAGTAACCGGTGGTAAGGCAAAACTAAATGAGCGCAATCGCTAATCAGTAAATTCTTGCCGATTGTGATTCCTAATTTGCGCAGACCATCGATCTCCGCGACGAGCGCGATCGGATCAATGACTACGCCGTTGCCGATCACGCAAATTTTCCCGCGCCGCAGGATTCCCGACGGAATCAGGTGAAGAATGTATTTGGCACCCCGATGAATAACCGTGTGTCCGGCATTGTTGCCGCCCTGGCTGCGGACAACAATGTCGGCCTTGGAGGTGAGCACGTCGATGATCTTCCCCTTTCCTTCATCGCCCCACTGCGCCCCAATTAGGATTGTATTGGCCATCGAAATCAGAAAATGGGCAAAAAATTTTCCCGATGCATCCGGCAGGACACAGTCGGGACCGCAGACGAATAATATGTTGGCCCTCACCGGCTGCAAGGGATTTTGCACCGTTCCGCGGCGAAACCCACACAATCGCGCAAATATGCGTATCCGAGCGGCGGAATTTCCTACACCGTCACAAGGTTACAGGCGTTAACCGTCTTAACGTTTGTAACGGTGTAACTTTTCAACGCGCGTCAGCGCTTTCCGACGCGAGTGCCTTCTTCAGAGCCGCAGCCGATTCGTGGGCTCCACCGCGATGATGCGAGTAATTGCGCGCCGCGTCCCAATTAATCAGCGCATCATGAGTAAACGTGTTCATCGCGATGCGATATTTGCCCCGGCTGCTTTGAAGATTTCGATGCGTCAGGATGAACTGCGAGGGATCGTAATAATTGCTGAAGTCGCGCGCAAACGCTGCCCGGCTCATTCCAATTTCGATGTTTTTCCGGATCTCCAGGTGTAAGTGCGCGTCGTACAATCCGTGCGCCGTGCCGACGGTTCCTATTTTCTGCCCGCGGGAAACCGCCTGACCAGGACGCACTAGAATGGTGTCCAAGTGTCCATAAAGCGAGTCGATGCTTTTAATCGTGCCATCCTCGCGATACGCATGGCGCACGATAATCACATTCCCCCAGCCCATGTGACAGTCGCGCGCAAGGACTACCACTCCATCACCTATGCCATAGACTGGATCGCCCAGATCGGTGTCTCCGCCGCGAACTCCATCCCAATCTTCTCCCAGATGCCCGTGTGGCCGAAAGCCGCGCGCCTTGTAGTAGCCCTGGGCGTCCGGTATCCCAACGGGAAAATCGAAACCGGTCGCTAATTTCGTAAACGCGGTTTCGGTTCGCAAGCTGATGGATTGGGCAGGAATCGTATCCTCCTCGCGCGATGGCTTATTTGGCAGTTGAGACAGGATTGTTTCTTGCTTGCGCAGCGTCCGGTTCGCCGATTGGGGCGCAGGTGTTTGCTCGCCGCGAGCGCCTGTTTTTGCCGCCGGCGAAGCGGCTGGCTCCTGCTTTCCCGATTCGATCATTGTCGGTCGAATGGGGCCGGCCGCTTCCGATTTCGTGGTTCGCGAATTCGATGCCCTTGATGCGTCGGTTTGTTCAACGCGAGTTTCCTTTTTCTTCCGCTCCGAAGCCCCAGACACGTTCCGGGTTTCCACCGCGGGAGTTTGCAAACTGGACGCGCCCGTTGCGCCCGCTTCTTGAACAGTTCGACTATTTAGTCGCTCCGCAGCAAGCGCTCCCGCCATTCGCATTTGCTCGACCGTAAGCGCAGCGGAAGGCGACTTCTTTTTGCGAACTTGCGGTTTCGCTTCTGTCGATGTTTCCGATTCCACATCCGACCGTTCAGGGGCCGCCGCTGCTTGCTCTGAAGTATTTGGTTTTGTTTCACGCGCGACCATCACTTGTTGCGCGCGCATCTGTCCGGCGATCGCAAAGCCACAGAGCGATACGGTGAGAACTTTTCTCAGCATGAAAGCGCCGTGATAAACAAATTCGTTGCGATTGGCAAGCGCTTAATTACAAGTCGCTGGCGATGCAGTCCGCATTATTGGAATTGCAATCAGATGATGCCGCGAATCAGCAGCATCAATAATCCGATCCCGAGCACAATCCGGTAAGCAGCAAATGGCACAAAGCCGCGGGAGCGCACCCACTGCATAAACCAGGCGACCACTCCCAGCGCCACAAAAAATGAAACCACAAATCCAATTACTAGCACGATCCATTGGTGACCGTTCATCCCGAGCGGTGCGATATTCGACTCGTCGTGATGGGGCATCACCGCTTTTACGAAATCATATCCAGTGGCCACGAACATCGTGGGCATCGATAAAAAAAAGGAAAATTCGAGCGCGGCCGGACGAGACATTCCCACTACCTGTCCGGCAGCGATGGTGGACATCGAGCGCGATGTGCCCGGGAAAATAGCGGAAAGAACTTGCGCGGCGCCAATCCAAACTGCTTGCGGCAGGGTCATTTCTTCCATGTGCGTGGTGCGCGGCCGCCTGAAAACGACGTCAACGATCCACATGATGATTCCACCAATGAGGAGCGCCCAGGCCATAACCCAGAGATTTTCCAGGTTTTTGCCAATCTGTTTGGTTAAGGCCCAAGCCGGGACGGCAGTAACGATAAACGCAATCAATGTCAGACTCAGCGGATGCGTGAGGATCGTGCGATCGCCGCGTTCGCCTCTTGGAAAAGTGCGAAGAAATGTCAGGATGCGCTCGCGAAAATAAACCGGTAGGGCCAGAATCGCGCCAAGCTGGATGACGATCGTATACATTTTCCAGAAACCGTCATGAAGATCGATACGCAGCAGCGCTTCGCAGATGCGCAGATGCGCGGTTGAGCTAACAGGAAGAAATTCGGTCAGCCCTTCGACAATTCCGAGAAAGATCGACAAAAAAAATTCGTACATGGGTTCAATCGCTAAAAGTTACATCGTTACATGGTTACAACGGCATGGCTTGTGCAGTTATTGGTTTTGATGGCAAATGGGCTGTCTCTTGTAACTTTGTAATTCTTTAACCATTTAACGGCGTGAGCGCTTCGCTCTCACAGCGCCTCCATCCCGCGTTCATCCGTTCGGATACGCACCGCCTCTTCCACTTGCGCAACAAAGATCTTTCCATCCCCGATCTTCCCCGTCTTCGCCGCGCGCAAGATCGCTTCGACGGCGCGCTGCGCGCGATCGTCCGGAACAACCATCTCGAATTTTATTTTCGGCAGAAAATCGACCGTGTACTCGGTGCCGCGATAAATTTCGCTGTGACCCTTTTGGCGGCCAAAGCCTTTTACCTCACTGAGAGTCATTCCTTCTACGCCAGCTGCCATTAGCGCTTCTTTGACCGGCTCGGTTTTAAAAGGCTTGACGATCGCCTCGATTTTTTTCACCGCGCCAAACTAGCTGCGCGCTTGAAAACGTAAATGGATAATTCGTTGAATCGCCCATAACCCTGGGCGCGCTCCAATCTCTTTGGCCTTCCAGCTTCTCCAGGACAAGCTCGGTGTCGAGATTTCGCGCGATCCATGCGACTGCACGCGCAATTTTGCGCGTCACAAAGAAAAGAATAAGCCAACAGGCAAACGTCAGATTTTGCGTCCGAATTTTTTCTCCAGCTCGGCGAGCGAAATCTGGATCATCGTCGGCCGCCCATGCGGGCAGCAGTAAGGCAGATCGCAATCCAGCAAATCCCGAATCAATTTTTCAACTTCGGGATAACGCAGCGGATCATTGGCTTTAACCGCGTGGCGGCAAACGGTCTTGGCGATCATCTCTTCGCCCAATCGCATTGGCGAACTGGTGTTGCTCGCGCTCTTGAGATCGTCGATCACTTTGCGCATAAACTGCGCCGGATCTGAGACGTTCAAAAAAGCCGGAAGACTGTCGATCTTGAATGTACTTGGGCCGAAGCTCTCAATTCCTATTCCCATTTTTTGCAAGATCGACATGTTGCGCTCGATCCAATCCGCATCGCGTGGTGGCAGATCGAAAGTGTGAGGGAGCAGCAACTTTTGCGCTGGAACTCCCTGCTCTTCCATTCTTCGCCGCAATTCTTCGAAGAGGATTCGCTCGTGCGCCGCGTGCTGATCGACGAGCACGAGCCCGTCCGCATTTTCCATCAAGACATAGAGCTTGTTCAGCACGCCGATGATTTGGAATTGCTGAGGCGCGGCTTTGGCAGGCGGAATTGTTTGCACTGCATGGCCGGGATCACCCCGCTCCTGCGGAGCTAGAGAGCTCGGGATGACAGGCGGCGCGGGAGCAAACTCAGCACGTCTGTGGCTGCCATCGCCAAAGCCGGGCGCGAAGTGGGAAAGCTCACGATGGGGAGCTTCAGGAATCTTTGCTTCCGTTCCGACCGGCTCCGGCTCGATGTGTGGTGCGCGAAATTTTTGCTGCCACTCCGCCCGGCCGCGTTCCAAGGTTTGCTGAACACAGCGAACGATCGCTTCACGCACTCCGGTTGGATCGCGGAAGCGCACCTCGCGTTTTGCCGGGTGAACGTTTACATCCACCGCCGCTGGATCGAGATCGAGGAAAAGGAACGTGACAGGATACCGCCCTTTCATGAGCGCCGTGTGATAGCCCTCGCGGATTGCGACAGTGATGAGGCCGCTTTCGATTGCACGGCCATTTACAAAAACGAGTTGTTGCGCGCGGGTCTGCCTGCTCAGACCCGCTTGCCCGATGAACCCGCTGATTCGAATTTTCCGCGACGTGGCACCATTCAGCTGAATAAGGCGCTCCAACAGTTCGACGCCATATAAATCACGAATTCGCTCATTAAGCGTTGTCGCCGCCGGTAATTGGAACATCAGGCGGTCGTCTCGTAGCAGTGTAAAAGCAATTTGAGGATGGCCAATCGCCTGCAGATGAATCTGGTGTTCGATGTTGCGGCTTTCGGTGTTTTCGGAACGGAGAAATTTTCGGCGCGCAGGCAGATTATAAAAAAGCGAGCGCGCCTCGGCTTGCGTTCCCGGCGCTTCGCCGCCATCGCGCACGATGTCGATCTTGCCGCCATTCACGATGATTTCCGTTCCCGCGATCGCTTTTGGCTCGCGTGTAGTTAATCGAAATCGCGAAACACTGGCAATGCTCGGTAACGCTTCGCCGCGAAATCCCAGCGTGCCGATAGCTTGAAGATCGGAGGCAGAACGAATCTTGCTCGTGGCATGACGCTCGAGTGAAAGCAGCGCGTCATCACGATCCATTCCGCACCCGTCATCGCTCACGCGAACGAGCGAAATTCCGCCCCGGCGAATCATGATCTCGATCTTGCGAGCCCCGGCGTCGATGCTGTTCTCGATTAGCTCCTTCACGACGGAAGCGGGCCGCTCCACCACTTCGCCGGCCGCCACCTGGCTGGCGACGGTGTCTGGCAGCAATCGAATCCGGCTCATGCTATTCTGAACTTTAGTTTTCGGCTCACGAATTGCGACGAAAAATACCAAAACTGTTGACGTATCTGTTCAGCCGCGCCTGCAAAACCAATGAGCGCGTACACGTTAGTTCCGGGTAGCGCACGCGTCCCGCGTGCTGGTTTTGGCGTCGCGCCGAAACAATCTTTTCATTGGCATGGCCGCGTCGCGTGTTGCGAAATTCCAAGAAAAGTCCGCGAGCGCGAGGACGCCCTCGCCAACACGCGGGACGCGTGCGCTACCCATGTCAACCACTATCCCTTCGCCGCCTTTTGACTTGAGGTAGCCACCGCCGTATTCTGCGGCAGGATGATTAACGTCACCGACAACGCTGTTCGCCAGCTCCGAAGTTTGCTCGCAGCGGAAGCGAAAAATTCCCGGAAAGGCCTGCGCGTGCAGATTGCAAAAGGCGGCTGTTCGGGTCTGCAATACGAGATGGCGCTCGATGAAAAAAAGGACGGCGACGCTGTGGTGGAGCGCGATGGAATGCAATTTCTCGTCGATGACGAGAGTATCCCATACTTGCGCGGCGCCACCCTGGATTTTCGCGATGGTTTAACCGGCGCCGGTTTTCACATCGTCAATCCAAATGCGTCGCGAACGTGCGGATGCGGTTCGTCGTTTGAAACGCCGCGACCAGCTTGAAACCGGAGAATTTTCTCGTTTTCACGTGATGGACTATGGTGCCTTCCCATACGAAGAGCCGTACGCTCGTCCGCGGCACCGCGTGAATTATTTTGTCTGGACGGTCGCCATTCTCCTTTTAACCGGCTTCGCTCTGGCAGCGTGGCTCGGCAGTTTTTACATTTTCGATCAACCAGAGCGCCCGGATAGTTACCGGATCTTACAAAGGCTGCACAAAATTGATCCGCTTAAGCGCTTCGAGCTGACCGCCGCGCCGGCCGGCGAATTCCTGACCGCAAAGCAGCTATACGATCGCTATGTCGGGATGGGCAGCGCAGAACTGGCCAGGACCAATGCTGAGTTGATGCGCAACTACATTCGAAATTATCAACAAGTCCGCGGTTTGGTGCCGTACGTGGTGGGCAGATATACGATCGTGGCGGAGCGTGAACTGGGACCTGAGGATGTGTTTAGCTCGGGGATGGTCGCCCTGACGACCGCCGTCGATAGCGGCGAATTGCTCATGGAGCACCTCTACCCGGCCAACCCTGAGGTCCTGCCGCTGATGAAGCAGACACTTAAGGTCGGTTTGGAAGTGAAACTAGAACGCACACACGATATTTCCGCCGTGATTCATGCAGAGCGATTGGCGGATGGCCGCATCATGATTACAGCTGTCCCATTGCTTTACGGGAGTTACACGGTCACACGCGGCCTTGGGACTTTCCGCCTGGAGCCACCGCCTGGTCTCAACCTTGCCGCAGGCTGGCCGCTATTTAAGGCAGAAGAACGCACCACAATTGAACAAAAGATTGCAACAGCCCAGGGCGGTTCGGTCCCCATACCTGGATTGAACTCCAGCGCCACACCTCCACCCGCGGACAATCAGCTCGTGCGCGTCGAACAAGCCAGACCTGTTGAGACGCCGCCGATAGCACCCATTTCGGCCAAAAGCGGCCAAGAAACAGAAGCTCGAATCTCCAGCCCCTGCAGTTAGCCCCGCGCAGCCGATCATCGCTCAAAAACCGAGCGTGCCAACTTCCACACCGATCACCGTTGCCTCAGCGCCGACACCGCCAAAAGTTCTTGCTGCCACACCGGCGCCGGCGGCCGCTGCTGCACCTACAGTCGCCGCTACCCAGACCACCCAAGCTGCATCCATGCCAACCACAACGCCAGTTCCAGTTCTGCCCGCGCAGCCTGTGCCCGCTGATTCGTCCCAGGTAGCTCTGGCGTCAAACGCAGGCGGCGGAAGTTGGAAAACTTTTCCGTCCGGGAAGATGCCGCTCGGGCGGCTTATCGGGCCAGGTGATTTGCGAGATGTGGTCGAGCGCGGGCTCGCCGGCGAACGCGTTTATTTGAAAGGACAATTCATGGTGAATTTTTCCGATGCCAATCGTGCCGTCCTGCGTCCACGCACAAAGTTGACAGACAAAGTGCTTCATTTTGGTGCGGGCTCCTCCACCCGCATCATCGTTGAATTCCCAGCCGGGTACACGCCACCGCGCCAAGGCACGGAAGTAAGCCGCGATGAGATGCGGCCCTACGAAATTACGGAAGTGCGCAAACAGGAAGACGGGCAGCTCAACGTCTTTGTCCGCGAAATAATGCAACCGAATTAATCGGCGCTTCGCAAACCCACTCATTCGCTGCATGTCCAATTGCCTTCAGCCACAGATGAACACAGATGAAACACAGATTCAGAAAACGAGACGTTTGTACTCGACCTTGTACGGGCCGAAATTGAATAGGATGCCGACCTTTACGCCCGTCGCTTTTAGAACATTGAGCAGCTGAGCTTCATCCCGCTTGTCGTATTGTGGCGCGATTTTGACTTCGACAAGCACAGCGTTGTTAATGATCATGTCGCTGTCATACTCACCGACGATAACTTCTTTGTAGCGAACGGTTGTTCTCTTTTCTAAGTCTCCGCTGAAGCCGCGGCGCGCTAGCTCGACTTGAAGCGATCGTTGATATACACGGTGGAGAAAACCGTAACCAAGGTGGTTGTAAACCTCAAAAGCGGATCCAATGATTGCTTCTGTGATCTCTTTGTGCAGAAATGGAGTTTCGTCTTCAGGTTCGAATTCGAGCATCTTTTATCGGTGCGAATCTGTGTTCATCTGTGGCGCGTGGAATTTCTCTTACTCGGTGCGCGATCGCAAAATCAATTTACTGTCCCGGATTTCGATCGTGCCAATATTGTAACCGTTCCGGTAGTCCGCGAGATAATCTCGCAGCCGCCTGGAATGGTATTTCCAATTCAACAGATCCTGCGGCACCGGCTGACCGTTCACAACGATCCGGTTCAACTGCGGATTTTCCAGCGATTCCGCGCCCTTTAATTCGATCGTGACGTCGCCATTAAAATAATAACCGGATCGGCCGATCAATTCTCCCAGCGGAACACTCGTCTGAAGACGCATCCGATCCTCCTCAATAGAAACAAAAATTTTGCCGCGCGCGTCCCGGTTAGTGGCAATTAAACTATTGATGTCATCCGCCGTCAGTTCGATTTCAGCTGGCTGACCCGCGCGCGCTTTCTGTTCGAACTCCTGACACCGTTCCTGGATCAATTGAACTTGCTGATCTGAAGCGGTGAATTTAGGAACGGGCGCTGGCGCTTCGCCGATCGAGTGCGTCTTCGCCAGCCAATAAGTACCGTGCATTATCGCCGAGTGCCGTTGAAATCCCCAATACACGCCGGCAAAACACGCGATCGCCAGCACAATCCCAAAGGCTACGAGGATAAGACAGCCCCGGGCGAAACAGCCCAATCCTTTTCTTGGCGGCGGCGCCTCAACCCATCCGTTCATGTATTCCGGGGCGATTGCGCTTCCATCCTGGCTTGTGCTTCCATCAACTTGTCATAAAGCGCGCTCAGCGCTTCCGAGAGCATTCGTGAGCCCGCCAGGATCGGCATAAAATTCGTGTCGCCGCTCCAGCGCGGCACGATGTGGATATGCAGATAATCAACAACGCCCGCTCCCGCGCACTCGCCAAGATTCAAACCGACGTTGAAACCCTGGGCTTTTGTCGCGGCGCGCAGAAGCGCTTGCGCATGCGCGACTAAATGCCAAAGCTCGACGATTTCATTTTCGCCCAGCGAAGAAATATCGGCCGTTTTACGATATGGCACCGCCATCAAATGACCGACCGTGTACGGATAACGGTTCATCATTAAGAACGCGTTTTTGCGTCGGGTGATCACCAAATGCGCGGCGTCATCGCTCGTTCGAGATGCGGCCTCGAGAAAATCCGCGTTCGGTTTTTCACGCTCGAAATATTCAACCCGCCATGGGCACCAGAGCGTTTCCAGTTCTTTCTTTGGAAATTCCTCCATCGATGTTCAGGATTCGTTTTTCTGTAGAGGAAGCTGCCTGCCGCGCCGTAGCCAGGCGAAGGCGGATCAGCTTCCGTTTGGCGAGAGTAAGATCATGCACCAGAAAGTCGAGCCAGCATTTACCCCGTGAGATACCGTCGCAATCTCGTCTTGATGTAGCGCTTACCCCACGCGGTCTTCAGATACTTCTCGCGCTGTGCCGCATCACTCTCGTTAAGACAACCCTCCCAGTACACGAGCTGGAAGGGAGCTCGCTTCGTCGTCGAAGGAACCAGTCCTTTATTGTGCAACTGTAGCCGAGCCGGCAAATTCCGCGTTAGGCCAACGTAGAATTGATGGTCTGCGTGTGAACGCAAAACATAAACGTAGCAGTAATTTGGCATGTCTCATTATCTCACGGGGTGAATGCCCCAACAATTTCAATCCACATACGCTTGTTCGGTTCGGATGCTAAAATGTTTGCGCCGAATCGCGCCCACCTGATCGAGCAATTTTGGCTTGCTCGCTTCGCCCGGCTCCTGATAATGAAGAACTCATGCTTTCTTTTTATCGGGATCTCCTCCTGAGTAAAAGCCGAAATAGGCGAAACAAACTTTCGTCTAATCGTAGTTAGGTCTATGTTGATGACGCGAGTATCGTTGATTTCGGCGCTTCTTGCTCTCGCATCATGCGCTAGCACCAGGCCAGTTGTTTACAGCGACTCCACGACAGTCTCCGCGGCCGATATCCAGATAGCCATCGAACTTGTCCAGCAACGCT
>VBQC01000055.1 GCA_005887825.1 Verrucomicrobiota bacterium | reverse complement strand
CTTTGAGCACATTATCGATGTCAAATCGCCCGGCTTCCCGCGCGATCTCGGAGTGCATCACGATGAGCAGAAGAAGATCCCCGAGTTCTTCGCGAAAATTTGCAATGTCCCGGCTGCGCACCGCTCCGGCGACTTCGTAAGCCTCTTCGATCAACGCAGGCAAAAGCGATTCGTGTGTTTGCTCACGATCCCACGGGCAACCGCCCGGCGCCCGCAAGCGCGCGACGATTTCGCAAAGCTTTTCAAACGCGGTCATTTCGAGCGGAGCGCAACGGAGTCGAAAAATCCCGCAGCGCTACCTTTGAGTTCCACCACGGGAATCCTCGACCCATTCGACTTCGCTCAGGGCAAGACTTTCGCTCGGAATGACATTCGTTCAGATCCGCCATAGCGAACGATGGGTACCGAACTCGGAAATTTCGCCAGAAGATTTCTGACTGACGTAAATCGTGATCGCGATCACGCTGGCAAGAGTGCCAACAAAAACGAAAGCAACCAGCCAGGAAGGTATGTGTCCGATGCGCAGCGCATGGTAGAACGATGGCAGATCGTTGATTGGCTCGCTCGCATGCAAAAATATTTTTGTCACCCACGCGATCATGATGAGGATGAAAATGAATACGTAGTTGCGTTTCAATCGCCGCCCGACCGCTTCCAGTTTGCTGATCTTGAAACAAGGCAAAATCAAATCTTCGCAGACCAGCTTTTTCCATTCACCCTGGAGCATCTCGCGATTCTCCATGACCATCGGGACGAGAAAGTGCGCTTCGAGCATGCGCACGCGCGCGCGGAACGCGTCGTAGAAACGATAACGGCGCGCCTCGATCCAAAGCATCGCCCAGACGATGGCGAGGTTAAAAAAGAAAATGATGTGCGGCACTCCGCGAGTGGAAAATGCGATGGTAATGATGGCGGTGCTGCTGGTAATTGCCCAGTTAGTGGTAATGTCGAGCCGCTGCCGCCAGACCATGATCCGTCCCATTTCGCCGCGATAAAAATGCGACATCGCGTTGACGTATCCCGGATCATAAATGCTGCGCTGCAACGAGACCGTCGTCTCCTCATTCGATCCGCTCGGTATTTTTTCAGTTGCCACGGCTATCAGATTAACTGGATAACTGGGTTTGCCCGGATAATCCAATAAATCTCGCTCCCGCCAATGGCTATCGCGCTGGCTGATCTTCTCGATGAAAAGCAGGTGATCCTTCGATTGCGCTCCCGCAAACCGGCGAACGCGGTGCGGGAAATCATCCAGCTGCTGGCCGCGAATGGGAAGATCGACGATACAGACGAATTTCTTGAACAAGTGCTCGCGCGCGAGCAAGTGCATCCCAGCGCCGTAGAAAATGGCGTCGTATTCCCTCATGCGCGCACCGATTTGGTTGATCAAATCATCCTTGGAATTGGGCGCAGCCGCGCCGGCATTCCGTTTGGCAAAAATGGAGTGCGCGCCCGTCTAATCTTCGTCATCGGTGTGCCGCAACAATTGGTCAATGATTACTTGATCTGCGTGGGTACACTCGCGCGGCTCGTGAGAGATGATGCGATACACTCGACACTGCTTGGTGCCGAAACTCCGCGGGAATTTCTGGACTCGCTCATTGTGGAAACACTGTAGCCGTGATCGACGATCGCGGCCGGCCCGGGATCAGCGATCCCGGCTATGGCGACACCGCCGCACGCTCGGCTTTAATCTCGCCCGCCGAAGTCATCGCGCGCTTGCTCATTCGGTATCGCCAGATCGCAAACGCAACGAATAAAAGATCGAGAATGACAAATGTTGCCACGTACGTCTCGCCGCCGATGCCGAACCCATAACTGTGCAAGCCTTTTCCCAGAACAAAATTCACCCCATACCACGCCATCAAAACCGCGAGAAAACAGACAACGCTCGCGACCACCAAACCGAACTCGCTCCACCAGCCGGCGAGCCGGCCGTGTAGCGTGAGGATATAACAAAGCAGCGCGATCAGCGCCCATGTCTCCTTCGGGTCCCAGCCCCAGAATCGTCCCCAGGAATAATTTGCCCAGACGCCGCCCAGAATCGTTCCCGCGGCAAGCAAGAGCACACCGAGCTGGAGCACGCGATAAAGCCAGAAATGCATTGGGGCGTCCACGCTCGCCGCCGCCGGATCGCGTGCGTAGCGCCAGAGCAGAATGTGCCCTAAGCCCATCGCCAGTGCGAAGGCTGCGTAGCTCAGCGTGATCGTGAGCACATGAATGGTGAGCCAGAAATTATCGCGCAACACGGGGACGAGCGGATCGATGCTCGAGGGCATCGCGATCGGCATCTGGTGAACGAGCAGCAGCGCGATCAGCGTCACTGGCAACGCTGCGAGAAGATATACCGGGGTGCGATAACGCGCGAAGAAGATCATCCCGAAAAAGGACACCGCGAATGACACCCAGATGATTGATTCATACATGTTCGTGACTGGCGGGCGGCCAGCGATCAGACAACGCATCACAATTCCACTTGCGTGAAACGCGAGACCCAGAAGCGCAATCGCCACGCCGAAGTTCTGCAACACGCGTCCCCGTTTGCGCAGGTGTGCCGCAATTAAAATTACGAGGGCGATCCCGTAACACCAGATCGCGCGGTAAAATCCTTCGAAATGATTGTAGAAATACTCGAGTCGCAGTTGTCGTTCCTGCGGATAAATCGAGGGACTGAGCGCTCGCAAATTGTCCTGCAACTGACGCGCGGCTGAGCTGAAATTGAATGTGTCGGCCTGCGTGTAGGCGCGCATCATTTTTGTCAGTTCGGCGAAGGCTGGAGCGAACTGCGTTTCGTTATAGTAAGCCGCGGCTGCCGTTGGATCGGGCACCAGCCACGCATCCGTTTCCCTTTGCGGTGATGGAACGATGAGCAACGCGTTTCCATTCATCACATTTCCGAGCAACGTCAATCGGTCATTCACGCTGAGGGCCTCTTGTTGAATCCGGTCGAGCGGTTTTTCCGCGCGTTTGAGAGCGCGCGCCTCGTTCGCGATCCGCTGCAACTCCGCTGACCCGGTCAATTGCGCAAACGAAAATCTTCGCTGCGTTTTATCGAGCCCGAGCTGCTCGATTAGTTGGCCTAACGAAATGAGCACTATTGGCTCGTTTTTCCAATCGCGCGTGTCGAGGAGCGTGGACAAAACAAAATCGTTCGGCTGCCATTTCCGGCCGGCATTATCGGTGTATGTCGAACGTCCAGTAATCCGGATCAACGTTTCGCGCGCGAACGTATCAATCGGCTTACGTCGTCCCCCATCCTGTATCGCAAGTAACCCGACTTGCTTGAAATCCAGACCACCACTATTCGCAGCGGGCGGATCAGACTGCCCAAAACCAATGCTCCTAAACAGCATGCTAGCCGCTGCGACGAACATGAATATGCGCGTTCTCAAGCGGAGCGAATGTAGTCCTCGCAGCGCGTCGTGTCGAGCAAGGGGTAGTGGCTCAGTTTGAACTGTACCACTACCGGGCGGCGAGATGACATAATCTCCATTATTATTTAAATTCCACATAATATTTGGGCCGTGCCCACCATAACGATAAATTCGAGGGATCAATTCGTTTCCGTTTGCGTAACCTGACGCCACGCGACTACCTTAAGACCCGTGTTCAGCTTGACGATGCTCGGCAGCGGCAGCGCGGGAAACAGTGCGTTGGTCGCAACGGATCATTGCAAGATTCTTATCGATGGCGGTCTGAGCGCGCGGCAATTGGTATTGCGTCTGGCCCAGTGCGGCGTCGCGCCCGATCAGCTGGATGGCGTGCTTCTCACGCACGAACATGGCGATCACGTTTGCGGTCTTGAAGTGCTCTGCCGCAAGTTTGATGTGCCGATTTATTGCAATGCGCTCACTGCGGAGGCGATTCGTTGTGACGGATTATTCGAGCGACATGGTAACTGGCGAATTTTTCGGACTGGTTCCGAGTTCCCTATTTGCGACGTCACAGTGCAGACGTTCCCTGTGCCGCATGACGCCGTCGATCCGCTTGGATTTGCTTTTTACGCGGGATCGGGCGGTCTTGGTTTTATCACCGATCTCGGTTACGCGACGAAAATGATTGTGGAACGCTTGCGAGCCGTGCAGACGCTCGTGATCGAAACCAATCACGACGAAAAACTTTTGCAGAACGATTTACATCGGCCGTGGCCAGTGAAACAAAGAATTCAATCGCGGCATGGGCACCTGTCGAACGCGGCGGCGGTTAGTGTAATCGACGAATTGCTTCCGGGAAAAATCGAGCGCGTCGTGCTTGGACATCTCAGCCGCGATTGCAACACACCCGAGCTTGCCTTAGGCGCCGTACGCGCGTTGCTCGCGGGATGCGGCAGGATCGACATGGAAGTCCATTGCGCCACCCAATCAGAAATCAGTCCGCGATTTCGAATCGGGGAAACAAAGCCCGGCCCGTTTCAACCGACATTCGAAAACGCGTTTTTCCAAGCGGTGTGAGCGCAGTCGGGTCGGAAAATCTGTCGTCGGCGACCGCGGCTACAGCTACCGATATGATTATCCGCGACGCACTCGAATCCGATCTCCCCGCCATCATCGACATTTACAATGCCACTGTGCCGACACGCATGGTAACGGCCGAGCTCGAGCCGACCACGGTCGAAGCGCGTTTGCCGTGGTTCCGCGAACATTCACCGAACCAGCATCCATTCTGGGTGGCGGAATCCGACGGTCGCGTGATTGGTTGGCTGGATTTCAAAAGATTCCTGCCACGATGCGCGTATCGCGGCTCGGCCGAAATTAGCGTTTATGTCGATGAAAAACTCCGCCGTCGCGGCGTTGCCCGGCGATTATTGGAAGAAGCAATCGGCCGAGCGCCGTCGCTCGGGATCACCGCCATTGTCGGCCTGATCTTTAGGCACAACGAACCGAGCCTGAAATTGTTTGAGCGGCTCGGCTTCCAGCGCTGGGGACTCCTTCCAGGCATTGCGCGACTCGACGGTGTGGAGCGGGACCTCATCGTGGTGGGACGGCATTGCCCCGCGCGCCAAGGCGCGACCAGCGCCTCTGATCTGCAGAAATCGCGACCGCTGGACAGCCTCGAAAGCTTTCGGGGCCAACTCAACGATCCCCTGAACCTGATGCACACACTCATGCAGTACCGGCACGAGTCAATTCATTCGAGGTTACTAAAAGTCCGTGATAAACATTCCATGCTTCATCTGGACGTGCTGATCCTCATCTATCATTTCGCAAAAATATGCTCCGGATCAATCGTCGAAGTAGGCGCGTTCCTTGGCGGTGCGACAATCGCCGCGGCGTTCGGTGTGCGCGATTCTGGAAAGCGAAAGGTGCTCGTTGCGATCGAACAAGGAGGACGCCTGAAACACAAGCGGCTCGGTACGCGCAATATTTTGCGCGACTTGGAACGAAACCTCGCCAGGCACCGCGTGTCGGACATGGTCACCCTGATCAAGGGCCACTCCTTTGATCCGGCAACGATCGCCGCAGTCCGTCAAGCAGTTGGCTCGGATGAAATTGGCCTGTTGATCCTTGATGCCGACGCTGCCAAGCAGCGCGACATCGGCTGCTACCGCGATAAATTGGCGGACGGCTGCTGGATGGTCGTCGACGATTATTATGGGCCGACCGCAGACGCCAAAATAACCCCAGCCCGCGCGGACGTGGACGCGTTAGTTGCAACGGGCTGCCTGGAACCGCTGGGATTCTATGGCTGGAGCACGTGGGTAGGGCGATGGCGACGCGAACGTGCCACCGAAGTTGTTCGTTAAAAAAGTTACAAGATTAAAAACGGGTCACTCCTTGTAATTTTGTAACGCTTTTAACGTTTCGCATTCTGCTACTCTTCCTCCGGGCCGATGACGAGATGGATCACGCCGTTCGGCGCGGCAAGGAAGAAGCCGTTGAAATCTTCGCGTAATTGTTCGACTTCATCGCGTCGCGCGAGGCCATGCACTTTTAGGAATGACGCAGCGGCCTCGGTGTCGTTTGTTTCCAGTTCCAGCCAAATATCTGGATGGCTCAGATTTGGCACGTTGTCGATCCAAAGCCGGTTCGGACCGAATTGAAAAATGCAGCCGTCCTTTTCCTCCTCAATTAAAGGCAGTCCCAGCGTGTCGCGATAAAAGGCGACTGTCTGCTCATACGTGTGACTTGGACATTTGATCGCAATGTTCGCTCCACCTGAAAACTGAGGTCCCTCGAGTTTAGCAACCATAGGTCAATCTATCGGTACTTACCGGCGACACGGTAACACCATCACTCCGTGCCTTTGCCGCCTGGTTGCGTCATCGCAACTGGGTCAAGCGCGCGCTCGAGTTCTTTTTCCGGCAACACTTTTTTCTCCCGGGCAATATCACGCACAGTACGTCCGGTTTTCGCGCTCTCCTTGGCAATTTCAGCCGCACGATCGTAACCGATCTTCGGAGCGAGACTGGTCACCATGGCCATGGAAAGCTCAATCAGCTCGCGGCAGCGCTCTTTGTTCGCCACGATGCCGAGCACGCATTTTTCGCAGAAAACATCGACTACGTTTGCCAGGAGCCGGATCGATTCGAGAAGATTATGCGCCATCACCGGCATCATGACGTTGAGCTCGAAGTTTCCGTTTGCTCCGGCCCAGGTGATAGATGTGTCGTTGCCGATCACCTGTGCGCAAACCATCATTACCGATTCGCACATCACCGGGTTCACTTTGCCCGGCATGATTGAACTGCCCGGTTGTGTCGCGGGAAGTTGAATTTCGCCGATGCCGCAACGCGGCCCGCTTGCGAGCCACCGGATGTCGTTCGCGATCTTGAATAAACTGACCGCGATCGTTTTTAGATGACCGCTCGCTTCCACGACTGCGTCCCTGCCCCCTTGCGCTTCGAAATGGTTCTTTGCCTCGTAAAAGGCGATCCCAGTGCGCTGCTCCAAATGGCGCAGCATTTTGCTCGGAAGATCCACATGGCGATTCAGGCCTGTGCCGACCGCCGTTCCGCCGAGCGCAAGCTCACGCAACGCCTCCATCGATTTTTGCGCGCGCGCCTTCGCATAAGCAACTTGTTGCGCGTAACCGGAAAACTCCTGTCCCAATCGGATCGGGGTCGCGTCCATCAAATGGGTCCGACCGATCTTGATGACGTCCCAGAATTCCTTCGCCTTGGCTTCGAGAGCGGCGTGTAACTTTTCCAGAGCCGGAATCAGACAGTTTTTTAACTGTTCCTCTGCGCTGATGTGAATCGCGGAGGGAATCACGTCGTTGCTCGACTGGCCCATGTTGACGTGGTCGTTTGGATGAACCAGTTCACGCGACCCGATCGGTTTGCCCGCGAGCTGGGCGCACCGGTTCGCGATGACCTCGTTCGCGTTCGTGTTTGTGCTCGTACCCGAGCCTGTCTGAAAAATGTCGAGCGGAAAATGGTCATCGAGCTTTCCTTCGACGACTTCCTCGGCTGCTTGCACGATCAACGCTGCGCGCTCCGCATCGAGCAGACCGAGATCATGGTTGGCTTGCGCGGCCGCCCATTTGATCAAACCCAGTGCGCGAATAAACGGCCGCGAAAACCGATAACCGCTCACGGGAAAATTAAGTACCGCCCGGTGGGTCGAGGCGCCGTGAAGGGCATACGCCGGGAGGGAGATCTCGCCCATCGAATCCTTTTCTACACGCGTCGGGCTGTCCTGCGTCATGCCGGGCGATCTGCGCCAGCCAACTCCGAAAGTTTTCGGGGATGCGCGGTGCGGTACTCCCAGCCACTCAGCGATTCTGCCGATTGTGCCTTTTGAAAAACAGTAATGAACATCGGCGGTATATTTTGCAGGAAGTATTCTGATTCGGCGTGCTCGAAAAGCTTGGCGTGCTGCTTCAGCTCGTTGGTCACTTGATAAATGATAAAACTGCCGCCCGGCGCCAATGCGGCGTGCGTTTTTTGGAGGAGTGTGCGTTTCTTGTCGATTTTAAGAATACTGAACGGAATGCCTGAAAGAATGTAGTCGCAGCAGTCGAATCCACGACGGTCCAACTCCTGAGGCAAACGCGCCGCGTCTCCGTGGACGACGTGCACACGGCGATCCCCGGCGAATTGTCGTTCCAGATCGCGGGCGAAAGCTTGGTCGAGCTCAAACAGGAGTAAATGCGAATCCGGTCTCATTCGTCGAGCGATCTCGCGCGAGTGCACGCCTTCACCCGGGCCGTACTCGGCGATCACGCGCGGCTGGCTGAAATCCATTTTGCTGGCGACGCGTTCCACGAGCGCTTTCGAGCTGGGAACAATCGACGCGATTTGAAACGGCCGTTGCAGAAAACGCTTAAAAAACAAAGTACTCACGAGATGCGCACAGTCGCCTCGCACCCCCATGTTGTCCAGTGTTGAAGTGTTCGCGATGGCGCCGAAAATGCGATCTGCTTTCAGCAAGCATTCGAATCAACAAATTGAGATTGCGAAGATCAAGGCTCTTGACTGTTCACTGATCACTCGTCATTCGTCACTCGTCCGGGCGCATCAACAAACGCAAAAATTGATTGCGCTAGAGTATACGACGCCGAAGGATGGCACGGCGTGATTACCGTGTGGTTTGGATTTTGTTGCTTTCTCCGCGCTTGCATGCGCCGTTTTTTTGCGAGGGAGACAATCTTGTGTGCACTGGGGTTGCTTCCAGGATCGATTCTTGTAATGGCTCGACTCCCGCCGCTTTGGCGGGGTACCGACGGCCTGTTTCAAATCGCGTCTCCGCCAGGAGACGTAACACTCCTCCATTTTCCGTCTTTGTATCCCTTCTTAAGTCGCCTCCCGATTTTACTGGTTTCCGCGTGGTGTAATGCGGGGCATCTGCACTCGTTGCAGCTCGGGGTCAAGCGATGGGTCGCACTGAACGATACCGGTCTGCTCCTGCTCGTCGCAGGGCAACAGTTGGCTCTCATTTTCGCTCTGGCGCTTCTAACTGTTAGCTGTACGAGGCGTCCGATTCTGCGATGCCTCATTGTTGTCGTGTTTCTCTGCACTCCCGTCCTTTTCATCGGAGCCCAACTGATCTCTTCTGAAGCGCTCGCATCGATTCTCCTTATCTTGCTGATCGCCATCGCGGTCGAACTTTCTCGCGGACAGGAACTCAGCCGGAATGGCATTATTGCGCTTGGCGTATGTCTTTATGCCACCGTAATGACGCGGCATGTCAACGCGATCGGCGCAGCGCTTGTGCCAATGGCTTATCTGCTGGGTGCGATCACGCACATTAAGAAACGTCGTGAAGGTCGCATCTGTTTGAAAAAATTTGTGGTGACATGTTCCGTCGGTTTAGTTGCGATTGTCGCGGCCAATTTAACTACGCGAAGCTTGTGCGTCGTTTTTGGGGAACCGTACCGTTCTACGGTTGCTCGAACGGCGATTTCTCGATTGGATTTGATCGATCAACTGCCCGCTGCCGACAGAGCCAATTACCTGCGCAGACTGCAAGCCAACGCATCAGATCCTATCACCAAAGAAGCGATTCCGGCCATCCTCGCCGCCAAAAAATATTGGGGCGGGTCGATGCGCGAGATCGAACGTCTGATTCAAAGCCACGGCGAAAAACTTAAAAGTAAAGAGCTTCACGCGATGGCCGATCATTATCTGGATGAGATATGCCTGCTGTATTATCGTTCTCTTCCACCAATTGTTGTCGCGGATATAAGTGAAGCGATCGTCCGCGCACTCACAAGCACGACGCCAACAGAAGTGATCCAATACTTTTATAGAATGGCCGCCGATCATTCTCCAAAGGTTTTCCGATCAGACTCCGCCCTGCACCAGAGAACTGCGCATCTAAAGAGCTGTTCGCCAATCGCGGGCGCGGCCATTAAGCGGGCCGAAACCACCTTCTGGTTGCGCGGTCTCGACAAGATCCCTTGCGGAATCACTCTGGTGCTCTTGCTCGGACTAGCGACGATCCTGCGGTTGCTGGAGCGCTTCGACTCGAACATGCTATCGCTGCTTTACGCACTCGCAATTACTGACGCGCTTCTAATGATCGGCACATTCGCGCTTGGCCTCTATCTCCCTCGCTATGTATTACCCAGTTGCGTGATCAACGCCGCTGCGTTGGCGATCCTTTTGGCAGGCATATCGCCGCCAGTCTCTCGTACCGGTTCGGCAATGACTTAATCCAATCAATCGACATGTTTTGCGCGGCGTTTAGCAGCGCCACCAGACGATGCCCGCGGACTCCAACATTATGAGTATCTGGCGTACTGGTTCGGCAGACGATCCGACGCCGCCGCGAAGATCGATATCTCGCTTGACTCATCACTGGTCACTCGTCACTTATCACTTCGGTTTAGTGCGCGGTTAGCTCAGTGGTAGAGCACTACCTTGACACGGTAGGGGTCAGAGGTTCGAAACCTCTACCGCGCACCATCTCTTACTTGCGGGCCGATGTTGTTTTTGAGCGCACGTCGATTTCTCCTCAACGCTCTTTGGTCTTCGTCTCCGCAGTTTCGAAACTCGCGCGCGGCGAGCACTCGACGTGACAAAGCTCGATGAGTGAGTAGCGGTGCGCCTAGGCAAGGCAGCGGCCACTTCGTTGCGAAAATCCGCGACCCGCTTCAAGTAATGGCGCGACTCGAAGAGGTCGTCGTTATTTCGCGCGTGCGTCAGCTAGGGCGACCTGCCGGCGTCCCAACCACAGACTCAACCCGCACCAGAACGCGACCAGTGGCACGGCTAGGTAACTCGTGATGCGTACATCCAATCCGAGATGATGCAGTCCCTTGTAGGACCACGCGCCGACCTGGTCGCCGGCGCGGTAGCCGAAAGTATCAATGAAACTCTTGGCTTTGTATTTGTCTTCGCGACGCAAAACGGTGAAGAGAATTTCGCGAGCCGGTCGTAGCAACGCGAACCCGGTCGCGCGACGTACGACCTGGAAAACTGCGAGCACAATCAGAATCGGCGCGTAGCCGATCGCGAGAAAACCCAGGCCGCTCAGCGCCGGCATCAGCACGAGGGTGAAGCCGACGCCGAACCATTTCAGCAAACGACTCGTTAGGCAAAGTTGAATCAGCACCGTGAGAGTGTTTACCGAAAAATCCAGTTTCCCGAAGAACGCTGTGCGCGCGGATTTATCCGTCAGTTGATGTTGCGTGAGATCGGCCTGCTGAAAATAGGCCCACGTGTTTGTCAGCGTGTAGATGAAGATGAAAAGAACGAGCGCGAACAAATACGGCGAGCGAAAGATATGAGTGACGCTGTCCCAGATATTTCCGCCGATCGGTTTTTCCGCCGTCGCGGCTTGAGGCTGCTCGCGAAATTCCGCGGGGAAAAAGCGCACGCATTGCGCCGCGATTTCGAACATCGCAGCTGACATGAGGCAGAAAACGCCGGTGCTGAATCGATCGACCAGAAATGTCGGAGCAAGTGGGCCGAGAATTGCGCCTAACGAACCGCCGACAGCGATGAAACCGAAGAGACGTTTCCCTTGTTCGGCCGTGAATAGATCGGTCATGAATGCCCAGAAGAGGGTGGTCGCGAAAAGATTGAAGACGCTCACCCAGACAAAGAACGAACGCGCGAGCAGCCACTGCCACTCCGACGGCACGGCGCGCATGAGCAGGAAAAAGATGAAGAGATTGGCAATCGCGAAGCGGTAGGCGAGCGGAAGAAATTTTCGGCGGGACATGCGCGATACGATGGCGGCAAAGAGCGTATTCGCGATCAGCATGCCGACGAGCGTGGCCGTGTACATCCATGGCAAATTCTCCACGCCGCTGCTCGCACCGATCTCCTCGCGAATCGGCCGGAGAATGTAGTACCCAGCCAGGACGACGAAGTTAAAAACGAACGCGAGCCACATGGCTCGCACTTCGTCGGGGTGCACATCCACTGTGCGGTTGCGTAAATTCGTGAGAAGCGTGCACATTGTTACCGCGGGAGCTGCGCAATCAGAAACACCATCGCCTCGTTATATGGTTGTGGTGGCTATGGAGTCCTCCGCCCGACGCTTCCGAAGGTAGATAAAATTGATGATCCATACAACAGGGTTGAGGCTGAAAATCGTGAGCGTGATCCGGCCTTGGAGCTAGGTCTTTGGGCTGTACTTGTCGATCAAAGCTTGGTAGCGCGGATCTTTGCGCAGTGGGTCCCACATGGGTTCGAGCTTGAGCATTGGGACAGTGAGGCCGTTCGGGACATCGAGCAGATGATCAAGCAGGCGAAATGCTTCGTCGAATTCACCAGTCCAGGCATAAATCTGGGCGAGCGATGCGGTGCCTTGTGGCCCATCAAAGGCGTCCTGCGATTCGGGCAACAATTCGACGGCGCGCTTGCCTTCGTTGATCGCTTCTTCTTTTTGACCCAAGGCAGCAAGCACAACACCCAACTGTCCGTGTCGAGTGGAATCTTGAGGCGCTTCACGCACGAGTTTCTCCGCGACAGCGCGAGCGTGCTCGTACGCGATTCGCGCCTTCTCTTTATCGCCCTGATACAGATAAAGCGTCCCCTCAAGCAGAGCCTTCGGGCAAGGTGCAGTCGTAGCGGTAGCCAAGGTCTCACCGCGAAATTGTTGCACCACTTGAAGGGCCTCCGGAAACTTCCGCTCTAGCGTCAAAATCCCAACCCGTATCCAAGTGATGAGTCCCGCTGGGTCGGCTTCGGGCGGAACTGAAGAAAATTGTTTTTCGACCCCGCTAAGGTCGCCCGTCGATTGAACCGCCACGGCTGCTTTCATTCCAGCCGCCTGTAACGATTGTGGCTCTGCGACAATTGCGCGATCAAAAATTTTGTCCGCGGCTTCGAAATTGCGCCGAGCCATGTAGCTATAGCCAAGGTTGCAGAGGATGCCCACGTTCTTCGGATCCAGTGCCGCCGCCTTTTCCAAATTCTCGGTTGATTCTATCCACTTGCCCTGACGTCGCTGAATGGCGCCGATGGCCATGTAAGCCTGGGCTTCATTCGGCAGACCACGCTTGGCGATTTCGAACTCGGCGAGCGCGCGCTGGTAATCGCGGTCGCCATAATAATAAGAGAAACCGAGTG
>VBQC01000224.1 GCA_005887825.1 Verrucomicrobiota bacterium | reverse complement strand
AGCGCAACCTGATTGTAAGCGTCCTTGTCGGCCGCGCCGTTAAAGACGGAACTGATTCGCTCGCCCATTGCCATGTCATAGGTCCCCCAGTCGGGATCGAACAGGACGCGGTCGCCATATTTCGCACTGCAATTTGAGAATGTGATCAGCAGCACCTTCCCGTCGCGGCGAAGTAATCTGTCGATCTTGCCTTCCACAACAATCCCACTTTCGAATTCGAGCTTCGCTTTCTTGCCCTCGACAATTTCAGTTTGCTTCCATTTGCCGATGGGCGAACCGAACCCGTCCTTGTGATAATCGATTCCGTGACCGGGCAGCTCCTTATTATTCAACGCAAGCGCGCTCTTGCCAGTCGTCCGCACATAGATGGGTTGTTTCTTTTCATCAGTGAGAACTTCCGTGAACACGCCACTGACCTGTAGGCCGGATGAGTATTCACAGGTCGCGACGTTGTTGCATTCGATCGCTTTATTAATTTCTTCAAGGCCGCCGAGTTGATAGGCCATCTTACTGGCAAATTCTTCGAGCACGTCCTTCAGGTGTTGGAAATTGCGGCAGACGAAAAGCTGCGGCTGTTTGGTCGTGATATCGAACGGAACGTTCATCGCGTCGATGGAGTAGGGGATCTTCTTCACTTCGGGTTCGAGGCACGAAACCGATTCACCGATCGATGAAAGTAGCCCGGCGCCGTAAATCTTCGGATTCTCCAGCGTGCCGATGAGCCCGTACTCGACTGTCCACCAATGCAAGCGCGAAAGCAGCGCCATCTCAGAGGGTTCTCCGAGATTCTTTTGCCGATGTTCGACCAGCTTCGTCGCTTCCTCGACTTCTTTCGGGTCCGCGTTTGGCTGCTCCTTCAGGATCGACAAGTGCCGGATCGCTTGGTACAACTCGAAATCTTTCTTTGAAGACATCGCTCTTGCGCCGACTTCGCCGAAGCGCTGGAGGTATTTGGAGTATTCACGATCGACAATGATCGGCGCGTGCCCGGCCGCCTCGTGGACGATGTCGGGCGCGGGCGTGTATTCGATGTGATGGATTTGTCGCATGTCGCACGCGATGACCAGGACCTTGTACGCTTGAAATTCCATGAACGCCGCAGGCGGAATGAATCCATCCACGGCCACCGCGCCCCAACCAATCTTCGCGAGGATATCGTTCATCTCCTGAATGCGTGGGATGCGCTCGAACGAGATGCCGGTGTTCAGAAGACCTTGGAAATAAACTTTGTGCGCGTACTCGCGCAGGAAAAAAGTGTTCTGTCGCATAATGAAGCGCCAGACCGCGTGATCGACTGACGTGTAATCGTCGTAGCGCTGATCGACTGCGAACTGAAGTAAGTGTTTGGGACAAGCGGCGACCGCCGCGTTGCTAAAGCTTATACCGCCTTCAGATTTCATCGGCAACCTCCGTGCCTGATAAAATATGACTGCGATTGGAGTGGCGCAAGCCTCCTGGCTTGCGAATTAGCCGAACGCAGGCGAGGACGCATTCGCTACTTTCGTTGTCGCGCGCGCGCGATCCGTTTTGCGATCCAAACAGTGAAAACAATCGCAATCGCCCAAGGCGCGAGAAACGCCACCGCAACGCCAATCATGCGTAAACTCCACATGACCGCGGCTGCGCTCTGCGCCAATGTTCGGCGTAACGTTGCAAAGGGACCGGTCTCGGATGAAACAATGTTGCCCTGGCTGTAAACCTGGATCGAGATATCCGCCGGCGCGCTTGCTTCGTCGATCTGTGCGCCATCGCGGTCCTGCCGTTGCACCCTTACATCTTCAACTTTGCCGAGAGAGTTCAGCGATTGCATGAGCGTCGAATAATTTTTCATCGGCACGCGCAGCGAAACGCTGGCCACTTCGCGCCCGTCTGGATCGCGACTGAAGGTCGAACTGCGGACGCGCCCACTCTGTTTCTCGGTCAGATTGCGCAGCTCCCTTGCCTTTTTGTCAACCGACGACGTGCGAATACGCAGGCTGGTCTGCTGAAACGCTTGTTCCTGTTCCTCACGTGAGATCGTGACATTCAGTTCTACTTTGTCTCTCTTGGTTTTTGCGTTCTCCGACATGCCGGTGCCGCCTTGCGCGATGCGTTCGGTCTGCACCTGGAAATTTTCGACGCGTCCAAAGCCCTTCACGCGACCGATTACGGCGTCGCTATCTTCCGGCACGATCAACATGCTCACCCGTGCCGAAACGCGTCCGGAATAATCGCGATCAAGCTGCGCGTTGGTGATCTGCACTTTTGGCGACGCGAGGCCTTTGATGTCGTTGTAAATCTTCTCCACGTCAGGCGCATAAAGCGCGAGTTGGGCGCGCTCCTTGAGCAGGAACGCAGCCGCTTCTTCGATATCTTTCTCGGACAGAGAAATCGTCGCGGTCGCGAATTGCACCTGCGAATCCCAATACTTCAGCTCGCCTTGCATCTTCTCGATCTCCTCGCGCACGCGTCCCAGCTCTTTTTCAACCTGAAGCAAATCGGAGACTTTGCCCGTCTTCGTTTTCAACATGTCGATCAAGCGCTGCTCCATTACGCGTGCGTTCTTGAGCCGTGCATCGGTGTCGAGATACGCTTTCGTAACGTCTTCCGTGCCGAGCGTCTGATTCTTCAATTCGCCAAGAGCGCGAACTTTTTGCAGAAAGCGATCAAGATTTTCCGGCAAAACCTTGACCACGACCTGGCCGCGCAACTTTCCATTTGCCTGTTTCTCGGAACTTGTTGTCGCCACGTAGCCGCGCTCTTCGTTCGCAAACG
>VBQC01000223.1 GCA_005887825.1 Verrucomicrobiota bacterium | reverse complement strand
CACGATTCGCCGGCAGCGACGGGAGCGTTGCAACGGATGACAAATGGTCTTTCGGAGAAATTGGTGATGTGATGAGGAGGCTCGAGTGGGCCTTCGACAGGATCCATGTCATTAATCGCAGCTCTACCAAGCCACAGAACGAGGCGATCGAAAAAGCCAAAGAGTCCATCACTTGGATTCCATTCGATAATGCTCTGATAAAGACAGATTGTGTTCGACCAAACAACGTGAGGAAATCCAGCGAAGCGATTGTGAGTGACTTTTAACCCCGGATACACAAATGGAAAATCCTTCGAGATAATAAGAACAAACTCTTCTCGTTCGCGGAGTTTCAAACCGTCCGGAATCGTTTGAATAGGACCGATGCGAACTGTTATTAGCGCGAGGACAAGTCCGTTTAATTCCTCCGTCCGACCAATTTTGAGCCAACCTGGGTTGGCGATTTCTAATTGCGCGAGCTCGCGAAGAGCACGCTGTTGGCCGCCAGTCACAGAGGTCCGAAGCCCACTTGTGACCCGGGAGGTTTCTCTGCTCCCCGCGCCGCAGTCACTGCTGCAGCGAGGCCACTCGGACCCTTACTCCTCGTTTGTTTGTCATCAGAACCAAATCCGTCCGAGCCAACGGAAAAAACAATCGGCTGTAGATCGTCCTTAGTTGGATACTCATGAGTACAGAGAAAATGACCAGCGTCGACGATACCTTCGTATTTTTCTCTCGCTTTGGAATGCGGCGGATTATCGCCTTCACCATCCGTAAAATCGGATCTGCAGCTGGCGACGATATACGCACCTTCGAAAGCGGCATTCTCAAAATCTTCTATCAAATCTTTTCGGTAGGTCTCCTTGTCCGAACCATCATCTTTCCAAAACATTACTTTTTTGGAGCAGTGATGGGCAGCAAGCTGCACATTCCACTCAAGATATTGGTCGCGTTCTCTCTCTTTGGTTATGTCGAAGACTTGTTTGATCGTAGGATACTCGCGATCACCAAAGAACAGCGCTTTACCAACACCAGTACCTTCGGTCAGCGTAATTTGAAGTGCCAAACTTGAATTATTTCGTGTCTCGTCACTGTCTTCTTTTGGTTTGAAGGGCGCGTGGATGAACGCTTCGAATGTTCCGACATAATCTTCGCCGTCCAAAAACTCTATCGACTGCCCCGGATAGGATCGCGCCTCCTTTGGGAAATCCTTATATTTCTCGTCTTTGAAGATGCCCTCGTCGTGCCCAATAACTCGAAGGCGATCGCCACTCTCAACCGCGTTTCCGTTCTTGATCATCAGTTTTCTGCGGCGATCAGCCTCTTCACGGAATTTCTTTGCGTCGTCAGTGAGATCGGCCTTGTACTCACGAAAAATGCGAGGCGTATGCCACAACTCACCGATCGTGACTTGCGATAGCAGATCACCGAAGCCGAGAATGTGAAGGTAAGGTTTTTTGTTTCGCTTCGGCAGTAAGCGAACAAGCTCATCTACAATAGGTGTCGTATCTGCATTCTCGTCATCAGCGTCGGCGCACTGATGCAGATCAATTTGTAGAACCGTCGCATTGTCGTTAACGACAACGGTGCTGCTGTCACCGGTCGCCACTGGCCAGAAAACAAATCCTTTTTTTGGAAGTTGGAACGCCATACTGACCTACTAACATATACTGCGTCTTGGACCACAACTTTGCTTTTTTTCTAGGAAACGTTCCGACGGCTCCAACGCGTTTTTAGTTGGACGGTCGGTTTGGTAGTCCTCCCCTCGACGAGCTCCACGACCGTGATCAGTCCTTCGCCGGCGGCGGTGCATCGTCCGGTGCGAGGTACGCGCCGATTGCTCGAAACACTTTGTCACTGGAATTGGAGTAGTTCCCCTGCGAGTCGAATGCCTCCGGCGCGAAGGTCACGGCCACGGCGATGGCGATCTTCTTCGAGGGGAGGTACGCCTCCGTCGCGCTGTAGCCGTCGAGGAGCGGGTTCTGCAACAGCCACGATCCCGAGCGCACGACGCCGATCCCGTAGTTGTATCCGTTCACTTGCGTGAAGCAGGAGGGCGCGCAGTTGTCCTGCTTGTGACCGAAGCCGAGCAGGTTCGGGGCAGTCATGGCTTCGTAGCTGGACTTCGACAGAAGCGCGCCGGTGCCTACTTTTATCGCAGTCGTGGCCATGTCGTCGATGTTCGTCGTCTCGTTCGCTCCCATCGGCGTCCCCCATTGCACGTTCCAGAACGACGACTCCTCGTAGAACGCGACGTTCGCAGGGATCTTGAGCGCGCCCCGCCGCTCAGAGTCGAACGCGTGCAGGACTGGGCTCGGGATCTCGGAAGTCTGCGAGGCCGTGGTGTTTTTCAGTCCCATCGGCGTGAGCACCTTTTCGCGCAAGAGGACGTCCAACGGCTTCTTGCCGATCTTGGAGAGGATCTCGCCGAGGATCATGAAGTTGGTGTGCGCGTAGCTCCAGTTCGTCCCCGGAGCGAATTGCACCGGGCGGGCGAACGCGTACTTGACCCGTTCGTCGAACGTCCAGATGTGGAATGGATTTGCGCTCCAGGCGGCGAGCCACGCCGGATCGGTCTCGAAGTCGGGATAGCCCGAGGTTTGGTTCGCCAGCATTTTCAACGTGACCTTGTTGGCCTCGGGTAGCGTCGGCATCCAGCGATCGATCGTGTCGTCGAGCTTGACCTTGTGTTCGTCCACGAACTCCATGAGCAGCGTCCCAAGGTAAGCGAAGGCGACGGCTCCGTTAGGAAAGTGCATCGCCGTGGTCGCCGGCACACCGGCCACCGATTCGCCGAACGCCTGGCTCGTAATGACTTTGTCGCCTTCCGTGACCTTGATGATGACAGCCCGGAGGTGCTCGGTCTTCATCGCTTTCTGAACGATCTTTGCGATCGCCGACGCCTGTTCCGGTTGCGACGTTGCAGCTGAGGCCGCGGACAAAGTTAGAAGGAAGAAGGACCTGAAAAGTATGAAGGAAGAAGGAGGAAGGAAGAAATATTTCGAAAGCGAGTTGATTGTTTGTGAGAATGGCGGTTTCAGGCGTAGACGAGTTCCACGATGGTCTTTTGTTAAGCGAGAAATTCCGGTCTGCGTCGTGCTCCATGCCAGAAATGCAAAACGTTTACCACAGAAGTTTTTTCGTCGCACTTGTAATAGATCAGAAAAGGCGATACCGGCATTTTGCCGATTCCGCGCCGCCTATCGTGGAAAGAAAAGCGTTCCGGTAATGTGGCGAGACTTAATGCGTGGGCGAGAAGTTTTTCACCCAATCGAGTGGCTGCCTCGGGATTGTCTTCCGCGACAAACTCGACAATCTCTTTCAGATCAGCAATGGCGCTGTCCGCAATCAAGACTTTGAAGTCCATCGCGGAATCATTGCTTTTACTTCCTCAACAGAATGCACCCGCCCGGCTTCGACATCTTTCAAGCCGCGTTCCAACACGGCTTCGAGCGCAGCGTCATCCGGTTCAGCGTTCATGGCAAATAACTCGGCAGTGAGAATGGCCTTATCATGCGGGCTCAAATTTGCGATAGCCGATTTGATTTCCTGAAGTGTGCTCATTTCTTTGTCCGTCCAGACTAGTTTCCGGTCCATTCACCGATCCGAGCTTTCATTTGCTCGTTCGTGATAAGGCGACCTTGCTCAATGTCTCTCTCGGCCTCCCGTACGGCAGCGAGAAACGCGATTTCACCGGCACGTCGCGATAGTCGATGTCATCGGGGAGGCGGTTGATCGCCTGAAGAACCTGATCTTTAACGCTCATGGTTAAAGGTTAGTGGAAACGGAATCAATCTGCAACGGAAGCACACAAAGTTCGTTTGCGCGGGACGCACAAACCAGGTATCGCCGCGCGGCGACCGCCACACAGACGCAGACGTTTCGGCTGACAGCCGAAAGGCCGAGCCGGACTGGCATTAACAGGCTAGCAGCCTGTACTCCCTAATCACTTCATTCGATTGAAAGTCACAGGAAAGTCGGAAGTAAGAAGGAGCTGGCACTGGCGCGACACAACGCGATAAGCTCACATTGTATGAATGCTGCGGTGAATCCAAACAAAGCACTCTGGGAAAAAGGCGATTTCACGCGCATCGCCGACACGATGTGCAAAAGCGGAGAGGCGCTCGTGGAGAAACTCGGAATCACGAAAGGACTCAAGGTGCTGGATCTCGGCTGCGGCGATGGCACCACGGCTGTGCCCGCGGCGAAACTCGGAGCCGATGTGCTGGGTATCGATATCGCTCGGAACCTCGTCGAGGCCGGAAACAGGCGGGCGGCGAAGCTCGGGCTGACAAATCTTAAGTTTCAGGAAGGCGATGCATCCAACCTGGAGCAGGTGCCGGACAAGAGCTTTGATCTCGTCGTCAGTATCTTCGGCGCGATGTTTGCGCCCAAGCCGTTTGACGTCGCCAAAGAGATGGTGCGCGTGACGCGACCCGGGGGTCGCATCGTGATGGGCAACTGGATTCCCAATGATCCGACGCTTGTGGCGCAGATTTTAAAGATCAGCTCAAACTACACGCCGCCACCGCCGGAAGGTTTCGTTAGCCCAATGACGTGGGGCGTCGAGAGCAATGTAATCGAACGTTTCGCCGCGGCTGGTGTTCCGGCAGACAAGATCACCTTCGCCCGGGACACGTTCACTTTCAATTTCCCGGGCACACCCTCAGCGCTCGTCGATGAATTTCGGAAATATTACGGCCCGACCATGAATGCGTTCGAAGCCGCGGAAAAACAAGGCCGCACGGCTGAGCTGCAGAAACAACTCGAAGAGCTGTTTAACAGCCAAAACAAGGGTCAAAATGCCACGTCTATTCCTGCAACCTTCCTGAGCGTCACGGTCGCGGTTTGAAAGGCGTGCCTAACGCTCGCTTTACCGTTCGGGTTTGCCTGGCTTTTTCTTAGCTTGCTGCTGCTGTTGCTGACCTGTCGGGTGAGGGCGATTCCCGCCCATCTGCGGATGCTTCCCTCCCATTTGAGCGTTATGCGCTCCCATCTGGGGATTACGCGACATTTGATTCATTGCATGTGGCCCGTGAGCAGCACCACCTCCAGCCCCGGCTCCTTTGCCGGTATGCATTTTGGCCTGGTTTCCCGCAACGTTCCTTTGATTTCCGGTCTTGAGCTTGTTCCCGTTTGGCCCACCGTTACCTGCTGTCTTACCTGCTCCTGCTCCCTGAAGATTATGTTCAGTTACGTTCCCCGTTTTGTTTCC
>VBQC01000222.1 GCA_005887825.1 Verrucomicrobiota bacterium | reverse complement strand
CACAGCGCTGTGCAACGTGGTGGTATTAAACTTTGGTGCCGTGCAACCCTCCATGTAAGTCACCTCGGAGCCTTCATCGGCGATGATGAGGGTGCGCTCGAATTGGCCGAAGTTTTCGGCGTTGATGCGGAAGTACGCCTGTAGCGGATGCTTCACCTTCACTCCCGGCGGAACGTAAATGAACGAGCCGCCGCTGAACACGGCAGAATTCAATGCGCTAAATTTGTTGTCGCCGATCGGGATGACTTTGCCGAACCATTTACGGAATATTTCCGGGTGATTCTTCAAGCCCTCTGTCGATCCTACGAAGATAACGCCTTGTTCGCCGACCGCTTTCTTGATGTTTGAATAGACGGCTTCGCTGTCGAACTGGGCCTCGACACCTGCGAGGAATTTTCGTTCCTGTTCAGGAATGCCAAGTCGCTCAAATGTGCGCTTGATGTCTTCTGGCACTTCATCCCAACTGCGTTTCGCCGTGGTCCCGGGGGAGAGATAGTAACGGATCTTGTCGAAATCGATCGCTTCGAGGTCCTTGCTCGCCCAATGCGTAGGCAGCGGTTTTTCCAGAAACGTTTTCAGCCCACGCAGACGAAACTCGCGCACCCAATCCGGGTCCTCTTTCACGTCCGAGATGTAATGGATCGTCCGCTCGCTCAGTCCGGCACCCGCATCGCGCACGTGCACTTCCGGGTAAGCGAAGTCCCCGATGTTTCGATTAATATCGACGGCTTTGTTTTCAGTTTTCATTTTCCGTGTTACCTCCTAAGCGCTGGTTCAGCCGCATCTTCGCGCGCCCAATCGTAGCCTCTCTCTTCAAGCTCAAGAGCGAGCTCTTTCCGTCCACTCCTAACAATTCGACCCGCTACCATCACATGGACGTAGTCGGGGATGATATAGTTTAAGAGGCGCTGATAGTGCGTAATTAACAATACTCCAAGATCGGGGCCACGCAACGAATTCACTCCGTGCGCAACGGTCTTGAGCGCGTCGATGTCCAAGCCGCTGTCGGTTTCGTCGAGAATGGCATATTTCGGCTCAAGCATGGCAAGTTGCAGAATTTCCGTACGTTTCTTTTCGCCGCCAGAGAAGCCCTCGTTGACAGCGCGCGAAGTGAACGAGCGATCCATACCCAGCAACTCCATCTTTTCGTAAAGCTTCGCATAATAATCGGTCGCCTCGAGCTCTTCGCCCTCGGGGAGACGCGACTGCATGGCCGCGCGCAGAAAATTCGCGATCGTCACGCCCGGGACTTCGCTTGGATACTGGAACGCCAAGAAAAGCCCGCGCCGGGCACGTTCATCGGGGTCGAGCTCGAGAAGATTTTCTCCGTCCATCACCACCTTGCCCTTGGTAACTTGGTAATCGGGATGACCAGCCAAGACCTTGGCGAGCGTGCTTTTGCCTGAGCCATTCGGACCCATAAGTGCGTGCACTTCTCCTCGCGGAACGCGAAGACTTAGTGCGCGAACGATCTCCTTGTCAGCGATGGTCACGTGCAAGTTTTCTACGCTTAATTCCTTCATAATGGCGAGCTGCAAATATAAGCTAGTTTCCGGGATTTGCGACCCGTCATTTGGCCAAGAGAATTGCGCCTTCGGATTTTGCCCGTTGCGATTTAGTCCAAAATCGCCAATCTAAAATCGCAAATCGAGATACCCCGTGGTGTAACGGTAACACAGCGCCCTTTGGAGGCGTTATTCTTGGTTCGAATCCAAGCGGGGTAGCCAAACAAACTTCCTCTAATTTTCGTAGAGCGAGCGACATGCAGACGAATTGGCGGAAATACAGTTCGCGCCCGATTGCGTACGAAAACGCGTTAAAACGCAGTCTATTCGTCAACAGTTTCGACGGGCGCCATGCAATTTTGGTTGCAGAAGTCGATCCGGCTGCCGCGCCCTTATTTACGGTTCCTAGCTGGAAAAGTTTCGCGCCGGCCCACGCACTGAACCTTGATGGGCCATTCTGAAGCGTGGTGAGCCACCCCGTTGCTCAAAAGTGTACCACCACCCGGAACGGTGGAGACTTAAAGGAAACGTGGCAACGTCTTCATGATCGGAAAGCAGGCGAAATTCCATGCAGCGATCTCAATTGAGTGAGAACCAAAAAGCCGCCACTACTCGTTGGATAGCCGACGCGACTGTCGCGTTGCTGCCCGTCCTCGCCTGTTTTCTAGGCGGCGCCACTCAAAAATGGGAAGAGGGACTTGTCATCACGCTTCTAGCGCTCTACCTGCTGGTGCGACCGCCTCGGTTTTCCCTCGGCGCACTCACGAACTTCGTTCTTCTCACCCTTTTTATTTTAGCGGCAGTTGCATTTCTCCCCGCCCGCTGGTTTTTCCAACCGGAGTGGCGTGCGACATTTGCAAATGACTTGGGAATTCGGCTTCCATCGACGCTCACTCCGCAGCCGTCGATCACGCTGAGCTATCTGGTTAGCTTCGCTGCCGCACTGAGCTGGCTCTATGTCGTCTCCACGCAAGACCTGGAGCTTCGCGAGGCGCGTTTTCAACTTCGCTTGTTTACCGGCGGAATTGCGCTGCTAGCCGCAATCTGCATCGCGTTTTACTTGGCGCATACCACGCTCCCATTCTGGCACAACGAGCAAAATTTCGGTCCATTTCCAAATCGCAATCAAACCGGAGATCTTTTCGGGCTCACCGCGATCATGATTCTTGCCTGCGGTCAGGACGATCTTCGCAAGAGGAGAAAACGGTGGATCGTCTGGATCCTCGGGTTGGTCCTGGTCGTGACAGCGATCGTTTTGAATTTTTCACGCTCTGGAATCGTGATCCTCGTCGCGGGCAGCGCATTTTGGCTTGGCGCGTTCGCGTTCCGACAACGCTCTCCCTTGCGACTCGCGCTTGGAGTCTCTTTTGTTATTCTGCTGCTCACGGCCCTGCTGCTTTTCGGCGAGCAAATATTCGAGAGATTTCATCTTCGCGATTTCGGCAGTGCCGGCATCTCAACGGATTTCCGGTGGCGAATTTTTCATGACACGTTTCGACTCATTCGTAATTCGCCCTGGTGCGGGATCGGTTTTGGAAATTTCGAATCGATTTTTGCAATTTTTCGTGACGCTTCTCTCAGCGACCGGCGAGCCTTGCATCCGGAAAGCGACTGGCTTTGGCTTTGGACGGAACTCGGTTGGCTGGCGGTGGTGCTCGCGATCGTCGGTATCGCGCTGTTTGTTAGTCGAGTTTTCCCGTTGCGACAGGGAACCAACCAAGGTTATCGCCTCGCCGCGCTTATCGCCGCGCTCCTGTTCGCGATCCATGGGATTGTCGATGTTTCAGGACACCGTGTCGGTACCGCGTTTGCGGCAGTATTTTTGCTTGGGCTCGCACGGCATCGGCCGCTCTCTTTGAAAACAAGCCAGTGGGTGTCGATCTTATTTCGCGTTTTGGGGTTGATATTACTTGCGGCGGGACTGTCGCTGGTTGTCGCCGCGCGCAGTGAGAAACTCCTTCCCGGCTCAGTCGGTGTTTCCAGCGCGAAGCAATTATCGGCGGTAGCCGATCGCGAGGGCAATTTTAGTGAAATAAGCGCACTGACAACTCGCGCGCTTCGATGGGCGCCGCTCGATTGGCAGCTTTACTCTGCGCGCGCTATCGCGGAGGTCGAACTCAAACAGATGACAAACGCAGTCGATGATTTCCGCCGGGCGCGCTTTCTGGAGCCGATTGCTTATGAAGTTGCGCTAGCCGAAGGAAACGCCTGGCTGCCGTACCGTCCCATTTTGGCCGTGACAGCGTGGCGTGAGGCGCTACGCAGAGCCGGACCGCTGCGAGCGGGAGTTTACACAAGCATGCTGAGCGACGCTTCGCTCAGGAGTCCAGAAGTCAGCCCGATTCTGGAGGCGATTGGACTTAGCGAACACGATTTAGCGCTGCCCTATCTCAACCGGGTGCCCGACGCTTCTTTCAATCGCGCGCTCGCGCAATTGTTAAGAAATGATCCGAACTTACAATCGTTCAGTGAAACAGAAAAACTCGCACTCTTCGCGTTCTGGTCCGAACGCGGCGACCCCGAGGAGATTTCCCGGGCCGTTGAACTGCATCCCGACTGGCTTCGTTATGCCTGGCTTGGCATGGCGAGATACAAGGCCAGCAAGAATGATTTTCGTGCCGGCTACGCGTTGACCCAGCGATACGGCGAACCGGTCGCGCTGCCGCGAGTCGCCACTAATTTCTCTCTTCAAGATCTGGAAAAGCGCTTCCACGCCGCGCCCGATAACTACGGCATTGGTTACGAACTTTATCGCGCGCAGATGCAGAACGGTCGGGTCGATGACGCGCTTCTCATCGCCCGTCATTTTAGCGAACGGCCGAACTCACCGGCCTATTTTCATTTCCTGGAAGCGCAATGTTGGGCCGACAAACAAAATTGGGAACGCGCTTGGAATGCCTGGCAGGCGTTTCAGGCCGCACAGGTGCGAGCAAGGAAGTAGAATTTCCGCGAGAGTCTCTGCTCGTCGTCGCGAATCGTTCCCCTTCTATCGAAGGAGGGAGTGGTGATCAACTCCTAAGTAGCACCGCAAAATCCCGCGGACGCACCATGGCCAAATCGTCAGTCTCATGATCTGGAAAAGATGCAGTTTGCCGCAAAGGTGAGTCCCGTTAGGGCAGTCACTTGGACTCTGAGCAGAGCAATTTCTAACAACAACAAGGTCAGCCGCGGCTCTGGAAGGCGCAAATCGCATCAAATTGAGTGTTCCAAATTAAGATCGACATGCAAACATCGCGTCACGGGAGCCGTCGACTGCATCGCTTGGTCAGCGTATATCTCTGCCCCAGCACGGCTTCATCAGACGGGATTTGGCAGTCCCTTCGGCCCATTTCACATCCGCTGATTAAAATGACGCGGAGCAACTCATCCCTAAAATCGAAGTTGAATGATCGTGCGGGGGGACGGAATGTGATCAGAGTGCCGCGGGCAGCTCACGAATATGGAGCGTACAACTTTCCTTGAGCACTACTGCATCTCTCTTAGCAGCGAGGGTGCTCCGCAGGAACTGAACCGAACCGGCGCAGCCATTACTTACAAAGCTATCGATGAAAGATCCGGTGATGCCGTTGCCCTAACGCTTATTCCGATCGCGAGCATCAATCCGGCAACCCGAGAGCAGCTTGAGGAGCGGGCACGCGCCGCCCAGAAGGTTCGTCACATCAACGTCGCCAGGGTTTTTGATTTCGGACACGAAGAAGACCATTTCGTCTATGTCTCAGAGTTGTTGCAGGGCGAGCCTCTCGCGTCGTGGGTCGAGGAGCACGGTCCGATGCAGGCCGATGCCGTATTGCGTGTGGCGGAGCAAATAGTCAGCGTGCTTTCCACCGCCAGTTTTCACAAGCTCACGCACTGCGCGATTCAACCGTCCAACCTAATGATCGTCCCCGGATCGACTCCTGAAGGTGGTTGGCCTTTCGTGAAGCTAATGAACTTCGGCCTGGCCGGATTAAGGCTCGACACGCCTAACGGAGGCGACGGGCACGAAGAAAGTTTTTCTGCGGCGCCGAAATTCGCCAGCCCTGAGCAGGTTCAGCATGAAACGGTCGATTTCCGATCGGAAGTGTATTCTCTCGGCGCGACAATGTATTTTATGCTGACGGGCGCCGTGCCTCCGACGGATCTGCGCCGTCAGCAGCTTCGAGTATTTCCAAAAGCTTTGCGGAATTTGCTCGCCCATATGTTGCGTCGCGATCCCAATCAACGCCCAAAGGATCCGGTCGCGCTCACGGAAATGATTCGCGAATGCCTGGCGAGAATTGAACGCCGGCAGGCACTCGCGCGCAGACTAGGAGTTCCGCTGGCGGGCGTAATTCCGCGGAAATCGGGGACACCATCCACGCCGCTCGCGCAAGTGCTGCGTGGAATACTTGTATTCGCCGCTCTTGTATTAGCGGCTGGAGTGCTCGGCGCATTTTTGCTGCCCGCCGATATCAATCCGTTCCGACATCGAACCGCAGCGAAACAGGTGATCGGCGTCCCCATCGGTGTGCCCGAAGCCTCTCCGTCTGCGCCGCCACAAGCTACAAATACCCCGCCCGTTGTCGCCGATCAGGCGACAACGAACGCGGCGGCATCCGCAGTTGCAGACCAATCTCCTTCGCCTGCTCTTGAGCAGGGGCAAACCTCAAATCCCGACTTTGTTGCGGCTGCAACTCCTTCGAGTGTGGCAAACCCGACGGCCGGTCCCTCTGTGCAGAACCCTGATCAAGCAGAGACCAATTCAATGACTCAAGCAAACGCGGTGCCGCAGCCATCTGCCGCCAGCGACTCGACTTCGCCCACCAAAAAGGGGAAAGCCGGTGGATCGATATCAAAACCCACGCGGACCGGCGAAGCTTTTGTTGGCCAGCGAGACTCCGAATCGCCGCGAGGTCGGGGGCGCTGGGCACGCGCCCGGATGGTTGGCATCACCTCGGATGGAAGACTGATTTTCCGTTTGCCCTCCGGCCGCACCGCGATCGTCGCGCCGGATTCTGACGAAGACCAATTCTTACCACGCCGTCACCGCCGACCCTCCATCGATCGCGACGACATCTTCTCGCCGCGTACGGTTGCACCGGACTATCCTCCCTACGACTAGCGATATCGTCGCCTTCGTCCGGCACCATCCATGTTCCGTCGAAGAGACCTACGGCTTGGGCGGCTCGCTCTTCTTAAATGGCGCGAATAGATCGATAGGGACTGGGAGAAACGTCGTCGTGTTGTGCTCGCTGGAAATTTCGCGCATCGTTTGCAGGAAGCGCAGTTGTAGCGCAATCGGCTCCTTACTCATCATCGCAGCGGCCTGCACCATTTTCTCCGCGGCCTGAAAT
>VBQC01000221.1 GCA_005887825.1 Verrucomicrobiota bacterium | reverse complement strand
ATGACTGAATTTGCTCAGTCACACCTTTGGCGAACACGCGCTGAATCTCGGTAACGATGGACCGAAATGCGCGGATGTGCTCCAACCCAATTAGAGAGAGAAACAATTGAAGCATTTACTCCGGTCGAATTGAGTTAAGAACGAAAGTGCTCCGCTACTTTGTCTTGAAGGTTTTTACCTCGCTGGTCACTCCATCGCTCGTGCCATTGGCTTCCATCGAGTCGACCTTATAATAGTAAGTTGTCCCAGGCTGGAGACCTTCTATGCGCACGCGGAAAACCGTATCGGAATGGCCCGGATTCAACCTGATTGGAGATTTCGCTGTCTGGCTAAGGTCCTTGGGATTCGTACCGTAATGCACCACTCCGTAATGCTCGGGCGATCCCCCAGGGTTGTTGGTTGTCCACCTGACAATTGTTAAATAGGAGTCAGCCCGTTCAATTTCTGGCCCTAGGGTGATCTTGACGCTCGCAGCTTTTTTAGTAGTGGGGGCCACCTGCGCGGTCGCTGGCGTTGAATACAATGAGCCAACCACGATCACCATCACCGCCAGCTTCAGAAGCAGTCTGTTCATGGACAAACCCCTAGCCTTCAAGTTCTTATGCGTTCCTTTTCGTTCTCAATTGTCCCTTGCATCCACCGCGGTAGCCTGTTGCCTTACCGAATATGTGGGGTCGGGGTAGGCCGAACGCCGCACACCTCTGGTGCGCAGGGCGGCAGAGGCGGAGTTGGAATCAGAAACTCATTACCTTGGGTCGAAGCCGAACCACCGGACATGCAAGTGCCTGTAAAAGTATCGCGGTTGGGGTAAGGCCTCGTGAAACCATCGCTGAGCGTTTGCAGGAACGCGACAATCTGGTTTTCTTCTTCATCGGTCAATCCGAGATTACCGGTGGTCATATCGAGATTGTTCCGCACCTCGGGCCTGGGCCAGCAGTTTACTTTTTCGATCGTTCCTTCCGGGCAGTGTCCGGAAGTGACGTTGTGTGCAAACCCTGTGTCGCGCGTATTGTAGAAGTGGACGAGTTGCTTCAGGCTCTTGATATAGCCGTTGTGAAAGAACTCCTTCTGGAAGTAAGGCCCGGGCGCCTCGGTAGTGGGACACTGTGGCGGTGCCATAGCCACATTGCGCGCCGAAGAGACTTGGAATTGGCCGTCGACAGTTGGTGCAAATCGTCTCCAGCTCGCGTTCGGGTTGGGAGCGGAACCGAAACCGCTTCTGAGGAAGGTCCCCATGCCCAAGTCTCGATAGCCGAAGCCCAAAGGATTGGGAGTGAAGTCAAAGGGATCCGGCGTGGTCTGATAATAGAAAGCGTCCCTGGGATTCAGGGGCAGACCCTCATTGGCCGAGCCGAAGCAGGTGAACACAGGCGCCCCACCTGGTTGGTTACCGGTATCGGTCTGGTTCGGCGTCAGGGTAGTGGAGCGTGCGTCGAGGTGGCATGAATTGCAGTTCCCTTTGCCATTGAACAGGTTGTAACCCGCGTGCTCGGCTGGAGTCATCGTGTAGTGGCCCGCTAGGAAGGCGTCGAATTTCGACGAGAAAGCGCTGACCTGCACGGATTGTTCGTATGCGTCAAGGGACTGCCCCCAGTGGTTATAAACCTCATTTGATCGGATGCGGTCGACCGCAGTCAGCTTAACCGGTTGAATGTCCCCGCCGAACACCGCAGCCCCTCCAGGCGTTGCGCAGATCTGCGCAGTGTCGGGTGGAAAGTTGATATCGAACGAGCCCTTGCCCCACACCAACTCAAAGAGAGGCCGGTACACAGAATGCGAAAGCCGGAACGTGATGCAAGCAGTATCAGGGAAGCCCATTTCTTGAGTATCGACGGGAGGACCCTGTGACTGGTGGGCGTCCGGATTTCTTAACAAATATCCGGTCGCGCGCGAATCCCAGAAGTTTCCACCAAAGAAAAGACCCTGTTCTTCGTTGTACTGGAGTACTGGGAAGAACGGTGAATACGTGTATCGCTGCGCTGTCCGCTTGCCAGCCCGAAAGTGAACCGTTCCGGGATACGCGATCATCGTCAGATTCACCGATGGGATCGGTCCGCTAAAAGCGACGTACGGCATGTGGCAAGACGCGCACGCTTGATTTCTGCCGGGCGAGATGTTTTTATCGAAATTCATAAGCTCGCCGAGTGTTTCTACTGCCTCAGTGCCCGTGTTCTTAAGGACTGGCGGTTGACCGGTCACAATCGGGGGCGGTAAGTTGTGCCACCGAGTAATCGCTCGATTTTCGATGGAAGCTATCTCCCGCAGGACCCTGTTGATCTCTGAGTTCAAATCGGCCGGAAGAATCCCAGGCGGGTACGGGTTGTAGATCGGCACGGGTGTGGCTTGTGGTGTGTCAATCTGTGATGTTTGACTCTGTGCCAAAAGGCCTCGAAAAATAAACAAAGCCCCCAGCACCATTAAGCAAGCTGTAAACAGTCGTATCAGAATTCTCGGGCGCATGGTGTTTCCTCCAGGTCAATGTTTGATCCCTAAAATATTGGCAGTCCGAGAGAACGCCCTGTCAATGCTATGGAGTTAGCCGTTTGTGCTTTTTGTTAGCAATAGCTGCTGCGCGCCACTGTTTCTGTAGCTCGTGCTTTCGATAATCAGTGGGTGACTCCCCCACGGTATGCTCAAAGGCTCGCGTAAAACTCGAGGTATGATGGTATCCAAGTGTGTAAGCGATTTCTTTGATCGCCATGTCAGGGATGTCTGACAACATCCTCTTGGCTTCGCTAAACCGGCACGTGCATCGGAACTTCCCGACTGTGGTCCCGACCTCCGTTTTAAACAAATGGCTCAGCCTGGAGGTACTCAGCGAACAAGCACCGGCAACTTCGCCGACAGTCCGCGATGAATTTTCGTGTAACAGGCGAGTGGTTTTTTCAATCCTGAAATCCGAATGACTTGGCTCCATAACCATTCTCCCGCTGATCTCGCCTCGTGATTACCGCATGTCCATATATGAGAGGGTTGTCTCAACCAGTTGTAGGAAGAAAGCTGATGGGTTGGCAAGAAAAAAATTCCGCACCTGGCTAAAAAATCTCAGCGCGGTGATGCAGCGTCAACACTTGGACGTTCTCAGATTTTCGCACCATTCGAGAATTGATTAGGACCTGAACCGTGCGCAAACTCGCGGACTTACGGAACGTTGTTGCCCCTGAGCGCGCGTCGTAAAATCGAGCATGCGCTCGCCGGCGCGCAGCGAAACTGGCTTGTAAATCTGTGCGGAGAGCCGGGGGTCCATGTCGATTGCGCCATCGAAAAACGAATATTCCGCGAGATCGGTGCTCTGATTGAGGATGACACTTTTTGCGCTGGCTTCATTGTCCAAGACGAAGAGCTCAATTACCGCATGTTCGTGTATGAGAGGGTTGTCTCAACCAGTTGTAGGAAGAAAGCTGATGGGTTGGCAAGAAAAAAAGTTCCGCACCTGGCTAAAAAAATCTCAGCGCGGTGATGCAGCGTCAACACTTGGACGTTCTCAGATTTTCACACCATTCGAGAATTGATTAGGACCTGAACCGTGCGCAAACTCGCGGACTTACGGAACGTTGTTGCCCCTGAGCGCGCGTCATAAAATCGAGCATGCGCTCGCCGGCGCGCAGCGAAACTGGCTTGCAAAGCTGTGCGGAGAGCGGGGACCATTTGCAGCCGTGCAACTCGCGGGAGCATTCATCATGCGTTCACAGGGGAAGCCTAATTAAAGATTCATCTCCGGTTCGCTATTGACTTGATTAAATTCCGCGGCGTGACCCGCGCCGCCTTGTAACTTTCAGCCGGCCATCCACGCGATTTATTGGTCGCCCGATCGGCGATCAAATGGCAACGGCACTTATGGCGTGGGCCCAGGATTGGTGCTGGGGCCGGCTCGTTCAGATAAGCTTGTCGAGAGTGATCGGGAGGTCGCGCACACGTTTGCCCGTCGCGTGGAAAATTGCGTTTGCTACGGCGGCGGGGACACCGACGATTCCAATCTCGCCGATTCCGCGCGCGCCGAGATCAGGCATGTGTGGATCGGGTTCGTTTATGAAATCGATATCGAATTCCGGCGGCGTGTCGGCGTGCACAGCGACATGGTATTCGGCAAGATTCGGATTAACAATGCGGCCGACATTTGGATCGGGAACTGTCGCTTCCATCAAAGCCGTGCTGAAACCAAACAGCATCCCGCCCAGGATCTGGCTTCGCGCCAGGCGTGGATTGATCATGCGGCCCATGTCATAGACGCCTACCGCGCGCTTGACCCGCACTTGTCCAAAAGGATCGACCTGCACTTCGACGAAAACCGCGCCGTAGGAAAAGAACGAAAACTTCTCGCGCTCCTCTCTGTTGGGTTCTGAATTGAACTCCGCCTGAATTTGTTCCTGGCGGGAACGCTCGAACAAATTGGTCAGTTGCATCGAGTCGTTAGGCCAGCTCCCAGCAATATCGACTACTTTCTTTTTTAACTCCGTGCACGCGCCCATCACCGCCGGAGCCACACTCGCCGTCAGCCACGATCCGCCGTTATTCGGCGCGTAGGGAAATTGTGAGTCACCAAGTTCGAAACGGATCTTCTCAATTGGAATCCCCAGCGTGTCCGCCGCGAATTGCGACATTCCCGTGTAGGTGCCTGTGCCGATCTCGTGCGTCGCGCTGCGCACGACAACCGTTCCATCTTTATTCAGGATCGCTGTCGCGCCCGCCTTTTGCTGACCAG
>VBQC01000220.1 GCA_005887825.1 Verrucomicrobiota bacterium | reverse complement strand
CAATATCCGCGATGGTATTCACGCTCGGTTGGAATTATTCCGTCTAACCACCCCCCCTCACCTGGGAACGCTCCGATAAAAGCGGAATCACGCAACCTCCGGCGCAAAACCCGTTCCGAAAAATTTCGGTAAAAAACTATATGTCACCGAAAATCGATGATCCCCAATTGCTACCGGGGCTCCGCACAAAATCACCCATACTTCCTCATCCATTGCGCTAAGAGGCGGTCTAAAAGGCCGGATAGGTTTCTCTCTTTGTCTTTGGCCGTGTTCACATTCGCTGCTGTCAATGTGACCGTGTAACGATCTTTTCCCATCGATTTTCTTCCAGCGCCCTTGCGTTTCCCACCTCGTTTTTTCATTTGAAAAAATACAGACTTTTTCTATTGACGGCCTATGATTGTATACGTATTATTTCAAACAGTCAACCACGTAACGAAGCGCGACCGTGCCGCTCTTGTAGGCCCTGCGGGCCCCGAAACCCAACGCCCAGCTTGAGTCCGCCTAACGACCAAGTCGGTCAGATGCTAGCCGGTTTGTTAGGCCAAGAATTAGACTGCAACTTGCAATCTCTTTCTGCCTCCATAGAGGCAGTTTGCCGGAAAAACAGTGCAGGACGGCAAACTCTATTTTCGGGCAAAACCCGCGCCAAAAGAATTCCGTAAAAAACTATATGTCAGACAAAATCGGGGCGGCCCGACTCGGGCTAAGAAGCGGATGGCTACCTTCTCGGCTCATACCGCATCGCCACCGCCCCCGAGCCGAACTCCAGCCGGCTCACGACCCTCAAGTCAATACGCTTCGATAACCCCGCGAACAACGTCGGCCCGTGGCCTGCTAGCCTGGGCTGCACCACGAACTCGTACTCATCGATCAATCCCAGCTCCGCCAACGCCAGCGGCAACTTCACGCCTCCGACCAACAGTCCCTTACCCGGCTCCCGCTTCAGCTGCTGAACGGCCTTCCCCAGATCCCCGCGCACGAGCTCCGCGTTCCAATCGACCCGGTCCAAGGTGCTCGACACGACGTACTTCTTTGCCGCGTCGATCGTCCGGGCGAAGGATTCCATCCAATCAGGCCTCGCTTCCGTCCGCGCCGACGGCCGCCACGCTGCCTCCATCATTTCGTAAGTCACCCGGCCAAAGAGGAGGGCATCGGCTTGGGCGAGGTTCTCGGCATGGTGACGATGCAACTCTTCGTCCGGGACGATCGCACGATGATCGCAGCACCCGTCCAATGTGATGTTGATGGAATACCGAAGGGGTCGCATTACGTAAGAGTGCCTATAGCCATAAGGCAGGGCAGCCTAACTAGAATTAGACAACAACCTGCATCTTATTTCTGCCTCCAAAAGCCATTTTGCCGCAAGACACTGCAGAACGTCAACCGTGATTCGAGGCGAAAGCGGTGCCCAAGAATTTCGGTAAAAAACTATATGTCATATTGAGTCAAGTCGGCTGGCCGTTCGCTCCAGTGGTTTGGTTACACCTCTTGGCCACCGTACGCTGATCAACGGTTGGCTGCAGTGCGTGGTCAGACCTTCGCTCAACGAAGCGTTGGCCCTGGAATTTCGGCTATGCAAGGTGTGCGGCGCGCGGCTATTGTTAGACCGATGACACTCGAGCAGCTCTCGGCTCTGGCCCAAATCGTCGGCGCTGGTGCGCTGCTGGCATCCCTCATTTTTGTCGGATTGCAAATCCGACAGAACACCCAGTCTCAGCGCGTAGTCGCGGTCGAATCGCTCGCAGCGGCGATCGCGGCCATTAATGTTCCGGCAATGCAATCTCCAGCGCTCGGGACCGCCCTTGCCACAGCTCTCAAGGATTGGTCCCTGGCGAGCCACGACGAGCGTGTGATCGCGCATTATTTCCTCTTCTGCTTCTTCAAGCTGCACGAGCAGGCTTGGTATCAATACAGGTCGCGCGTGCTCGATGGTGCGCAGTGGGCCGGATGGGAGAATTTAATCCGCGCCTACTACCATAGCCCGGGGGTCCAGCAGGTTTGGTGGCCGAGCCGCCGCCAGGCTTTCTCGCCGCAGTTTCAGGCCTACCTTGCAGCGACGGAGCCACCGCAAGCGATTAGCACGCTGGCCGATCTTTTCGGCGGAAACCCTATGACACCCGTCGATGCAGCCAAGGTCTAACGAGAATTAGCCTGCAACCTGCAATCTATTTCTGCTTCAATTAGAAGGCAGTTTGTCGGAAAACACTGCGAGACATCAACCGCAATTCGGGGGCAAAATCGTGCCTAAAATTCCGTAAAAAACTATATGTCATAGAAAACCTCTCGACATCTTGATGTGCGCTTGATCAGAATGGGTCCTCGCCACGCGTAAAAAGCGGGCTTATGAAACAACAAAATTCACCGTCGACCAGGGCGCATCTTGTTCGAGGAGTATTTTACCTGCTTCTTCTCCTGGCTCTAATCGTGATAGCCTTTCTCGGAGGACACATCCCGACCACAGTAACCACAAGCGGACGATCGCGGGACTAGCGTCTGAGAAGACATCCACTCGCAACGATCAAAGTTTCCGGGGTTTGGCATGAGCGCCAAAGCCTATCATCAAGCTAGCGCTGGTGAAACCGAAACCAAAGATTTCCGTAAAAACTATATGTCAGACAAAATCACTGCTTGTCGTAAACCACGACGTTCTTGAATTTTTTACCTTTCGGAGTGGTTCCACTAACGGTGACGGTCCGACTTTTACCATCGGCTGAGAGGACCAAGCGAACAGTGTTAGCCCTGCGTTAATGCTGCGCAATCCGTGAGGAGTAGTGGTTGGCAACCAAGCGCCAGCGCCCTTGCTGCTTTACCCATACCCTGGTAAACCGGGTGTCACGGGGAACAGCTTTGCCTTTGTCTTGCCCAACCATCGTTGAGAGGCCAGTCTCCACAGCAGTGTTTTCGTAGACGCGCACCTGAACCTCGTCGGTGGTGATAGACTGAAATTTCAAATCACCCGACGTGAAATCCGAAATCACCTGCGCCTTGGTTCTCACTGTGCCGCTTGGTCCTACGCCGATAAAATCATCAGCGTAGATGCGCTCAAGGGCCGCCGCATCAGCACCGATCTGCGCTTGAATCCGTTCATTATCCAGTTGTCTTATGGCCTGCTCAACGCTGCTTCTTTGATCCCTGTTAGCGCTCTCTTGACCTTGACATTAAAACGCCAAGATCGAATGGATATCCCCGCGCTGATTAATGACACTATCAGGGCCGAGATAGCGATATAATCACTAGTGTCCATAGTCCATGGAGAGCAGTTTGAAGTAAAACACTGCAGGAGGTCAACCGCGTTCCGTGGCAAAACCCGCGCGCAAAAATTTCAGTAAAAAACTATATGTCACCGAAAACCGAAGCCGTACGCGGGCCCATTGGCCTCATCGCGATTGGTTACGAGCCCGCCGCCGTTTGCTCCAGCACATGGTTAGGCCGCTGCATAATCCAATTCAATGATCTACCAAGCGACGATACAGCCAATACCCTGCCCCGACGACAATCCCAATCCCTAAGGACCATGCCCCATGAGACTCGAGCGCAATTGCCAAATCATGCTTGTCCGCCGGTGCCCGAAATCCAACCACGAGGGCTACGATACCCAATACGATGAACACGGCGCAAGCAGACCATACAAGCACCGCATATTCAGACGGAGTCGGCTTCTTCGGAAAGAACCAAACCATGATCGTGGAATGGCATAACTAGAAGTAGACTGCAACTGCCAATCCATTTCGCCCTCCACAGAGGCAGTCTGATGGAAAACAATGCAGAACCTCGAACGCGATTCCGGAGCAAAACCCCCTACCCTAAAAATTCCGAAAAAAACTATATGTCATCTAGAACCGGTCAGTTCCCGGCAGCGGCTGCGTCAGACGGTTCTTCGACTTTCCCTTTCTGTGTCAAAAGTGCTGTCATTATGTTCGTCTTCAGCGTTGTGATGTCGTTCGAGACATCGTCGATGCGCAGGGAGACTCCGGTGATGCGACTAATCGAACGGTGATAAAGGTCTACCGCTCTGTAACCTGACACGGCTTCGACCAGTTTGATTTCGTTGCGAAGGTTATCTACAAAATTGTGAAGCTCTTCTTCCTTCGTGAATTGTTTAAACAGCTCAATTTGCTTCGCATTCAGAACTGTATCTTTGCAGTATGCGTAATCTGCTAGGACGTTTTCTGCCTTCACAAGCGCGTTATGAAGCGATGCCAGCAACAGCGCGCGCAGCTCTAAGCTCTTGACCTTGACATTAAAACGCCAAGATCGAATGGATATCCCCGCGCTGATTAATGACACTATCAGGGCCGAGATAGCGATATAAT
>VBQC01000219.1 GCA_005887825.1 Verrucomicrobiota bacterium | reverse complement strand
CATCGGCCAAATTTTCAGCCGTTGAATATTCCGCGTGACAGGGCTGAATGCGGAGCGGTCTTTTTTTGACTCCGCTCCCTTGACCAGCCCGCTCTGTGATCGGCCTCTGCCCGATCGCAGCGTTTTTCGGCTCTCCCAGAGCATGAATACCGCGATGCCAAAATAGACGACGATCGCGACATAGCTGACTACTACATTCACGTTGCCAGCGCGCTTTAGCGCCTGAATCAACTGCGCGCCACATTCGGCGCCAGCGATTGTTCCAAATGCCATGAAGAATCCCAGTTTGAGATCGACATTGCCAAGCGCGCGGTGCTGTTTCGCAGCGACGATCGATTTGCCGACGATGTGCGCCAGATCCGTCCCAACCGCGTAATTCCAATCCACTCCCATCAAGCGCAGTGCGGGACCGGCAATGAAACTTCCGCCGACACCAAAGAACCCACCCAGAATTCCAATGATAAAGCCGACAACAGCCAGATAAATCGGGTTGATGTGCGTGTTGGAGATTGGAAAAAACATGAGTTATTTCCAGCGTCCCCGCAGGAAGCGAAACAAGAGCGTCGTCACCGTATCCAGAACAACGGCCTGACCAGCGATGAGCAAAAGGGCTACACCGGCATAGATGTAGCGATGCTGACCTTCGAGGTGGTACAGCCAGTTCCCCAAGAGATTAAGAACTAGAAAGAAATAGCAAATCACCAGAACCGCATACACCGCCAGTTCAATGGCAAAAACTCGCAGACTTTTGGCAGCTTGTTTTTTCATCGGGCAGAGATGGGGCAGGGCGTTGAACCGTTAAGTCGCTGAATCAGCAGATTGGTTAGATTATAAGAATCGAGCGATAATGGGCTTTTCGCTTCGAGGTTTCAACGATTTAAGGGGGCAACGGCTTGTGAGGGTTGCGCGCAGGCTCATCAGCGGGCAAATTGATTGCGCCCAGAACATTTCTCCCTACCGTTCCCCTTCACTTTTACCGGAAAAACCATGGCCGATGCCGCGAACAAATACGCCGAAAACGTAGAAGGCAAATTCTACGTCGATGATCAATGCATCGACTGCGATTTGTGCCGCGAAACTGCGCCTGCTAATTTCAAGCGCAACGACGATGGCGGCCACTCCTACGTTTACAAGCAGCCGGAGACGCCGGAAGAAGAAGCGCTCTGCAAGGAAGCGATGGAAGGTTGCCCAGTCGAAGCGATTGGTAGCGACGGCGCGTAAATGGCAGGGCGCGACAAGGCCAGTCCGGCTCGGACCCGGGCGCGCCGCAAACGCGCCACTTCGAAGAAAAACGTCCAACATCCAATCTCCAAATCGAACTCCCCGCCCGTCGCGCTGACCATTGCTGGATCGGACAGCAGCGCTGGCGCTGGTATTCAGGCCGACCTGAAAACCTTTTCCGCACTCGATGTTTATGGATTGACCGCGGTCACCTGCGTCGTTGCGGAAACTCCCGGAAGCGTTTCACGAATTGAGCCGGTCAGCCCGGAAATCGTGCGCGAACAGATCACTCTTCTGTTCAGACATTTTCCGATCGCGGCGGCGAAGACCGGACTGCTTTACGCTGCTGAAATCGTCGGAACGGTTGCGCAAGCAATCGTCGATCTTTCAGCCGATGCCGCCAAACGCCTACCCCTCGTAATCGATCCGGTCATCGTCGCAACGAGCGGCGATCAACTTCTCGAACCCGAAGCGATCGAGCTTTATGAGAAGGAGTTATTTCCGTTGGCGACTCTGTTAACGCCCAACCTGGACGAAGCGGAAAAACTGACGGGCGAGCCAATTCGCGATCTGCAAGCAATGCGCAAAGCCGGACACAAAATGCAAAAGAAATATGGTGTGTCGATCTTGCTCAAAGGCGGACATCTTAGCGGCAACTACGCCGTCGATCTGCTCTTTGCCGGTGACAAGATTAGCGAGTTCTCGGCGCCGTTTTTCCGCGGAGTCGCAACGCACGGGACTGGCTGCACTTACTCGGCGGCGATTACCGCCGGTCTTGCCTGCGGACTGAAACTTGAAGATGCAATCGGTCGCGCGAAAAAATTTGTGGCTGCATCCATCGCGCAGCATTTCCGGTGGACGTCGAGCATGGGCAAGAATGTCGACGCGCTTAAGCATTTGTAGCCGCTTCACTCTGGGAAGCGCGGCACTGATGCGTTGAACACGCATGCGCAGCGTCGCCCACGGGGCGACGGCTACAATTTCACTCCTCTTGCTCCCAGCGCTTCAACTTCATCGCTTCGAGCGCAGCCGCGGTTTCTGCCTGTTTTTTGCTTCGACCGCCTCCCCAGCCAAGAACAATTCCCTCCCAAACAGCTTGCACGACAAATCTCTTTTCGTGCTCGGGACCACTTTGCGAAATTAATTCATAGACCGGGCTGCGGGGCGAAATGCTTTGCAATAATTCCTGCAAATGACCTTTCGGATTGATCTCGATCGGCTCTTCCGCGAGTTGCGCGAGATCAGCGCGGGCCTGCGCTAAAATAAATTCTCTCGCAGTATCGAGACCGCCATCCAGATAAATGGCGCCGATGAGCGCTTCGAACGCATCCGCCAATGTGGACGTTCTCTCCCGACCGCCACTGGCTTCTTCACCGCGTCCCATCAAAAGGTAACGTCCCAAATCGAGCGCGGCGGCGTGCATCTTCAATGTCTCGCGGGACACGAGTCGAGACCGCAATTTCGTCAGTTGTCCCTCGGCCTCGCTGCCAAAACGGCGAAAGAGATGTTCGGAAATGACAAGCTGCAGCACCGCGTCACCGAGAAACTCCAAACGCTGGTTATCAAAATGATAGCGCTGGGTCTCGTGGCCCAGACTGGGATGCGTCAACGCCTCCGCCAGCAAAAGCGAATTGCGAAACTTATAACTGATGCGTTCCTCGATCGGACTCACCGAGCGGTCATTCTGAGCGAAGTCGAAGAATCTCTCAATCTACTTTTGGATTGCGATCGCATCTCTACTCCACGATCTCAAAACCAGCCTGACGAAAATGATCGTCAAACGCCAGCCACGCCAGGTTCGATGGTCAACACCTCCGCCAGCTAAAGCGAAGTGCGAAACTTGCAACGTAAGCGTCGTCGAGCGGGTTCACCCTACCGTTTCTGATAAATCTCGAGTGAGGTGACGACATCGAGCGCACGCTGCAAGACCGGATCGTGCGCCGGCGGTTTCTCCGGCGCGCGGCCACGGCGTTGCTGTGCTGCCTCCGCCGCCTCGACTTCAGGATTTGTTCCAGCCAACAATGCGGCCTCATTCATGTGTGGTCGCCCCGTTTCGTAAACAAATGGCCCCATTCCTTTTTCCCCGCTCAATTGAAAAATTTGTCGCTTGTCCGTCATGCGCATCTCGACAGGCAAGTCTGGTTTTACCCCGTCTGGAAATAATGAACGACCCTCCGGCGAAATCATTTCCGCCACCGCAACGCGCAGGATTTTGCCGCTTGGCAATGACAAATCGGAGTATTCGACCGCGCGTCCGGCAGTCGGCTGCCCGATAACCAGCGCTTTATCATAAAACCGCAGTGCCGCAGCAACTGCTTCGGCTGCTCGGGACGTATCGCCGT
>VBQC01000054.1 GCA_005887825.1 Verrucomicrobiota bacterium | reverse complement strand
GTAACGCGGCAGCGATCCGGGGATCAGATCGACAATTACGAGCGGAATCGCGATTCCCCAAACTAGACCACGGACCACGTCAATCCTTCGCGATGCAGCACGCTCTAGCCGGGATCGATGATCCCGGCCTACATGGGCGATATCGGTTTTACCGTCGGAGGGAAAACTTGTTCCAGCGAGCAACGGCACAAAAAAAAGCCAGGGTAAAAAGTAGCCAAGACTGCGCGGAATATTTAGTGCCCAACCGCCAAAATTGAACCCCACCCCGGCGAGTCGCCCAGAAAACTGCCGCGACCAAACCTGCGCGACATGACCTCCGCGCGTCATTTTCACTAAAGGAATAGCCCACGCGGCGAAGATCGAGATCATCATAATAAGGCCGATCAGATGCGGGACATTCCAAATGGTTCGCAGTTCACGCGAGCGCCACAGAACCGCGATCACGATCGCGTAGAAAAAGAAAAGATGCGTCGGCCCTTTCGCCAACCAGCCAAGCCCGAGAAAAATCCAGGGCACAATCCATGTGAGCCACGGTGATCGTTCCTCTTCCCACCAGCTTAGCCAGCAAACGAAAGCAATCGCGAAGAGCGAAACGTAAAGCGCTTCGATCTCGATCAAGCGGCCCTTCTCAATCACGCCAAAGCTTGTTAGCCAGATCAACGCGGCGACTGTCGATCCGGTCGTGCCGAGGCTCAGACGCGCAACGGTGACAAACACGAGCGCGACTGCCAGCACACAAAGCACCGAAGGGAAGCGCGCCGCCCATTCGTTGCGTTGCCCGAAAATCTGGAACGACGCGGCGACCAGCCAATTAATCAGCGGCGGTTTCCGCAAGTACGGTTCGCTGCCGACTTTCGGCACAATGTAGTCGCCGGTCTCGATCATCTGCACTGCCGACAAAATCCGCCGCCCCTCTTCGCCTTTGATCTCAAGCGAGCCAAGCGCTGGAAGATAAATCGCCGCCCAGACGAGAAGAACGACAACCAGGGCT
>VBQC01000053.1 GCA_005887825.1 Verrucomicrobiota bacterium | reverse complement strand
TCTTTTTAGTCTGCGGGCTACATGTTTTTATGAACGCGGAATTTATTGCCATGCTCGATTATCTGGAGCGGGAGCGCGGGATCAAACGCGAAATCCTGCTCGAGGCAGTCTCGAACGCCCTGCTCTCGGCCTCGAAAAAGAGCGTCGGCGCATCGCGCGACCTGCGCATCGATATCAACCCGAAGACAGGTGAAATTCGCGCTCTCGCCAATCTGGTGGTGGCCGATCAGGTCGGCAATCCGCAGGATGAGATCGAGCTTTCGAAAGCGCGCAAGATCAAACCGGACGTCAACGTAGGAGAGACCGTCGAAGTGGAAGTGACGCCGCGAAATTTTGGCCGCATCGCCGCGCAGACCGCCAAGCAGGCGATGATGCAACGGATTCGCCAGGTCGAAAAGGAAATGATTTACGAGGAGTTCAAAGATCGCGCTGGTGAAATCGTCAGCGGGACGGTACGCCGTTTCGATCGTTCGGATGTGATTCTCGATCTTGGAAAATTTGAAGCCATCATGCCACAACGCGAGCGCGTAGTCGTGGAGGATTATAATGTGGGCGACCGGCTCCGCGCTTACGTCGTTGCGGTCGAAAACGGCATCCGCGGTCCCGAGATCATCGTTTCGCGCAGTCATCCGAACTTCGTCCGTCGCCTCTTTGAATTGGAAGTCAGCGAAATTGCCGATGGCACCGTGGAGATTCGTGGCATCGCTCGGGAGGGAGGTTATCGCACCAAGATAGCGGTCTGGAGCGCGAACGAGAAGGTGGACCCGGTAGGAGCGTGCGTCGGAATGCGCGGCTCACGAGTCAAAAATATCGTGCGCGAATTGAATAACGAAAAGGTGGATATCATTCGCTGGAGTTCCGATCCGAAGGAATATGTTCTGGAAGCGCTCAAACCGGCGAAAGTGAAGAACCTGGTTTTCGATACGGAAAAAAAGAGCGTCCAGATTTCTGTCGATGAAGATCAGCTTTCGCTCGCGATCGGGAAAAAGGGACAAAACGCGCGATTAACTGCGCGACTGACCGGCTGGGAAGTTAATATCGGGAAGGACATATCAGCGACAACCGCGGTCGAGCAAAAAGTGGCGCAAGCGGCGCAGACGCTCGCGAGCGCTCTGCCTATTACTGAGGACCAGGCGCTCACGCTTGTGAAATCCGGTTTCACTAATTTGGAAGGATTACGCGATGCGGATGTGCAGGATTTAGTGGATATTCTCGCGGTCGACGAGACAAAGGCACGCGAGATTCACGAAGCGGTGCACAAGAAAGAGCTTGTGCAGTAATATGGCTCTGGGTTAACGCGCTCGAGCCATGAGCGAAATTTTAGAAGAACAACAATGGCAACGAAAACGAGCAGCAAAACTGTGGCGCGCAAGCCGGCCGTGCGCAAGACTGCTGCTGCCCACAAGCCGGCGACCGCACCGGCATCCAAGGTCCCGAAGAAAAAGCTAAAGACTGCTGTCGAGCCGTCGTCGATAACAGTCGCTCCGCAAACTGCTCCAGCCGTGCGTCACGAAGCTGAGAGCGTATCCCTGATCGACAAGAAAAAACCGCGCAAGAAGGCAGAAGACGGTGAAGCCAAAACGAAGCGCGACGTTTTACCGCCCATTTCGCGCATCCGAGCATCGCTGGAGGCGCCGGCTGCTCTTCCAAAACCTGCGACGCCAGCAAAGACCGAAGCCGCGCCACCACCTCCAAAAGAAGCGCCGGGCGTTATTGCCGATGGCACAACTGCGGCGGCGCCCCCTGCTCCTGAAGCGGAAACAGAGACCCAGAAAGTCATCCTGATCAAGCCACCAATTGTGGTTAAGCAATTGGCAAGCGAGCTCGGCTTAAAACCGCATCAGCTCATCGCGGAACTGATGACGTATAACATTTTTGCGAATATCAACCAGACCATTGAGCCCGATATCGCGTCCAAAATTTGCGAAAGCCACGGGTTTGTCCTCGAAAAAGAGCGTCGTGAAAAAGGCGGCGGCGTTCACAAAATCGAACAGGTGGTCGTAGCGCCTCCGCCGCCAGTCATTGAAAAGGAAGAGGAGTTAAAACCTCGCGCACCTATTATCACCTTCATGGGGCATGTCGATCATGGTAAGACCACCCTTATGGACGCGATCCGCAAGACGCGCGTGGCGGCCGGCGAGGTCGGCGGGATCACGCAGCACATCGGCGCCTATAGCGTCGATCGTAACGGAGCGAAAATTACCTTCATCGACACACCAGGTCACGCTGCCTTCACCGCGATGCGCGCGCGTGGCGCCAATGTGACCGACATTGTGGTGCTCGTTATCGCAGCTGACGACGGCCTCATGCCGCAAACGATCGAAGCAATCAATCACGCCAAAGCCGCGCCGCACGTAAAAATCATGGTCGCGCTTAACAAGATCGATCTTCCCGGAGCAAATATTGACAGGGTGAAGAAACAACTCCAGGAGCACGGGCTTACGCCAGAAGATTGGGGTGGCGAAACGATTGTTTGTCCGGTTTCGGCCACCAAAGGTACGGGAATCGATCAACTGCTCGAGATGATGACGTTGCAAGCAGAAGTGATGGAACTCAAAGCATCGCCTACGGCCACACCGCGCGGCACTGTGATCGAAGCACAAGTCGAAGCGGGGCGTGGTCCCACTGCCACCGTCATCGTGCAAATGGGAACTTTAAAAACCGGCGATCCCTTCATCTGCGGCGATTACAGCGGGAAAGTGAAATCGCTGTTGGATGATCGCGGCCAGCCGATCAGGGAAGCTGGTCCGTCCACGGCGGTAAAAGTGCTGGGCTTTACCGGCCTGCCGAATGCCGGTGACGAACTTCTCGTTATGGAGTCGGAACGCTCGACGAAAACCTTAAGCGACGAACGTCTCGAGGAGAAACGCGCGAACAAGTTGACCCTGCCGCAGCGCGCCACGCTCGAGAGTTTGCTCGAGGCGGCTGACGGAAAAAAAGTTTTGCGAATTGTTTTAAAGTGCGACGCGCAAGGTTCGCTCGAAGCACTGGTCGGTGCATTGCAACAGATCGAAAGCAAAAAAGTCGATCTCGAGATCATCCACTCCGCGGTCGGACCGATTTCCGAATCGGACATTCTGCTGGCGAGCGCGTCGGATGCCGTCGTGGTCGGTTTCAACGTCAAAGTCGAGGCCATGGCGGTGCCAGTCGCGAAACGCGAAAGCGTACAGGTCAAACTTTACAGCATCATTTACGAACTGCTCGATCAAATCAAAGAAGCGATGGCCGGTTTGCTCGAGCCCGAACATCGGGAAACCGTCATCGGACACGCGGAAGTAAAACAGGTTTTCCAATTGAGCAGAGGCATTGTCGCAGGCTGTTTGGTCACCGATGGCCGCGTGCCCCGCGCTGCCTGCGCCCGCGTGCTCCGTAAACGGCAACCGGTTTACGACGGCGGGATTTCGACGCTGCGCCGTTTCCAGGACGACGTAAAAGAAGTGCGTTCAGGTCTCGAATGCGGGATTAGGCTGGGCGACTTCAGCGAATATCAGGTCGGTGATGTGATCGAATGCTATCAACTTGAAGCTGTCGCGCAGAAACTCTAAGCCATGGAGCAATGGAGTGATGAAGTATTCGCGTAATGCAACTGCTCATCACTGATCCAGCACTCCAACACTCCATCTCTTATTATGAAACACCGCATGCTGCGCGTCAACGAAGTTGTGAAACGAGAGCTGAGCGGAATCATTGCGCGAGAAATGAGTTTTGCAGGCGCGCTGGTCAGCATCAATCACGTCGACGTAACCTCCGATTTAAAAAACGCGCACGTGTTTGTGAGCGTCCTTGGATCGGACATCGGAGAAAGTGTGTTGAAGAAACTCGCGTCGCATCGTGCAACATTGCAAGCTGAGCTTGCCCGTCACGTCACCATGAAATATACGCCGCATCTCATTTTTCATCTCGACGATTCCATCGAACGCGGCACTCGCGTTATCGAAATTCTGCAGAAAATCGCTCCGCCGCAGGGCGAAGAAGCCAGGTGAAGGAGGATAGGCATCCAGCCTGTCTCTGGGGGCAGGCTTGCAGCCTGCGCATTTATGGCGCGCTAGAAGCCTGCCGGCCGAAACAACGTAGAAGGCCAGCTTCCAATCTGCGCGTGCGCGTTTCCAGACTTCAATGACTAATTCAAAATTCGAGGAAATCGGCCGGATATTGCGCGAGCACCAACGCTTCGCGATCTTGGGTCACGTCCGGCCGGACGGAGATGCGCTTGGCAGTCAGCTTGCCCTCGCACTTTCGCTTCAACAACTCGGAAAAGAAGTTCGCGTGTGGAATGAAGATGGAATGCTGGAGAAGTATTCCTTTCTTCCGCGCGCGGAACTGCTGACCAAGCCACCTTCTACCCCGGAAGTTGTCGATGTTGCCGTCGCGCTCGATACGGCAATTCAAAACCGGCTCGGAACCGCGCTGCCGGCTGTTCGGTCGGCGAAAATTTGGATCAATATCGATCATCACCTGAGTAATCCCTGCTACGGCGATGTTGTTTATGTTGATCCGGCTGCGCCTGCCACGGCAGAAATCGTTTTCCGGCTGATCAAGAGCCAGGGCTTGCCGTTCAATCACGACATCGCCGAGAATCTTTACGCCGCAATCTCCAGCGACACTGGTTCGTTTCAATATCCACAAACCAGCGCGCGCACCTTCGAGATTGCAGCAGAGCTTATTCGCACCGGTCTCGACGTCGGCCGCTTAAGCCAGCAGCTTTACGAGAATTATCCGCGCCGCCGGCTGGAACTTTTGCGAGAACTGCTGCGCACAATGCGTTTTGAACGCGGAGGTCGCGTCGCGAGTTTTAGCCTAAGTTCAAAAACGGCCGCCGAGCTGGGTGTTCTTCCCGAAGACAACGAAGGATTGATCGATCATCTGCGCGCGATTCATGGCGTTATCGTTGCCGTCTTCTTCGAAGAACTGGCCGACGGCAAGGTGCGGATCAGTATGCGCTCGAAAAGCGATGTTGTGAATGTATGTGCTATTTGCCAGAAGTTTGGCGGCGGCGGACACACTCTCGCAGCGGGCGCGCGCGTGCGTGGGACGCTCGACGAAGTAGAAGAGAAAGTCTTGGAGGAAATCGGTGAGGTCCTTAAATCCCACTCCTGACGGTGTCCTGCTTGTCGATAAAGCGGAGGAGATGACTTCGCACGATGTCGTGGCGCTGGTCCGGCGAAAGCTCGGGATTAGAAAAGTCGGTCACTGCGGCACGCTCGATCCGATTGCGACCGGCTTGTTGCTGCTCACGCTTGGGCGCGGGACGAAAATTCAGGATTTGCTGATGAGCGAAGACAAGGAGTATGCCGGGACCCTGCTACTCGGCGTGACCACCAGCACGCAAGATCGACAAGGTGAAGTCATCAATCAGCGCAATGTGCCGCCGCTCGATGAGAATAAAATTCGCGCAACCTTTGAAAAATTCCGCGGCGATTTTTATCAAATGCCGCCGATGGTCTCGGCGAAAAAGCATGGCGGCGTGCCGCTCTACAAACTAGCGCGCCAGGGAAAAGTGGTCGAGCGCGAGCCGCGCCTTGTTCATGTTTATCGTTACAATGTGGATCGAATCGCGCTGCCAGAAATCGATTTCAGCCTCCTTTGCAGCAAAGGTTTTTATGTTCGCACGTATGTACATGACATTGGCGAGGAACTCGGCTGCGGCGCGCACCTGAAATCGCTGCGGCGCACAAGGTCCGGTCGTTTTGATGTCGCTCAGTCGATCAGTGTTGATCAAATCAAAAATGCACCGTGCGAAGAGATCCTGGGTCGACTCCTTACCCTTCCCGAAGTTTCGCGCATGCGTGGCGCATGAAGGAAATGACGAAATCCAGCTGGTGAAAACGCTGCATTCCATTTCCGAGCTTGCCCAATTGTCCGGACCGCTTTTTCTGGCGATCGGCGTTTTCGATGGAGTGCATCTTGGTCATCAAGCTGTGATTTCCACCTCAACGAGTCATGCACAATTCGGGAGCGGAACGCCGGTTGTCGTAACGTTCGATCCACATCCGCTCAAAGTGTTACGGCCGCATCACGCACCGCATCTGCTCACTGCCACCCCGCACAAAATCGCGTTGATCCGCGATTTGGGTGTCGAGCACCTTCTCGTTATCAACTTCGATAGGAAATTCGCCGCTACTTCTCCGGAGAGCTTTATCGAGCAACTGGCCGCTCATTCGAGGCCGCTGCGCGAAATTTGCGTCGGGCACGAATGGTCGTTTGGAAAAGATCGGCGCGGCAATCTCGACCTTCTCAAAAAACTTGGTGCGCAATTTCATTTCGACGTCGTTGGCATTCCACCTGTGAAAGTCAATGGCGCGGTTGTTAGCAGTACGGCCATCCGACGAGCGGTGGAGAAAGGCGATTTGCCGACGGCCGCAGCGATGCTCGGTCGCGAGTACACCATCCTCGGAACAGTAGTGGCGGGCGATAATCTCGGGAAGAAACTTGGTTACCCTACTGCCAATCTGAGCGCGCACAGCGAGCAGTTCCCGCCCAATGGCGTTTATTTGGCGGAAGCGCAGATCCACGGAATCTTGCATCACGGCGTCGTCAATCTCGGTTATCGGCCAACGGTCAGCAGCGGAAAATCCGAGCGCGTGCTGGAAATTTACCTGCTCGATTTCGATCGCGATATTTATGGCGAAGACGTTGAAGTCCGCTTTGTGCGCTATCTCAGGCCGGAACGAAAGTTTGACAGCCTGGAAGCGCTTGTCCGGCAGATCGAGCTCGATGTTCGGCAGGCGCGCGAACTTTGTGCGACCTAAGGTCGCGGTTCGCTTGCCTTGGAGAGTGCGACAACGACGCCACCGGCCATAAAGAAGAAGCCGCTGCCAAACGCGAGGGCGAGGAGCCATAAAGTCGGCAATGCAGTCAAACGTGCCATCGCTACAACCAGAAAACGGCCCCCATCCGACAGCACGTATGCCAGCGCGCTCGCGAGCAAGGTGATTCCGAGAAGAATGACAGCGCGTAACGAATCCCGACCTCGCCGCGGCGGGGGCAATTGCTGCAGCACGCGCGCAGTGAATCCCTCGTCATCGATGTACGGCGCTGCCTCGCGCAATTGCCGATCAAGCGAATCTTCCTGTTGTTTTTCGTCCATGTTAATCAGGGCCCCATGCTGCCAGCGAACGTTTCAATTTCTCTCGTCCTCTTAGCACATTCGTCTTCACCGTGCCAAGCGGAATATCCAATACTCGCGCGGCTTCCTCGTGCGAAAGACCATTTTGGCAGCAAAGTAAAATCGCCGAACGCTCGTGCAAGGAAAGCAAACTCAGCGCATACATAAGATCATGTCTTAAAGCAGGATCGGCCACCTGCGGATCGTGCTCGGATTGCAGTTGTTCTTCGTCGATTCCAACAAATTCCTTGCGCCGGCGCGCGTTTTCTCGAAAACAATTGTAAGCGATACGATAAAGCCATGTCGAAAATCGCGCTTCACCGCGAAAGCTGCGGATGTTTTTGTATGCGCGCAGGAAGGTCTCCTGGGCCAGATCATCCGCAATCGCGACATCGGTTCGGGTGAGCTGGCGCAGCAGACCTCGCACACTCGATTGGTGGCGGCGAACCAACTCGCCGAACGCGTGCTGATCGTCATCGACAAGAACTCTCGCGATAAGGTCTCCATCGGTCAGCTCCACGCTCGCAGATTACGGTACCGGCGGCGCACTGTCCTTCTTTCCTTCCAGCTTCCACACCAGCAGATAACCCGCGCCAATTAGAAAAGGAATAAGCCCGATGCTCCACGCGCCGCCCTCCCAATCGTTCACGGCGGCGAGGAAGATCATAAGACCGAGGCCGACCATTACCAGGACCACACCACGCCGCATATCGGAGCGCTGCCGCTGAGCGGGGGGAGGGTTCAGCAGGGCCTCAGGCACTGGTTGCCCTTTTTCCACCATCAAGCGAACCGTACGATGAAGCGCTCGAGTTTTCGAAAAACCAAAATACATGATGACCGCGACAATCAGGACCGGCATTCCGAAGACTGCCAGCATGGTGATAAAGACGATGGGAATCACCTTCGCCGGAATGTCGCCGTCCGACTTTCCGTGATCGGCGTCGGTTTCGTGGTCGTCTATTGTGAAATTGAAATGCCTTTTCTGTTTTTTCCTGATCGATTGCTCTATTTCGCTCTCAGGCGTTGAAGCCGGTGAGATAGTTGCCGTTACTGCGGGCGCGCTCATGATCGGCGATGCTGCTGGGGCCTGCGCAAACAAGCCCGCCGCCAGCGCCATCGAGCAAATGCAAACAATGAGTGATGTTTTCATAGTGATCCTTTGGAGGTGAGATGCGGTCAATGCTCGATTTGGATTCAGCTATTTCCAGAATATTTGAGCTGGCCAGGGCAATTTAAGGTTGCGCGGCGTGGCGCGCTGGACATTATTGCTTCCCCTGAAAATTTGCGGGTGTAGCTCAGTGGTAGAGCACCTCCTTGCCAAGGAGGACGTCGCGAGTTCGAGCCTCGTCACCCGCTGATTTTTCTTGTAGCCGCTTCGCTGTGCGAAGCGCTGCGCTGATGTGTAAAACCCGCCAGGCATCGCGTCGCCCGCAGAGCGACGGCTACAGCACGCCCGCACGACAAAATTAATTTGTCCGGACTGCGTCTGGCCGTAAAATGCCGCCCTATGAAAACCACACCCCTCTTCCCGTGTGCGCTTGTTGCAGGCCTCCTCTTCCTTGGGTCGCCTCTTCGAGCCACAAATGAACCAAAAGACAAGACTCCATGGAAAATTACCGGCCAACTCGAGGAAGCCTGTTCCTGTGATGCAGCCTGCCCATGCTGGTTCAATTCCAAACCCACAAAAATGACCTGTGGCGGCGGCCAGGTGCTCTTCATTCAGAAAGGCAATTATGGAAAAGTTAAACTCGATGGGCTTGCCATCGCGAACATGGGTCAAAGTCCCGAGGGACAGACCATGATGGAATCGTTCGGGAACTGGAACTTTTCCTACACTTACATCGATGAGAAGGCTAGCCCGGAGCAGCGAAAAGCGTTGGAAGCCATCGCCGCGACGGTGTTGGTGCCGGGCGCCTCAAAGAAAACCGAAATTCGTTACGTTCCGATCGTCCGAAAGATCGAGGGTAAAGATCACGAGATCGCCCTTGGCCAGTATGGTACGTTCAAAGGTCATCTGGTTGAAGGTGGGCTGGGGGGCTCGCCAAAAATCAAGAACCCGCCGGGCGCCGATCCGCTTCATCACGAATATGCGCAGGGCCGGACGTCAAAAATGACGTACACGGATGCCAACCAGAATTGGTCCTGGAACAACTCGAACTACATGTTCGGGACTTTCACCGTAGATAATGTCCAATATGAAAAGTACGCGGCCGGTCTTGCGCAAAAGATGGCCCAGATGAAGGACGAAAAAGCGCCCGAGAAAAAATAGGATCGACATCGTAATTTCGAAGAGACGGAGCGCGTCGCCCCAGAGGAATTAATGTATCTGTGGCGAAAGACAGCGGGCCCATGCTGGCTGAGCGCGCGCGAGAAAAGATTGCAAGCCCGCGCTCACGGTGCGCTCGCGATCATCGCGCGGCCTGGACGAAAGCATGTGCAGATCGAGATTGCGTGCACGTCACGAAATGAGTTGCGGAAGCTCGTCGAAGAATTTGGCGGACGCGGCAAAAAATTGCGACGTGATTGGCTGCAACGATTTGCGCACAAGGAGAAACCCAAGCCGGTTCGAATCGGGAAACGGCTGGTGGTTGTTCGTTCTCCGACAAGACGGGAAGCTGGTAGCTTCCCCCACACTTTGATCGTTCCTGCTGGCGCGGCTTTTGGCACGGGTGAGCACGCAACGACGGCGATGTCGCTGCGCTTGCTCGAGGAAGTGACGCGAGGAACAGAACCGAAATTCGTTGTCGATCTTGGAACGGGTAGCGGAATCCTCGCTCTTGCGGCCAAATGTTTCGGCGCGCGTCGCGTCGTTGGAATCGATATTGATCCAACCGCAATCTCAACCGCGAAGGCAAGCGCCCATTTAAACAAGATCGACAATATCGATTTTCAATTAGGCGATGTGCGCCGGTGGAAGCCGGCTGGCGCGATCGAAGTCGTCACCGCGAATCTCTCCAGCGAATTACTGATCGAGATCCTGCCGAAACTAAAGCGAAGCAACTGGCTGATGCTCTCCGGCGTTTTGCGCGCCCAGGAGAAAGAATTCCTTCGCGCTCTACGTCGCCACAAGATCGAGATCGTCGACGTGCGTCGCCGCGGGAAATGGATCGCAGTTTTAGCGAAAAGTAGCGCATAGGTCTCGCCCCGCCGCGGCGCAAGAGGCTCGCGCCACTTTGAATTTGACGCGGCGCACAGCGGACAGCTAGGTTCCTGCAGCCTGGCGGCTTCGGTTTCTCTGCATTCGACGCGGTTTAATCATAAGCCGCGAGTATAATCCATGCAGACTGAAGAACTTTCCTACGTCATCGTTACTCCTTATTCGATGCGCAAGTCGCGCACCGGCGGCATCGTTGGTCGGCTAATTTCGCGCACCGGACTCGATCTGGTTGGCGGACGCATGTTTGCGCCGAGTTCAGAACTCGCAAAGCGCTACGCGGAGACAATCGTGACGGAAACTGATGCACGTCATCGCGCAACACAGGAATTGATTCACGATTATATTCTGCAAAATTTTACGGGCAGCATTAACGGCCAGAGGCCGCGAGTATTATTCCTTATCTTTCGCGGACCGGACGCGGTGGAAAAGATTCGCGGGACTGTTGGTCACATCGTGCACGAGCGTACCAGCGGCGAGACAATTCGCGACACGTACGGCGATTATATCACCGACGATTCCGGGAAGGTAACCTACTTCGAGCCCGGAGTGCTGGCGGTTTTCGATCCCAAGGCAGTCGAGCGCGATTTGAATCTCTGGGCGGAATTCTCCGACCGTGACGGGGGAATCCTCGATCAAGTCATCACTTTCCCGACAGAGGCGAAAATCGAGAAGACACTTGTCCTGATTAAGCCGGATAACTTCAAATTCCCAAACTTGCGGCCAGGCGGCGTCATTGAAGTTTTTTCCAGGTCCGGGCTCTACATTATTGGTTTCAAGGTCCACCGGATGAGCGTCGCGCAGGCGGAAGAGTTTTACGGACCCGTGCTGGCGGTACTTGAGAAGAAACTGGGCGCAAAAAGCGGGCGCGAAAACTGGGAAAGCATTGTGGAATTTATGGCCGGACGGAAACCGAGCGAATGTCCGACGGAGGAACGCGACATTCCGGGCAGCGAAAAATCCATTGCCATTGTTTATCAGGGTGAGGACGCGGTGCGCAAAATTCGCGACGTGCTTGGCCCAACCGATCCGGCGAAAGCGCCTCCGGGCTCCATCCGAAGAGAATTTGGCCAGACCGTCATGATCAACGCCGCGCATGCGTCTGATTCTGCCGAGAACGCGAAACGCGAAATGGCGATCATCCGGGCCGATGAGAATAACTTCAAACCTTTGATTGAAAACTTCTACCGTCGCCAATAGCTTGCGCTCCCATTTTGAACAACCTCACCGCTAGTCCTACTGCCATGGAAATTTCCGAACGCGCCGCTCAGCTCAGCCCTTCGCTCACGCTCTCGATCGACAGCAAGGCCAAAGCCATGAAATCCGAAGGGATCGATGTTTGCGGTTTCGGCGCAGGGGAACCGGATTTCGATACACCAGAACATATCAAAAGAGCAGCGATCGGAGCATTAGAGGCTGGCTTCACCAAATATACGCCCAGCGCTGGCATCCCGGAGTTGCGCCAGGCGATCGCAGAAAAATTGGCTGCCGACAACGATCTCAACTATCGCGCCGCCCAAGTCATTGTGAGCAACGGCGCAAAGCACGCGTGTTACAACGCCATTCTCGCAACGTGTCAGGCGGGCGATGAAGTCATCATTCCAGCGCCATATTGGGTCAGCTATCCCGACATGGTCCGATTAGCCGGCGCGGAGCCAGTGATCTTGCCAACTAGCGAACGCAATTCCTGGAAATTTCGCGCGTCAGATTTTGAAAACGCGATGACGCCGCGCACAAAGATGTTGATCCTGAACAGCCCGGGCAATCCGACCGGCGCCGTTTATACGCGCGAGGAATTGCAGGCGATTGTCGATGTTGCCGCTGGGGAGGACATTTATATTTTGTCCGACGAAATTTACGAGAAGCTCGTTTACGACGGCGCAAAGCACGTGAGCGTCGCGTCGCTTTCCAAGGAAGCGTACGATTTGACGATTACGATCAACGGATTTAGCAAATCCTATGCAATGACGGGTTGGCGCCTGGGCTATCTGGCCGGACCGGAAGCGGTGGCGAAAGCGGTCGATTCCATCCAGAGCCATACCACCTCTAATCCTTCCTCTTTTTCGCAATACGGCGGGCTCGCTGCTTTGAAGGGCGATCAACAGCCGCTCGCCGACATGCGCGAGGAGTTCGATATGCGCCGCAATTACATGTTCGATCGCATCTCGAAAATTCAGAACGTGACCGCGGTCAAGCCACAGGGGGCGTTTTACGTGCTGGTCAACATCAGCCAGCTCGGCCTGAGTTCGCAAAATTTCGCCGATCGTTTGTTGAGCAAAGCCAATGTCGCAGTCATTCCCGGAGCCGCATTCGGCGACGATCGAACGGTGCGGCTCAGCTACGCGACGAGCATCGACGTGATCAAAAAAGGCCTCGACCGCTTCCAGGATTTTTGCCGCACGCTGTAGCATCGTCATCCTGAGTCGCGCAGACGACGAGGGACCTCACAGTCGTGGATTGCGGAAAGTTGTATCGAAAGCAGCTAGTGCGCACGATCATGCATTGCACGTCCTTTTTTGTGTAATCGAACAGCCTTTTGAGAGGTTCCTCGCTCCGCTCGGAATGACACGCTAAATGTTCTGCAATGCCAGGCCATCTCGCGCTCATTCTTCACGCCCACCTGCCCTTCGTCCGGCATCCTGAGCACGAACATTTCCTCGAAGAAGGCTGGCTCTTCGAGGCGATCACTGAGAGTTACATCCCGCTGCTGCAGATGATGCAGCGATTAGTAAACGACAGTGTGCCGTTCAAGCTCACCATGTCGATAACGCCGACGCTCTGCGCCATGCTCCAGGATGAACTTTTGCGCGAGCGCTACGTGCGGCACCTCGATCTTTTGATCGATCTCGCCATGCGCGAGCGAAGGCGAAATCGTCATCATCAAGAACTTCAACAGCTGGCCGGCTTCTATTTCGACATTTTTTCGGTTAGCCGGCGTTTCTTTGTCGATGAATGGAAATGTGATCTGCTTTCCGCTTTTCGCGAGTTGCGCGTGGCGGGCGCGCTTGAAATCATCGCCAGCGCCGCCACGCACGGTTTGCTTCCCATTCTTCAGCAGCAATCGCCTCAAGCCGCGCGCGCGCAGGTTTTGATCGGGCGAGATGTCTATGTCGATCTTTTCGACGCCGAGCCGATCGGGTTTTGGCTGCCGGAATGCGCTTACGAGCCGGAGCTGGAATCTGTTCTGCAAGAAGCAAACATTCGCTGGTTCGTTCTCGACGCGCACGGTCTGATGCTTGGAAAACCGCCTCCGCGGCGCGCGATTTACGCGCCTTGCTTTACGCCAGCCGGCCCTGCCGTTTTCGCGCGTGATCGTGATTCGAGCCGGCAAGTGTGGAGCGCGCAGGAGGGCTATCCAGGCAGTCCAGCTTATCGTGAATTTTATCGTGACGTTGGTTTCGACCTTCCGATGGAGCATTTGGGGCCAATCGCACGCGGGCAGAGAAAATTCGCCGGTATGAAATATCATCGCATCACCGGGCGCGGTGAAGAGAAGGAATTGTATGATCGCGAGGCGGCGGAAAAAGCGGCGGAGACGCACGCCGTGCACTTTCTCGAACAGCGACGACAGCAGATTCGCGAAATCAGCGGATTAGGTTTCGATCCGGTGATCGTGGTGCCATTTGATGCCGAATTATTTGGCCATTGGTGGTTCGAAGGGCCACGCTTTCTTGAACGTTTCATTCGCAAAGCCGCCAGCGAACAAGACCTTCGTCTGACGACGCCGAGCGAATACCTCGCGGCTCACCCAACCCTCCAAGGCATTCAGCCAGCGGCTTCGACGTGGGGCGAAAACGGTCATCTCAGTGTCTGGCTCGACCCAAGCAACGCCTGGATTTATCCGCACCTCCACGCTGCCGCGCGACGCATGAGCGACGTCGCCCATAAACACGCAGGCAATGTGACTCCACTCGTAGACCACGTCCTAAGGCAACTGGCGCGCGAACTTTTGCTCGCGCAATCGAGCGACTGGGCGTTCCTCATGAAAAACGGAACGGCGCGTGATTACGCGACTAAACGCACGATGGATCATCTTGCCCGCTTCAATCAGTTGCATGATCAGTTTGCGGCAAACGACGTCGATGAAGAATTTCTACGTGACTGTGAACTGCGCGATAACGCTTTCCCAAACGTAAACTGGCGTTATTACGTGTAGTGTCATGTCGAGCGCGGTCGCCTGCCACGCCGTAGCTTTATGCGAAGGCTGGGAGACATCCCTTATTATTTGAAATGCAGTCAACAGCAGTAAGAGATTCTTCTCGTCTTCGCGTTGTTACCGCGCGGCAGGCAACTTCGCTCGGAATGACAAAAAGCCTGATCGCGTTTGCCATTGCTGCACTGACGACGCTTTGTAGTGCCGCCGCGCAAGAGTCGCCGATGCCAACCCCTTCCCTCACGCCAGAGGAATCTGCCACACCCCCACCGATGCCGGAGCAAACTTCTTCAGCGTCACCGGCGCGACGCGTGCGCATCAGCTTCCTTCCGCCGCCGCTTGAAGGCACCATCAGCCTGGGTATTTACGATGGAAGTGGCAAGCTCGTGCGCGTTCTCCATCAGGAAGCGGAAGTAAACGAATTCACGATTGGCGCGGATGCACTGGTAACCCAATGGGACGGTAAGAACGATGACGGTCAGGATTTACCCGCTGGAAAGTACCGTGCTCACGGTTATCTCGTTGGCCATTTTAAGATCGAGGACTTCGGTCAGTCCACGTTTCCGGTTGTAGAAGATGCCGCTGCCACGAGCGCCAGCGTAAAAGTGAAGCTCATGCCAAATCCCCTGGCGAATGACAAACGCTCGATTGTCGATCTTGGCATCGGACTCGATAAGGACGGGAGCTATTTGAAAACGACCGATGAGCTGCCGTTATTTACAGTGAGCGAGACGCCGAACCTGGTCCGCGCATTCATTACAAGCAAAAGCGAAAAATCGGTCGATGTCTGGCAGGATGACGGCGCGATGGTTCGTCAATTCCGCGTCTCCAACGTCGATAAGATGATGGCCTTTGATTGCGGCGAGTTCGAATTGAAATGAAACGTAGCGGTGGCGGGGCCTGTCCCGAGCTTGTCGAATGGGTCGGCCGCCGAAACTAAAAGAACGGTGCTTGACACAAGCACCGCTACAACGCAAGCGATTGCTAGTCACAAATGGCTTCGACGTTCGAGTTTCAACAAACCGTTGGCAAGACCGCCAGCCTAAGCGGCACGTCATTGCACACCGGCGAAAAAGTTTCGCTGAAGTTGCATCCGGCACCGGTCGATCACGGGATTAAATTCAAGCGCAAGGATTTACAGGACGAGCCGACGATTGACGCCAGGGTCGACAATCTCAAAACAGTCGAGCGCGCCACGACCATTGGCGAAGGCCCGATGCGGGTGCACACGGTCGAGCATGTGCTGGCCGCCCTTTCAGCGATGGGCGTGGACAACGCCATAGTGGAAATGGACGCAAACGAACCGCCAATCGGGGACGGCAGCGCGCAGCCCTATGTCGATCTGATCAAGAAAGCCGGGATGACCGTTCAGGAGGAGCCGCGAAAGTTTTTCGACGTGCGCGAACCGATGTACGTGGAATCGAAAACAGGCGCGCTGCTTGTTTTGCTACCGGATGAGAAATTTCGCATTTCATGCACCCAGGCGGGACCAAACAATCGGTTCACGCAATATCTATCGATGGAAGTTACGGCCGCCGCTTTTGAGCGCGAGATCGCCCCGGCGCGGACCTTTGTTTTCTATGAGGATGTTCAGCCGCTCATGGAGAAAAATTTGATCAAGGGCGGCAGCCTCGAAAATGCGATTGTTCTGCGCGGCGAGGCGGTCTTGAGCAAGGAGCCATTGCGTTTCCCAGACGAATTCGTACGGCACAAAATCCTCGATATTATCGGCGATCTCGCGCTAGTCGGCCGGCGTATCCGCGGTCACGTCGTGGCGGTGAAGCCCGGACATGCTGCGAATGCGGAATTGGCTCGCGCGCTCGCTCGCGAGCAGACGCGGAGAAGCGCGATGAGCGCACCGCGCGCGCTCCCAATAGGCGATTCCGGTCTGGACACTGGCGAAGTGATGAAGATCCTTCCCCACCGCTTCCCTTTTTTGATGGTTGACCGGGTCATCGGCTTCGAGGGCGAAAATAAAATTACAGCGGTAAAATCCGTCACGATTAACGAGCCGTTTTTTCAGGGGCACTTCCCCGGTCATCCAGTCATGCCTGGAGTAATGCAGGTAGAAGCGATGGCGCAAGTGGCCAGTATTCTATTGTTCAAATTGACGAATACTTCGAGTCGAGTCGGCTATTTCATGAGTGCGGACCAGGTGAAATTTCGCAAACCGGTTTTTCCGGGCGACACGATTTTCATTCACGCCGAGCTGACGAGAGCGCGTGGCAATCGCATGGCGAAAACGAAGTGCTACTGCGTAGTAAACGACGCGGTCGTTTCCGAAGCCGAACTGATGTTTACGTTTCTCGATAAATGAGCGACGTGCAGATTCACCCGACCGCGATCGTTGATCCCAGCGCAGAGATCGGTGCCGGAACGATCGTCGGGCCGTATTGCGTGATAGGTCCGGATGTGGTGCTCGGCCTCAATTGTTGGCTGCAACAGCATGTCACGCTTTGCGGACCGATGAGCGCCGGTGCGCGGAATAAATTTTATGCCTCCTGCTCGATCGGTCAGCAGACACAGGACCTGAAATATCAGGGCGAACCGACTTACCTGGAAATCGGCGATGAAAACACGTTCCGCGAATTTGTCACAATCAGCCGTAGCACGACGAGCAAAGGGAAAACGCGCATCGGCAACCGTGGGACATTTCTCGCCTACAGCCATATCGCGCACGATTGCGCAGTTGGCGATGCTGTTGTTTTTTCAAACAACGGCACGTTGGCTGGCCACGTGGTGGTGGGCGATCACGCCGTCATTGGCGGGCTGACCGCCGTGCATCAATTTTGCCGGATCGGAAGGTTTGCGATCACTGGCGGCTGCTCGAAAATTGTCCAGGACGTTCCGCCATTCATGATCGCCGATGGCAACCCGGCGGAAATTCGCGGCGTCAATCTGCTTGGTTTGGAACGCAAAAATTTTGCGCCCGAAAGCGTGAAGCTGATCAAAGAAGCGTTTCGTCTGATTTACCGTTCGAAATACAACACACGCCAGGCCGTTGAAGCGATGCGGAAAGAATTGCCTCAAAAAGAAGAGATCACCGAGATCATCGATTTTATTGAACAAAGCGAACGCGGAATTATCCGGCGAGATTTTAATCGCGAATTACGCGAATGAAACAGATGTGAAATTTGAGTCTTGTCCCTTTAACGGCCGCCCGCCCCGGAGGCAGCCAGATTATACAGATTTTATCTGCCTTTAATTGCAGATTTTTGGGGCCGAATTCTCGTTAGGCGGGCTCGACACCCCACTGATGCAAGACATATTAAGAAATCGCCGCTTGGCCGGAATCCCTGGGTTTTCTGGCGCGCTTTTATTTTTCTGCGGAGATATGTGGTTCTATGGCCATTGGGACGCGGGGGCTGGCTTCAAGGAAGGTATGCACACTGTGCTTCGCCAAGCCTCTTTGACGCGCCTTTTCATTGGTGGATTGGTCGTTCCCGTGGCTGCTTGTTTGTGCATTATTGGTTTCTGGCACGTGCGCCAGAATATCGTGCCACTCAGTCCACTCTTGGGACGCGTCGTGTTCTATGCTTTGGTCGCCATGATGGTCGCGGGCGGCGCGGTTCATGCACTTTGGGTACCACGTGGCTTGGCCATTAAGTATGCGGACACGGTAGGCGGATACGCCCCTGAGCTTATTGCCGCGTTGCGCCGTTATTGGGAGATCGCCTACGACTTAGCCGCCGTGCCAGCTTATTTCGGAGCCATCTTGTTAGCGATCTTAGTCGTGCTCGGAAAGAGCCGTTATCCGCGTTGGACGGTGCTGGCGAACTTCGGGCTTCTGTCGCTATTGGCCCCGCTGGCCGAGCGGACTTCTGCTCCTCTCGGTGCGATATTGGTCGGGGGTTTTACGGATCTTTCGATAGCCACTTTTTTTCTGGTATCGGTCGTCTCTACTTGGAACCGGCCGCCCGCCTAACCAGATGATACAGCCAACCGCTGGCCGCATGCCTCGCTTTACTTTATGAAAAGACATCCATTGCAGTTCACGTTCGCCGTCGCCAGCGGTGGCTGATCTTTTTCTTGTTAGATGTTTCAGCGATGAGCGTTTTTAAAGATTCACGGTGGCAAGAGATTCTGGATGGGAAAAAAGAGTAGTTTGTTGCAGAGCGCACGCCAGCGGCGTGTGATTTATTCGAGGTTCAGGTCGTTGACCCGCTGAGACAGCTAAGAAATGAGGGACGCATCGCCATAGAGGAGGTGTCGGCCCCGACGCTAGGGCGGTATCGGATTGTTCACGTATTCCTTCGAGAGATGTTGGACGTTACCACACGTGACATTTAACCCAGACGATGCAGCCTGTATCTTCTTTAACGGGATCCTGTTTGGGGCAAAAGGGAGGCAGGTGCGAGCGGATCGCGCGAATCGATCTGCTCATTAACGAGCACATCGCAGGGTCGCAAGAGCTCTCGGCCCAAGCGCTCAAACTGACGGCAATCAGCGGAGTGGGTCTGCGCACGGCGGCATTGCTCCTGGCCCAGATGCCGGAACTGGGCCAACTCAACCGGCGTGAGGTAGCAGCCTTGGTTGGAGTTGCTCCGTTTAATCGCGACAGCGGCAAATTGCGCGGCAAACGTACCATCTTCGGCGGGCGCCGCCACGTCCATCACGGTCTTTACATGGCAGCTTTAGTCGCCGCTCGACACAACCCAATCTTGCGCGCTTTTTACCAGCGATTGCGCGCCGCCGGCAAACCAGCCAAACTTGCCCTCACCGCCACGATGCGAAAACTCCTGATCGTCCTTAACAGCGCAGTCAAATCCGACCCAATCTATGCTTGAAATCAAGACAGTTACTAACCACTGGCTGGCCTGAAAATCAGTTGAGGTTTTTAGATGAGCGTTGAGAGTTGCAGAGCTCGGCGCCGCCCGCCTGAGGCGGGTGGCTGATCTTTTTCTCGTTAGGCGTTTCTGCGCCCTCCCTATGAAAGAAAGACCATATGAGTCCACTGACCTGCCAAGCGTCATGGAGATTTACACCACTTCGATTCGGTCTTTGGCAGCGTCTTACTACTCACCGGAGCAGATTGCTGCGTGGGCGCCAGTTCCACCAGACGCCGCACGTTGGCAGGAGCGTCTTTCCCATCTTCACACCATCGTTGCCGAGTCTGACGGTGGCCTTGCGGGTTTCGCTTCCTACACACACGATGGCTACCTCGACTTTCTTTTCACTCATCCTGCTTTTGCCCGTCGTGGTATTGCAACCAGGCTCTACCAGCGCGTCGAGTCGGCATTACGTACGGTCAGGGCCCCGAGAGTTACGACCCACGCCAGTCTTGCCGCGCGGCCATTCTTCGATCGCCACGGCTTCCAACTCGATGCAGAGGAGTGGGTCGAGTGCCGAGGCGTCTGCCTCCGTCGGTTCGCCATGCACAAACAACTCCGCAACGAACAAAACGCCTAACGCTGGCATCGACGATCGACGGCTACAGTCGCGTGCAGGCGACACGCCCGCCGCTACAGTGTCCCGAAAGTTTAGGGACGGGGCGGTGCCTGTCCCTCCAGAAATTCAAGGGCTTTGTCGTAACTTCGGCGCTGAAGATAATGCGCGAGTTGCGGATCGAGCGGGCCTGGCACTGCCGCTGCTAACTTGTCGATCTTTTCTGAGACGGCGCTCAGCCGTGCCATGTGTGCTTGTGCATCGCGGCGGCTTTCTTCATCGCGAATGATCGCGAGGCGCTCTCGTAAAGCATCTCTCAGATCGACAGGCGCGTTTTCCATTAATTTAAGAACCGCGGATTACACAGCTTAACACGGATGGAGAGCCGGAGCCTCCATATTTCTGATCTTATTCGTGCCATCGGCGAAATCCGTGGTTAAAATTCAGCGCGGGCCTGTTTCGGAGAGGAGTTGTCGCTTGGCTTCGAGCCAATCCGAATCTGCGTCGCCCGGCAGCGCAAACCTGCGGCGTCGTTCGGAAATGAAATAGGCACGGAGACGGATTTCCTCATCCGACGGCCTTGCCATACGTCCTGCTTCAGCAAGCATTGACACTTTTCCTGTCCGCGGAGTTGCAGTTTTCTTGGCAGCGGGACCGGCGGTTTTTCGGGTTGTCGATGTCTGGCGTGCCGCCGGGGTTTTTCTGATTTTCATTCCGGCAGGCGCCCCGCCGGCTTCCGGTGGCGCTTGATTTTTACCTTGGACAATTTTGTTCTTTTTGGGCACAAATTTATTGGTGTTGATGATTTCAATCCGTTTATCGAGCATCGGCCGCTTCGCAAGCAGTTTCTCGCCCGCATTTGGTGGAACCAAGAAATCACGATAACTTCTTTGTATGCAACATTTCGTTTTCCGCTGGATTGTGACCACAATTGCGGTATTTGTTGCCGCGCCGATTGTTGGCATCAATTATGGCGACCGTCTCGGCTGTCTGCTGGCCGCGTCGCTTCTACTTGGTATCGTGAACGCTTTTATTCGTCCTATTCTGCTGTTATTGAGTCTGCCGTTAATTCTCGTCACGCTGGGCGTCTTCATTTTGATCATCAATGCGCTGATGTTGAAATTTGTTGGCGAGATACTGCCATGTTTCGAGGTTCCCGGCTTCTGGCGCGCATTTTTCGGCGCGATTATAATTTCCATTGTGAGCTGGTTGCTCAGTGCGTTTTTTCGTGGAAGCGACGGACGTGTCCATGTGCTTACGCATCACACCCAAATCCGGCGTGTCCGGGGGCGTGTGATCGACCCAGGCGAACGACGCTGAAATCGACCGCTTCGTTGCGCCTCCCAGAGATATTCTGATTCGAAAGCGCGAAGCGACAGGCAAGATGCCTGTCGCCCTACAGGCTCGCCGCGGCGAGCCTGTCCCGTGGGCGGACTGGAAGCCTGTGCCCCCGGGCCCTCTTCTAAGCAAGATATTTGCTTAATCGCGTACGCAGCTCTGTTCGCGCACGGAAGAGAACGCTTTTTACGGCAGGCACCGAGAGATCGAGAACCTCAGCAATCTGCTCATAGCTAAGCTGCTCATATCTCCGCAAGACCAGAGCCATACGCTGACTCTCTGGTAGTTGCATGATCGCCTCCTCAATTGCCCGCTGCAGCTCAGTTTCCAAAAGTGAAGCGTCCGGAGCCGGGTTCTTTTCATCCTTCAAAGGGACTTCCTCCGCACCAGGCTCCGATTGAAGGGGAACATGCGCGTGACGCTTGGAACGGCGCAATTCGTTGAACACCAGATTGCGCGTAATTTTCAACAGCCAGGTGGTGAATTTGGCGCGCGGGACATATCGGCGGGCGCTTTTCCAGACCCGAATAAAAACCTGCTGAGCGATGTCTTCCACGTCCGAGTTGCTGCCCAACATGCGCGCCACCGTGCCGGCCACCAACGCTTGATGCCGCTCGATGAGTTGCTCGAATGCGCTTGTATCGCCCTCAGCCACCAGCTGCATGAGTCGCACGTCTTCAGTATCCTCGTCCGATCTTCCCACGGTTCCTCGATCGTTGCCAGCCATCGGTCACTTAGACGTTTGCATCGGGCGGAGTTCGCTAAAAAAATGGCCAGTGGCGACGATTCGGCTCTTTGTACATTCGTCGCCATGGTTTTTGTTGCAAGCCGGAAGCGCTCTGTGCATGCTTGGTCGGCGAGGGCATTGCCCTGGCCTGCGGATGAATTACCTGCTTATTCCAAAAGAACTTAGGCCGATTGCTGAAAAGGTTGAGGCGCGTCAGCGGATTTCAGAGGCTGACGCTCTTACTCTCTATCGTTCAAACGATCTGAACGCGCTTGGAATGATTGCCAACGTCGTGCGCGAGCGAAAGAACGGCAACTATGCGACCTACATTCACAATCGTTACATCAATTACTCCAACATTTGCGTTCTCTCCTGCCAGTTCTGCGCGTTCGCCGCCAAGAAACGCGATGCACATGCGTTTGAATACGCGATTGACGAAATTATCCGCGTGGTGAGAGAAGCGCTCCGCCTCGGAATCACGGAGGTGCACATGGTTGGCGGGTTGCATCCGACGCTGAAGAAAGATTGGTATCTGGCGCTTTTGCGCGAGCTGCGGGCGCTTGATCCCGATCTCCACATAAAAGCCTTTACCGCCATCGAGATTCGTCATCTGGCCCAGCGGATTTTCCGCATGCCGATCCGGGACACGCTTGAAATTTTGCGCGTAGCAGGGCTCGGCTCCATTACTGGCGGTGGCGCGGAAATTTTCGATCCGGTCGTGCGCGACACAATTTGCCGCGGCAAAGAAACCGCCGCGGAATGGCTTGACGTCCATAGGACCTGGCACCGAATGGGTGGCCGCAGCACCTGCACCATGCTTTACGGGCACATCGAGACGCTGGCCCACCGCGTCGATCATTTGCGTCAGCTGCGCGAATTACAGGACGAGACGGGCGGCTTTACCGGGTTTGTCCCATTTGCCTTCGAACCGCAAACTACGGTGCTCTCGCACATAAAG
>VBQC01000052.1 GCA_005887825.1 Verrucomicrobiota bacterium | reverse complement strand
GGTGCATGGTGCCGCGGCCTTGGCTGAGCCAATCAACGACACGCCCAAACGCGCAGATGTCGATCTTATGATCACCGCCTCGGTGGATCGGCATCAACTTTATGCGATGCAAACGCCGCAGATTTTCGAGCGTGGCCTAATTGAAGAAGCCTATCGCGTCGTCTATGCAGGAAATGTCTCGGTCACAGACGAAGTTTCCGCGGTCGAGCGCCTCGGTCGCAAAGTTGTTCTCGTTCTGAACGAAGACTTCAATTTCAAAATCACTTATCCACGAGATTTGGCACTCGCTGAATTTGTCCTGAAGCAACGGGCGCAGCCTCTGTCCCAAATTGACACAGCCGGCGGTAGCTAAGCAAGCATCGGATCGACTGGCACCAGCGGCCGAATCAATTCGGCTACGGCCGGGATATCTTTGCGCCGAAAGCGGCGGCCACGTCTTCGAATCCTGGCCGTCTCAAGTTCGCTGACTCGAAGAAGGTGACCGTTTTTCCAAATCCAGGCGTCGGGTTTATAGGGGCCAACACGGAGTGGATCGGTCCACGTGTGAATCGATAATAAGCGATCGTGGACGGCGGCGGCAATGTGCATCGGGCCGCTGTCCACGCTCACAACAAATCGCGCGACACGAATGAGCCGGATCAATTGCAGCAGCGAAGTTTGGTTGGTTAGGTCAACGCAATTTTCCGGCGTGTCAATCTTGTGCCGTGATTGCCCCACGACGACAACGCGGGTAGGCGCAAGCGCGCGACAAAATTCCTCTATCACCGCATTGGAGAGTGATTTCCCGCTGCCGCGCGCAAAGGGATGAAGAAGAATGAACGGCGGATATTCATCGAATCGCGGGAGTTGGTCGCCCGTGGGAATCGGGCAGCGAAGCGACTCGCCAATTGTGGCGCCCGCGCATTCAGCGAGCTTAAGATAGCGGTTAACCGCATGCCCGCTGCGGTTGACCTTGGCGATGCGATCGTAGAACCAGCGCGATCCTTCGCGCGCATCGCTCATTCCGTAGATTTCGTTTGCGCCGCTGATTTTTCCGATGAGCGCGCTGCGCAGCAATCCTTGGAAATCGAGCGCAAGATCGGGCCGAATCTGCCGGGTTTTCGTCAACCACGGCAGCAAACTCTTTGGCGCGCCGAGGCCGCGGAATTCGCCGCGGGGAAAGAAGTGGACGTGATTCACATCGGGATTTCCGCGGAGCAGCGGCGCAAACTCGGGATTTATGATCCAGGTAATCTCGGCGCCGGGATACGCTTCACGAAGCAACCCGACTGCCGGCAGCGTGTGGACGACGTCGCCAAGCGAACTCGGCTTAATGATTAAGATCGATTTAGGGCTCAGGGGTCAGCGCGTTAAATCATTTAAATCGCTGGATCGGTCTCATCGTCCAAGCGCAAGCCGTTCGGCGAGCAGGCGGGGCAGACCGGCTTTGATAATCTTCTGTTGCGCGCCCGCCAGATCGTATTTTACCCGCAATTGCTCGACGAGATTGTTCTCAATATCGTAAATGCAATATGCCGCGCGCCAATTTCCATCGCGCGGCTGTCCGACGCTGCCCATATTGATCATATATTTCTTGGTCGGCTCAATGCGAATGTGGTCGGTCCGCTCCCGTCTGACGCCCTCGTCCCGAATGAAAACCATGGGCACATGGGTGTGTCCGAAAAAACAAGCCGTCGTGTGCTGATAGGTGAAGCTCGCGGCAGCATCGAGATTATTAAACACGTAGCCCCATTGCGCCGGCGTATCGAGGGTCGCGTGTACGATGGTGAAATCCCGCACGTTTTTCTGCAATGGCAGCTCGCGCAACCATTGCTTGTCCTCCTCCGTCAAATGGTCGCGGGTCCACTGGATGGCGCGCTCTGCCAACTCGTTGAAATCGCTAGTGGATAGGGAGAGCGACGCCTGCTCATCGTGGTTGCCTTTCACAACCGGGCAATCCAGTTCGCGAATGCGCTCCACGCACTCGTGTGGATTCGCGTTATACCCGACGATGTCCCCCAGACAAACAAAATGCGTGCACTTGCGCCCGCACGCGTCCGCCAGCACCGCTTCGAGCGCCTCTAGATTGGAGTGGGTGTCACTGAAAATTGCGAAGCGCATGAGAGACGGTTAAAACGTTAAAAAGGTTACAACGTTACAACGGGAAACGCTTCAACGCTTTAACCATTTATTTAACGATTGCTATCCGGAATTCGCTGATCCGGTGGGATATTGAGTTTGGTTTGAAGGAATTTCAGCCGCGTAATCAACGTGGGCAGCCGTTCCTTCTCCCCTTCGTCATAAAGTTGGCGGAGACGCTGATATGCTTCGAGTTCGCGTCCTTCGCAGTAGGAGAGCTCGTAGGCGGAGAAACGCCTGTCGTAGGTCCGCGCTCCGGGCAATGCCGCCGCCTTGGCGAAGAACTCCGAGGCGTGCTCATGATCTTTGTATTTCTCTTTGTAAAGACGAGCGAGCGCTTCGTAGAGATCCGGGCGATCGGGATTATTTTTTATCCCGCGCTCAAGAAAATCTTTCCCGAGACCAAAATATTCGCGCTGTGCTTTGACCCGCAACGCCAGACGCGGCTGAGTCCGATCGTTCATCGCGGCCACGCTTGCGTTCCAGGCCATGTGCCATGCCGCCATGTCCCAAAAGAGGATCGCGCGCGGCTGCAGAGTGGTCACGTGCCGGAACAACAGCAGCACACGACCCCATTCCGTGCGCTCCCACGCGACATGCGCCTGGATGAAGAGCCCGTCGGCGACGATCGCTCGAAATCCGCTCAGGGCGGCTATGAAACCCAGCTGCCCGAGTTTTTCGCGAAGATCGAGATTAAACTCGACGCCCCGAAAATGTTCTTGTCGATGGCGCGCAGCGAGGTCGCGCTCGACTGGCAATTTGATCGCCCCGACCGCAAGCAGGGCTGCCACCACCAGAGCCACCCGTATCATAATTCTTTCCCGTAGAACACGAAGGCGGCCAATAGTGTGTAGATGCTCGTATAGAAAATTCCGAGCACGGCTGTCTTGAAAAAGAGTGCCAGTGAAATGGCCGTGCCAACGACGATGTCATCCACCAAATTGAACGCCTGCAGATCGGGAAATAACAACGCTACCACTGCGAGAAAGACACGTGTGATCCAGCTGGCACCGTGCTCCTGCAGCCAATATTCGCGCGCGGTCGCCTGCAAATGGCCGATAAAATAAACGAAAGCCATCACAACAATGGTGAAAATGTTTGTGGTGGCGAATGTGGAAACAAAGAGCGTCAGCGCCGCCAGCAGACATGCTTTGAGGTAAATGATAATAATCCCGGGGAAGATGTCGGCGTTGAGCGCTGAAGAGCGGATCACGCGCAGCGCATCATCGATCTGCTCGCGCGGCGCACCGGACATGTGCCTGAGTGTCGCGTGCAACACGGTTTGTTCGCGCGCGTACAGAACGAGGAGAAACGCTGCGCCCATTACTAATGTGCTGATCGCAAGCAGCAAAAGCACGCCGGCAATTTTCCCCAGTAAATATTCGAAACGCGGCACGGGCTTGGCGAGAATCGTGTAAACCGTACGGTCCTCGATGTCCTGGGGAATGAGTCGAGCGGTGGCGACGATTGCCAGCAACGAGGTGAAGATCGACATCGCGCCGAGCGAAACGTCTTTAAGGATTTGAAATTCCTGCTGAAAAGTGAACTGCGCCATGAACATCGAGCTGCCGATCAAAAGAAGTGCGAAAATCAGCAGGACATAAAAAACCTTCAAGCGCGTCAGCTCGGTCAACGTGTTGACCGTCATCGCGTTGATGCGACGGAACGAGAAAGCACGATAATGTCGCTCGCTCATTTTAATCCGTATGATGCGAATGACGAAAGAGGTTCGAATGACGAATGACGAATGCGCCAGAGATTATGGCGCACTGGTTCGTCATTCGAGCTTCGGCATTCATTCGGGCTTGGTCATTCGAGCTTCGTCATTCTTCGTCGCGTCGAGGAACAATCTCTCAAGTGTGGTCGTGGATTTTCGACGCTCAATCAATTTCGCGTCTGAGCGGTTGATGAACGATTCGATCTCATTGATGAGCTGAGTGGAAGCATCAGCGATGACAAACTCGGTTTGATTTTCAATTGCGATCAATTCCTGCAAACGCCCTTCGCGCACGAGCACGCCATCGGCGAGAATGCCAACGTGATCGCAAATTTCCTGCGCTTGCGCGAGCAAATGCGACGAAAGCAGCACAGTGATTCCGCGTCGCCGCAGATCCAGAATCAGATCGCGAATCTCGCGTGAGCCTGCCGGGTCCACACCAGCGGTCGGTTCATCCAACACAACCAGCCTGGGATCGTGAATCAGTGCTTGGGCGAGGCCGATGCGCTGCAACATCCCTTTCGAATAAGTGCCCAGCCGCCGTTTGCGTGCCTTCGTCAGTCCGACGAGGTCGAGCAATTCGTTTATGCGATTTTTTAATGGGGCGCCTCTGAGACCGCAAAGGCGTCCAAAAAAACGCAGCGTTTCTTCACCGGTGAGATACTTGTAGAAGTAGGGATTCTCCGGCAGAAACCCGACCGCTTCCCGGCTTTCGACCAGACGGCTGTCGCGCCCGAAAATTTCCGTGCAGCCGTGCGTTGGGGAAACGAGCCCGAGGATAATTTTGAGAGTCGTGCTCTTGCCGGATCCATTCGGCCCGAGCAACCCATAAACTTCGCCCGATTCAATGCGAAGATCGAGATCGCGCACCGCAACAATCGACTGTCGATGCAAGGGAACAGGAAAAATTTTCGTCAGTCCCCGAACGGCGACGGCCGGATCACTCATGGCGAATTTCAAAACCGCGGGCGGCGACCGGGTTCTCCAATTTATTTTCGGTTTGTTTACGAATGAGGGCATGGAGGTCGCTCTGTGCTACGCCCTCGAGGAACGCGCGCACCTCGTCTTCCTCTCCGTTGACCTGAAGTTCCACGCGACCATCCAACAGGTTGCGTACCCAGCCCGTGACATCGAAGCCCTTGGCGATATGTTGCACCGACCAGCGGAAACCGACGCCTTGGACGTTACCCTCGTAAAACACTTGGAGCGAGATCATCGTTAACCGAAGATGCTGGATGTTTCATACTTGCTGCTCGATGGCAATGCCAGCACCGACGAAAATCCAGCATCTAGAATCTAGAATCCAGAATCGTCTCACTTCTTACTTATAAGAATATATGAGACAGAAGCTGCCTGCCTCCCCTTCAACCAGATCGATCGAGACGAAGTACTGACCGCTGTTCGTCGGCGAAAAGCCGGCTGCAGCCTTTTCATCCGCGTTGTACTCTTCGGTAGTAACTTTCTTTCCGGTCTCATCATAAACACCCACCGCGATTTTTCTCGCAGGTTCGGTCGCGCCGGCGGAGAACCAATACTGGTTTCCAGCATAGAGATTCACCGCAACGAGGGTATGATCGTTTCGCTTAACGGTCCCGCACCAGTGGCCATCTCGGATCTTGAAACCCTCGTTCGAAAATGCTCCGGCAAGATCGAGTGCGGTTTTGCGCGCTTCGACCTCAGCATCGGTCTCCGCACGCGCAGGGATCCTGGCGGCCAGTACAAAGATCGATAGAAAAATTAGCAAGCGGCGTTTCATCTCGCGACGGCCTTGTTTTCTATCTTCTCCATCACCTTGCCAACCGCTTCGTTGACCTTCCGCACTTCATCCACAGTCGGCGCCTTGTCTGCCGGGAAAGAAACAAGCTTTTCAATCCCAGTGAGTTCTTCGCTCACATCTTTGACCAGAGGCTCGCTGCGAAGTTCGGGTGAGATTTCGTTGATCTTCGATTGCATGAACTTAACGAGTGCCGGCTGGCGCAGAACCTTCGCGCTTCGCTCGTCGTAATTTCGCGCGATCGCTCCGCTGACTACTTGCGTGCCGCGAATCCAACCACCGAGACTCACCAGAATCACCAGGTCCTGGTCGTTGTGCGATTGCATCGAGGATTTCACTTCGTTCTGTGTCGCTTCCAGTTCTTCCTGCAACGTGTCCCATTCATTGTTCTCGGCGAATTCGTTAATGCTATTACCGCGTTTGAGCAGGTTCTCGCTTACTCCGAGCGCTTTCGCGAGTTTAATGATGTCTGAGCCGATATTTTTGACCTGCTGGCTGTCCTTAGCTTCAACGGCAATAAATCCATCGGCGATCAAGCCGCCGAGGTTGAGGGCAATTTGCGCACGATTGCGATACGTTATCGGCATCGGCCCGCGATACTGACCCGACCAGTCTGTTTTGCCAGGTTTCTCAATCGCCGCGAAAAGCTCGCCAGGCGTTGGGATGCTAATCGCATCGGTTCTAACGGCTTTTGCCAATTGATCGGCCGGGAGACGTCCGGTCTCCGCCCCGGCCGCGGCAAAAATGATCCCTGCCAACCCTATCGCGCCAAATCTCGTTAAGCCAATCATCGGTCAGATTATCCGTGCCCCGGCTAAATTGCCAATGGGAATCTCGCCTGCGAGAAAGAACCTCAGGCGAGGTCGGTTTTCGCCAATCCCGAAGATTAGTTGAAGAACCTGTTTCCCACGCGCATCATTGCCGGGCGTAAGCCTTTGCGCTGCGATATTCGACAATGTCAAGGACTTCAATCCGCAAAATCATCGCACGCGAAATTTTGGATTCGCGCGGCAATCCGACAATCGAAGTCGATGTCCGGCTTGAAGGGGGGGCGCTTGGCCGGGCGGCGATTCCGAGCGGGGCGAGCACGGGCGAACATGAAGCATGGGAATTGCGCGATGGCGACAAAAGTCGGTTCGGCGGCAAAGGGGTGAAGCATGCAGTCGCCAACGTTAATGCCAGGATCGCGCAAGCCCTCCAGGGATGGGACGCGCTGGACCAAAGAAAGATCGACAATCAATTGATCGAGCTCGACGGCACGCCGAACAAAAAGAACCTGGGCGCAAATGCACTGCTCGGTGTTTCGCTGGCGGTGGCGCACGCCGCTGCCGCCGCGGAAAATCTCTCGCTCTTTCGTTATCTCGGCGGGCCTGAGGCAAGAGTCTTGCCGGTTCCGATGATGAACATCCTGAACGGCGGCGCGCACTCGGACGCTCCGATCGATTTTCAAGAATTCATGATTGTGCCGCGCGGCGCGCCGACCTTTTCGGAAGCGCTGCGTTATGGCGCGGAGGTTTTTCATGCGCTCAAATCTGTTCTGAAAGATCGACATCTTTCCACGGGGATCGGCGACGAAGGTGGATTTGCGCCGCAACTCGATTCCGCCGAGGACGCCTTGGAATCGATTTCGACCGCCGTTAAGAGGGCCGGCTACAAGCTCGGCGAGCAAATTTTTATCGCACTCGATCCAGCTGCCTCCGAATTCTACGATAGCGAAAACGAGGTTTACGTTTTCAAGAAATCGGATGGTTCAAAAAAAACCGTCGGAGAACTGATCGATTACTATGCCAATCTTTGTGCGCGGTTTCCGATCATTTCGATTGAGGATGGTTGCGCCCAAAATGATTGGGCCGGCTGGAAAAAACTCACTGCAAAACTCGGCGAAAGGATTCAACTGGTAGGCGACGATATCTTTGTCACGAACGTCGATTTTCTCCGCAGAGGAATTGCCGAACACGTGGCCAATTCGATTTTGATCAAGGTGAATCAGATCGGCACGCTTACCGAAACACTGGCGACGATTGATCTGGCGACGAAAAACGATTACGCGACGGTAATCAGTCATCGCTCAGGCGAAACAGAAGACGCAACCATTTCCGACATCGCGGTCGCGACCAATGCTGGTCAGATCAAAACTGGGTCGCTTTGCCGCAGTGATCGGGTCGCTAAGTACAATCAGCTCTTGCGAATCGAAGAAGAACTTGGTGACAAAGCTGTGTACGGCGCTACAATGCGCTAAGTGGATCAGAGCTACGCTGATTTTCGCGCGCGTCGCGAAGCTACAGTCTGGCAGCGACTTAACCGAATTCTTCGGGTGCTGCTTGTCCTTGCGATCTGGCTGGTGATCGTAAGCTTGTTCGTTCCGCCTTATAAAAAACTGATGCAGAGCCGCGCGGAGATCGACAACCAGCAACAACAAGTAAACGAACAACAAAATTTGCTTGCCCGTCAGATCCGTGAGGTCAATTTGCTCAAGACCGACGTGACCTATCTGGAAACGATTGCGCGCGATCGCCTAGATCTCATGAAAGAAGGCGAAACCGTTTTTCGCCTTGAACCGCCGCGCGCCGCCAAACCGAAACCGAGCGATTCCGCACGGCGGTAGGAGCGTGGACTTTCCGCCTTTTGCGACGATCTTGAGGTGGTCGCGCGGGTTGACAAGAATTAAGGCAGCGGAAGAAACGTCGAACTTCGGCGGTGATACACGTGCAAAAGAAGCGGCGGAAGACGCCTCCCGCCGCTCGTTACTCCAAGACGCAATCACCAAGCGCCTTGGCTCTCCTATGAAGGCTTATCGTCTGCTGCTTTGCTGACCGCCGCCCTGTTGGCCGCCGCTGCGTTCTTGACCGCCACCGCCCCCTTGGCCTCCGCCACCCTGCTTCTCGCGCTCGCGCTGTTGGCGTTCACGTTCCTGTTTATCCCGATCTTCCTGTTGGCTGCCACCGCCCTGCTGTCCGCCACCGCCCTCTTGGCCGCCTTGCTGTCCAGCGCCTTTAGGCTTGATGGGTTCATTCGGATTACGTTCTGTTTCCATAGTACCTTTCTTAATTTTAGTTACTGAGTTCGCTGATTGGTCCTTTCGCACTTCGCGACTGGATTTTTTTTCTTTCTTTCAAATCGGCTTGGAATGAAAACATACAATCGGGACGGCGGATGATTGTGTAATCAGACAAAATCCTACAGTATATGCGACGATTAATCGGAATTCGGAAAGCGAATCGAAGGCGACCCGTGCTGGCTGCGCCTTGCGCGCTTCATCGAGTAGTAGCTGGCTGACTTTCGTCAACTCGACTTCGGATGGATGAAACACTGTCGTCTGCGCTTCGGGCCGCAGCAGATTTTCAACGGCGGACAGATCCAACACCGGGATTTTATCGAGGGACCAGCCGTGTGATCGCGCCCACTTTGAGCAAGTCCTGTTTGGTCTCCGAAAGCGTGATGTTAAAGACCTTCTCGCCTCGCCGTAGTCCCTCCAGGAGAAACTGAAGCGCCAGCGTCGTCTTGCCAGAGCCCGGGTCCCCTTGAACTAAATAAAAGCCGGCGCGCGGCAACCCGCCCGCGAGGATATCGTCCAGTCCCTCGACTCCGTTGGGGCAGCGCTCGTCGGTGAGGTTCGTTGAGACAGCTGGGGCGGATTTTGGAAGTGATTTCCTCTTCACAATATTGATGTCAGAAAAGCGACCGTGTTTTCACCGACGATTTAGTTCTGGGACTGCGATTTTGAAAGAGCGCTCACTCCGAAATTGTATCAGCTGTTTACAAAACCGGTCTTCGGATAGCCCTCCAATTTGAAGTTAAGAACCACTTTGAAGTCGCCATAGCTCTTCTTTGTGGCGAGGAATTTGTTGTGCGGCTGCTTCACATCGGCCGAACCATAATTTAATCCCTAATTTTTTTTAAATGCTTCGCGCGCCCAGCCTTCATTGGATGTAACGCGATAGTGAACACAAGCGGCATGATCTTTTCGGTTGTCGCCGGCGTGATGTTCCTATGTCGCTCGGCATCCTTCGATTTCACAAGCCGGCGGTAGTGCGCGAAAATCATGTCTTCGTCGGAGTGTCTCATGTCGAGTTCAAGCGCGGCAGCGTTTTTGAAGCGCGCCAGGTAACTAGGACTTTGACCGATACGCCAATCCGGCATTCGCCGGATTGTGCGACAATTGGTAGAACAGCATGCTTTGGCCATGGCGCTCGTTTCTCCGATCAAATTATCCGATGAAGAAAAACTGGACGTCTTGCAGCGACTCGATCGATTCCGGCAGTGGCACTTCCTGGATGAGAAACGTTATTGTCTCGTTTGCGGGAAAATCATCACTGGGCGGGAAATCCAGGTGATTGGGGGCATACGTGGAAACGGGCCGCTGCGCATCATTTGTCCGACCGAACATTGTAATGCGATGCCGATGGAATGGGTGCGGCCAACCGATGAAGTCTTGATAAAAATTGCGCTAGTGGAGGCCGAGCGTCACAGGCTTGACCTGATCAATCGAGCAGGCCGTGCAATGCGATCTATATCGAAGGTCAATACGATCGTTAGAACTAGGCCTAAACCGCCACTCGGGTAGTATCCGAAGGCAGCAGATTCAGACGTGGGATGCAAAGTGCCATCCGATTATGAACACAGATGGGTTGCCCGCGCGGTAAAGATGGAATCGCACAGTAGCGTTTCCGACGACGAGCGCGAAGCGGGGAGGGTCGAATCCCGTGCCCGCTTACGCATCTCCGAGCTGTTCCAGAGACCCTTCGGCGTCAGGTCGATCGCCCTCACCGGTCTGTTTATCCTGGCAGTCTTCTACAGCATCTACTTCATGCGTTCGATCCTGCTGCCGATCGTTCTTGCGCTGCTGCTCAGCTATCTGTTTAGGCCGGTAGTGCGTGGACTTGCTCAATTGAAGATTCCGCTGCCGGTCGGCGCGGCGTTCATCCTTATCGGATTTCTTGCACTTGTCGGTTATGGAATCTCAGCTCTGGTCACGCCCGCGCTGGGATGGCTCCAGAAAGCACCGGAAGGTTTGACGGAACTCCAACACAAGCTCCTGCCGGTAAAAAAATCGGTAGCGCAAGTGAGCCAGGCGACCGCCGAAATCGAGAAGCTGGCCACAACTAATGCGGAAATTAAAACCGTGGAAGTGAAGCGGCATCCCCTCACTGAGACGTTCTTCGTACGCACGCCGGAGTTCATCGCCAGTGCTGTTCTGTTGTCGATCCTACTCTATTTCCTCCTCGTCTACGACCAGGTCTTCATCGCCAAGCTGGTCAAGTTGCTGCCCACACTATCCGATAAGAAGGCGGCCGTCGGAATCGCGCACGATATCGAATCGCAGGTCTCGCGTTATCTCTTCACCATCACAGCGATTAACGCCTGCCTTGGATTGGCCGTCGGAACCGCGGTGGGCGTGCTCGGCCTGCGCAACCCGGTAATGTGGGGTGTGATGGTCGCGCTGCTCAATTTCGTCCCTTACCTGGGCGCTCTCACAGGCATCATCTGCATGACCATCGGCGCCGCCTTGAGCTTCGATAGCCTGGGGTACGCCCTCATCTTTCCCGCCGTCTATCTCGCTTTTGGCACGTGGGAGGGCAGTTTCATCACCCCATGGGTTATGGGACGCTCCCTTACTTTAAATCCCGTCATCATCCTGCTCTCGCTCACTTTCTGGGGCTGGATGTGGGGAATTGTCGGCATCATTTTAGCCGTGCCGATCCTGGCCGCTTTCAAGATTTTTTGTGCGCACATCAAACCGATAGAGCCCCTCGCAGAATTTCTTAGCTAACATAACACTCATGGAGAGGTGCGGCCGTTGGCGAAGGTATAACCGCCGAGGAAATGAAAAACTTATGTTGGCTTAATTGCGACTGGACTTAGAGCACAAGACACGGCGCATTTGCATTTCGAACGAAATATTTGCGATAATCGATTCCTTCTTTATGGACAACCTATCGACGTATCTCAACGATCACCTCGCCGGCTCCGTTGCCGCTTTAAATATGATCGACAACCTGATCGACACTTACGAGGAAAAACCGCTCGCTCAATTTTTCCGCGATCTACGCACCGAAATTGCCGCCGATCAAGCTAAACTCCAAGGGCTCGTTGACAAATTGGAGAAAAAACACAACGCCATACGAAGAGCCGGCGCTTGGATCGCTGAAAAGCTTTCGCGCGCGAAAATTCGCGCTGGCGAATCACGCGATGGCGAGATGGGACTTTACCTCGCCCTCGAAAGTCTAGTCCTCGGCATCACCGGTAAGTGCGCGCTTTGGCGTGGACTTGAAGTCGCTACTGGCGTCGTCCCCAAACTACGCGGAATTGACTACGCGCAACTTCAGGAGCGTGCCAGAGAACAATGCGATCGGGTCGAAGCCAAACGCTTGGAACTCGCCCGGGCGGTCTTCAAACCCCGAAAGCAATAGCGCCAAGCTGGGGTGGCGCTTGGATGGTTACTCTGTTCTTGGTCAAGTTAAACGCGATCTTGGATGCGGTGACGTGGGTACAGTCAAAATGCAATCAGATCGAGCCTCCGCGGACCGCAAAGTTTGGTGGCGCCGCGCCTAAGTGCCCTTGCCCCTGGACGCGCGCCCGGCGCCGTTCGCGGGGCTCATGCGGCCAGGATTGTTTCCGTCTCGCTCGGCTTTTTCGCGAACGCGCTCGAACTGTTTCTCGAGGCTGGTGAGATCTTCGTCGGAAAGTTTTTCCAGATCGACAAGTTCATTTCGAGCGCCTTTCAGCGCTCGAATGACTTCGTCGAGTTTCAAATGAGCCGCTTTGGCATCGCGGTTCTGCGTATTCTGAATGAGAAAGACCATCAGGAAAGTAACAATTGTCGTTCCGGTATTAATAATGAGCTGCCAGGTATCCGAATAATGAAACGTGGGACCGGTTAGTCCCCAAACGACGATGATGAGAATCGCGCTGGCAAAGGCCCAAGCGCTACCGAGCACCATCGACGAGCGCCGTGCAAAAATCCGAAAAGCATCGCTTACTACGCAAAAGAAATCTCGCGATTCTTCCTGTTCCTTAAGTTTTTCCTTCTGCGTTTTCATTGCCATAATATTGTATTCGGCCTCGCGCAAGCCGGAAGGAGCGCATTCCGTATCGGTCAAGAAGCTGCGGAGCCGCACATCGGACGGCCTGCCATTCACCGGCCCCTTAACGACGGAAAATTAAACCGAGCACGAAACCGACCCCGAGCGCAGTAAAGACCGCCTTCGTCGGGTTCTCGCGGACGTATTGCTTGCTGTCGTCCTGAAAACTGCGGACGCGATGCAGCGCATCATCCCATACCTCTTCCGCGCGGCCTCGATATTCATCGGCCATTGCACCTGCGGCCGAGCGGAGATCTTCCGCCGCTTTGCGGGCGTGCGTCGCGCCACGCTCTGCTTTTTCTTTCGCCTGCGGCGGAACCGCAGAGCCTTGGTCCATTTGGTTTTCGTCAGCCATAGAATTTCCCCTTCTTCAGCATTTGTTTAAACTTTCGGTGCCGATGCTTCGCTGACGGTGCTGATATCCTCAGCGCCGGCAGTTTTGAAAATGTGCTTCGCCCGATCAACGTCTTCGCTTTTATTCGTGTGCATTGCGATCAGGTAATTCCCCTTTTTCAACTTCTCCTCGTAGCGCTTTGCTTCGATCTCCGGGATGCCGAGACCGATCAAACCGCCGACAACACCCCCGGTCGCCGCTCCGACGGCCGCGCCACTAAGCGCCGCCATAATTGGACCGGCTGCGATAAATGGACCTACGCCGGGAATTGCCAGCGCGCCAATGCCTGCCAGCAATCC
>VBQC01000151.1:5654-7406 GCA_005887825.1 Verrucomicrobiota bacterium | reverse complement strand
GAAGAAATTCCCAGCGATTCGCGCCGAGGCCTACGACGTTGTCTTGAACGGCGTCGAAATCGGCGGCGGCAGCATTCGAATTCACGAGCCGGAATTGCAGGAAAAAATGTTCGAAACCCTCGGTATCAGCCCAGAAGATCGACAATCGCTCTTCGGCCATTTGCTGCACGCGCTCCGACTCGGCGCGCCGCCGCACGGCGGCATCGCGCTCGGCCTCGATCGGCTCGTCATGTTGATTTGTGGCGAGCAATCGATCCGCGACGTGATGGCGTTCCCGAAAAACAATCGCGGCATGGATTTGATGACCCAGTCACCAGCCGAAGTCGGTCCGCGACAGTTGCGCGATTTGTCGATTAAGTTGGCAGGAGACAAAAAGTAACGGCCGCTTACAGCCCAAGCTCTTTTGCAATTTCCTCCAGCGGTCGACCGGGCAGATTACCTTCTGCGCGCGTCGCTTCCCGAAGTTCAAGCAGATCTTCCATGTCCTCGATCCATTCCCGCAAGGCGACGTATTCTGCGTATGGCAGAAGGACCGATTCCTTCGACCCGTTCTTTTCGATGATCTGAGGATGGAGATTAGGCTTCATGGCTCGCCAAGCGACAGGCTTTGGTCTCGGCAATCAGGCAGTGGCTAGTTCGCGGACATGCGCAAGATCGCGAGGAGTAATGGGGCGCAGTTGTGACGGCAGAAGAGTGACCACCGCCAGTGTTTCTCCGGCAAGCGTCATAAACTCCACTTCGTAGCCTTTGCGATCACCGTGGATGTGCACAACTGTTCCAATATCGCCGGCTTTCAATTTTTCCGACGTCAGGTCTTCGGTGAGAACAACGCAGTCGTGTTCTTTGATCATGATCAAGTTTGCCGAGCAGGATACGCGGTGATGAGCCGTGGTGCAATTTCACCGCGGTCAAATTGCCAGACGGTTTTAATGCGCGTCCTTTTGCCACCGGGCGCAGATATCTCACCTTCCACGACAAAAGCGCGGCCCGAACCCGGTCTCGATCGTTCGAGCGATTTCGCTCGTGCGCGCGTGTTCTCGCAATGCTTCGGCTAATGTCTCCCAGTTTTCTCGTTGAAATCCAAATTCGCCGAAGAAGCGCGCTTTGCTCGCGCCGTAACGATGAGTTGGATTGAGCAAATAATCGGCAACCTTTTCTTGCTCGATGATGAGGCGTTCGAGATTCGGCAGCTTCACTTGGCTGCGGCTTCGACGATTTTGATTTCGTCGGGCGTGAGTTCGTAAAGCTCGTAAACCAACTTGTCAATCTGCGCATCGGTCGCATCGATCTGGCGCTGGAGATTTGTTTTGGCGTGCACCGTTTTCGCGATGGCGACTTGCTTGTGCAAATCGAGAATCCCCTCGACCAATTCGACCATGCGGTCGTGCCGTGTTTTGTCGGCGGCATTGTTTAAATCGATCGTGTGTAGTGGAAACGGGTTTAGGTACTCGGTCTTGAAGGTAAAATACCCTCCCCTGAGCACGTATCCGGTGTTCTTGAGGAACCACCACATCAACTTGGAGTTCAGTATCCCAAGCCAATACAAAATACTTTCTTGCGTCGACGGGGCCGGCAGCAAGCTATATACCTTGGTGTTATGATATAGCCCGTGTCTGTCCAAGGTCATGTTGCACCCCAGACTGATCTCCTGGCTGATAATGCGCTCTCTGGCAAAGGCGGACATTGAACGACCACGGTGACATGAATACCAATATTTAGGATTCGTTTTGTACTTCACGCCAAGGTCGCGCA
>VBQC01000151.1:3561-5640 GCA_005887825.1 Verrucomicrobiota bacterium | reverse complement strand
CCTCCTCGAGGATAACGGTCCTCTCGCCGACCAACTTGTACGGGTAAATGCAGTGGAACCTGGCGAGAGGCTCGATGTAGCGCGAGACATCTTCTCCCTTGAGCATCGGCTTCAGAATGGCCTTTTCTAGCTTGATGCGTCTTCCGTCTCGCAATACCTCGACTTCAAATAAATCACCACGATCACTAATCGGAGTTACAAAATACAGTTCGTCGATTCCCGTAACTACTCCTTGGAAAACGCCTTCGAAGACCGTTTCCACTCTCGCCGGCTGTTTTCGCAACTTATCCAGTAGCGACTGATTAGACGATGATGTCAGTGCCCACGGTTCGCTTCCAAGCATGGTAAGCTTGTAGCCACTAAAGTCCGTCAATTTGACGGCTGCTAGACGGACAGCCAAGTCACCCACAAGAACATCGGGCATCTGGAAAAACGCGAGAGAAGCGTTCTCTTTCTTCGAGAGGATCAAGATTCCGGTATACGTCGAGGCCTGATGGAAAACCAAGTTGTTTCCAAAGCTGAGAAATGATTCAATCGCGTGATTCTGTACCAAAAAGTTCCTCAGACCAGAGCCAAAGTCGGAATTGAGAAACTTGTGCGGGCAGATGAATCCAACTCGCCCGCTTGAGTTTAGAAGCTTATAGGCGCGCTCAGTGAACAAAAGATAAAGATCAAAACGCTTCACAGCGCTTTTGTAGTTCCTGGCGAAGTATTCGATTTGATTGCCGTAATGTTCTTGAAGGCCCTGAACTCGTAGATACGGCGGATTCCCGATAACAGCATCGAAGCCGCCGACTTTCATGATCTCGGGAAACTCCTTGTTCCAATCGAAGACGTTGATGAGGTAGCGTTCTTCCTCGTCCAGGAACTGCATTTGCTGTTGGTCGTAAAAATCGGAGCCGATGAGTGAGTTGCCGCATTTGATGTTGCTGCCGAGATCGGGCAGGGCGCGCTCGTGATAAAAACGCAGTTGGCTTGCGAGGGTTTGTTCCGATTCGCCTTCGAGAACTTTCAACAGCAGCGAGAGCTTGGTCGTCTCGACCGCTTGCGCGTCAATGTCCACGCCGAAAATGTTTTGGAGCAAAATGCGTTTGCGCTGGGTTGTGGTGAGTTTCCATTCGCCGCCAGGGGCTTGATACAAAACCGGATTGCGACCAGTCGCTGATTTTTTGGGATCGTGACTGGCAAACCAGTCGCGATGCCAATCGAGCAGGTATTGATACGCGCCGATCAGAAATGAACCGGAGCCGCACGCTGGATCGAGAATACGAAGCTTGGCAGCATGTTTCGGCGTTTTGTTTTCGAGCAATTTGCCGACTGTATTCTTGACGATGTAATCGACGATGTACGTGGGCGTGTAATAGACGCCGCCCGCTTTCTTGACTTCCGGTTTGTCTTCGACTTTGGCGCGATGGCCTGGATCATCGTTCGTTCAAGATCGACATCCTGCAAAACCTTCGGGATAATAGAGGCGTCGGATGATGTTCTTGAGGACGGAATCGTCGATCTTGATCTCGAGCTCGGGCGTGAGATCGTCCGGCGGTTCGACGCGATCTTTTTCTTTTTGGAAATGGAACAGGCCGGAGTTGTAACGTTCGTCGGCTTCGCGGAAAAGACGCTGAAGTCGCGGATAGGTGTGCTCGCCATTTAGCAGCGCCATTAAGCGGGCATAAACTCGATGCGCCGGTCTTCGCAGATGCGCAGAAAAACAATCCGATCGATGGTGCGCTGGACCGCGAAATTAAGGTCGCGCTGTGAGAGGGGTGGATTGCGCAGCGCGAGATTGCCCGCAAGATCGGAGCGCCATTTCTCGATCTCATCCAGAAACGCGTCATCGACTTCGGCCGTACCGCGCTTGGCTTTGGTGGACTCCGCGAACTTGTCGAAAGAACCTTTGAGAATCGATTCACGGGAGAAGATTTTGTCGATCTCGTCCCAGCACGAAATGTATTCGGGAAATCGGAAGTAAAGAACGCGCGCAGTTGCGGCGTTATCGGTCAGCGCCGGTTTGACCCGGCAATCGTACGCAGCGAATTCCTCGAAATCGGTCAGAACACTGAGCGGCAGTTTTGCCGACCA
>VBQC01000151.1:0-3551 GCA_005887825.1 Verrucomicrobiota bacterium | reverse complement strand
AATTTGCGCGTACCGCCGATGCGAAAGCAATAGTCCGGCGCTTTCGTGGCCCCGCCAATCTTGATGGCGTCTTCATGGATGACATCTTTGTACGCTTCCGCATAACCGCTGACGTTTTCCATGTCCCATCCGAGCGCTTTGAACATCGGATCGATAAATTCCTGGCGAAGCTGCGCTTCGTTGTATTGGCCTGACTTATACGCGTCACTTTGCTGATCAAAGCGCTCAACAAGATCAGCAATCACAGGAGGAGCAGACATGGCTGAACGAGAATTAGATGGTAGGCCTCTCGAGATCAAGCTGGCGGATGAAAAGCGATGAGGGAGGACGGATTACACCGGTGTAAAACACCAGCGCAGGATGGTCGCTCAATAACCCAGGGCTTTTTTTCGCTCCGCGGCGCTGGGCAGGGGATCCTTGCGGGCTGTGATCGCTTCCGTGCCCGAGTCCTTCAGCTGCCTGGACTGAACCGCGTTGAACTCGACATCTTTCGCGAATTCTGGCGGAAGGTCCTGCTCCTCGTAGATGGCGTGCACCGGGCATACATCCACACATGCCATGCAATCAATGCAATCTTCCGGATGAATGACCACCTGGTTATCGAGTTCGTAGAAACAGGCGACCGGGCACACCTCCACACAGTCGGTGAACTTACATCCGGTACATTTGTCGGTAACGATGTGGGGCATGGGATTGCGTGGTTGAGGGTTGGGTGAAAAGACTGCGGTTGGTGCTCAAGTAATGCAGTGATGCCCGGGCCGGTCAATTCCTGTTTCAATATCGCGCTAAGCAGCTCCTGGCTGATGCTCGCGTCCAGTTTGGAAAAGAATCGCTACCAAAAATGTGACGATAGTGCGAAGGCGACACACCAAGGCCCGTTTGCTCAAGCGGCCGAGGTCGACCTGACGTGCGCTCCGGCAATCGCGATCTGGCTCTCCGGCGTACGGAAGAGGACGCTGATCGCAATCGTCACGAGGCACCCGATACACACGAACCAGGGCCAGGCGATCTTCGGCCACCAATCAGGCATGAACCAGCCGAACTTCCAGTCCGCGTGCCTGAACTCGCCCCGTAAAAGTGCACCGACATCGAACGCGGGCAGCGCGACTTTGCACAGGATTAGCACCGACGTGATGCCGACGATCATCGCGATCACGTTCGCTCCGTCGCGGCCGCGAGTGCGCGTGAGCATCCCGAGAAGAAAGACAGCGAGCAACGCGCCATAGGTGTAACCGAGAATTCCGATCGCAATCGGAATGATCGTCAGTTTCGCGTCGTGCAAGACCGCGTTAGCCGCCATCGTGGCGACGAGGATCATGAGAATACCAAACACCGATGTGGCGATGCGCGCGGCACGGATAGCCTGCCGGTCGGTTGCGTTGCGGTTGATGTAGGGAAGGTAAAAATCCTTTGTGAAACTTGTGGCGAGCGCATTCAGTGCGGCGGAGGTCGAGCCCATCATGGTCGCAAAAATGCCTGCGATGATGAGTCCGCGGAACACCACCGGCATCTCATGCACGATATAGTAGCCGAAGATTTCATTATCCGCGGCTGGCAAGTCTGGGCTCGGCATCACCATGTAAAAGACAGAAAGCAAAATGCCGACAGTAAGAAATGCCCCGGCGATCGGCAAATCCATTACGCCGCTGAGGATGAGCGAGAGTTGCGATTTGCGATGATCGGGCGCGGTCAACATTCGTTGCACCATGTCCTGGTCGGTGCCGTGCGTCGCCATCGTCAACATGGTCGAGCCAATGAACGCGGCAAAGAGCGTGTAGGGTTCCTCCAGCATCGCCTTGAGCGCCGGACCGAACGGCAGATCGGGGTTCCACCCGGTCTGAAACACCTTCACATTCCCGAGCCCGCCCAGGGTTTGCTTCACCGTCTCGAGCCCGCCCGGAATATTGTGAAGCAACAAGAAAATGGCGAAAATCACTGAACTGAACATTAGCATCGCCTGGATGAGATCAGTCCAGACTACGGCCTTGATGCCGCCGACCGCCGTGTAAATCGTCGTGATGACGGTCACGAAGATAATGCCCCAAATGTAAGTATTGAGATTGATCGGCAGGCTCGGAAACAGATAACGCCAGATCACCACCATGATAGCGCCGCCAAGATACAAACGAACGCCGATTCCCAGCACGCGCGTAAACAAGAAGATCCCGCTTGCCATGTTCTTGGTTTTTGATCCAAAGCGCACGGTGAGGAACTCGTAGATGCTCTGCACCCGATAGTCGTAGTACGGCTTGATGAACGTGAAAGCTATGAACACGCGCGCCAGGATCGTACCGATGACGAGCTGGCCGTAAAAGTATCCCCTCGTTTTGAAACCCTCGGCCGGCGTTCCAAGAAAAGTGGCGGCGCTGGTTTCGGCTGCAACGATCGAAGCGAGAACCGCCCACCAGGGAATCGATCGCCCACCAAGCGAGAAATCCCGCAAATTTTTGTTTCGCCGGCCCGCCCACAAACCAAGCGCGACAATGCCGAAGAAATAAAGGAGCAAGACTCCGGTATCGATTGCCAGACGGGCGCCCATGTCGGCGCTTACTTAGCCACAGACGCCGTGCTGAGCAAAGCCGAAGCATGAACACAGATTTACACAGATAAAGGAAACGAGGATTTCGATTTACATCGTCCGTGTTTAATCCGTGTTAATCTGTGGCAAGAATGAAGCTGGTTAAAATTTCAGCGCCGGCTTTCGATCTCGCAAAGACGCTCGATTCGGGCCAGGTTTTTCACTGGGAAAAAATCGGTAATGGTTTTATCGGAACGATCAGCGATCTGCCGATTTACGTAGAACAACACGGAGATGTCTTACAAGTTCGCGCGAGCGAAGGGGAACTTGACTGCTTAAAGCAGTCAAGTTGTAGCGCAGCTAGAGAGGAGCGACGTATGGTCGGCAGAAGCGTCGCGCATTATTTCGCGCTCGATCATCCGCTCGCGGAAATCTGTGCGTCGTTCCCGAACGATCCGATCATGATCGCAGCCCGTAATTTTTGTCGCGGGTTGCGCATCATTCGTCAGCCGAAATGGGAATCTCTGGCCACATTCATCTGTTCGTCGATGAAACAGGTCGCGCATATCCGGCAAATTTCGAAAGCGTTGCGTGAACGGTTCGGCGTCGCACGCAAGATCGACAACTATGTCGTCCACACGTTTCCCTCTGCAGCGCGCCTCGCCAGGAGCTCCGAAAGGGAGTTGCGCAAATGCGCGCTCGGTTATCGCGCAAAGAACCTCCTCGCAACGGCACAGCTCGTCAGTTCCGGCGCAATTGACCTCGAAGCGTCTTCAGCGCTATCGGATGTGGATCTTCGGAAGAAGCTTTGCCGGCTGCCGGGCGTGGGCGCAAAGATCGCTAATTGTGTGATGCTATTTGCCTACGAACGTCTGCGCGCGTTTCCCATCGACGTCTGGATTGAGCGCGTTTTGAGGGAGAAATATTTTCCGCGGACGAAGAAAGTGACGGCGCAGCGGCTGCGCGAATTTTGCGAAACATATTTTGGCGAACATGGAGGTTACGCGCAGCAGTATTTGTTTCATCACGCGCG